>NZ_CACVBO010000001.1:613000-919500 GCF_902728235.1 Lentimonas sp. CC4
TCTTATGGGGCCAAATACATTGTTCAGGTGATTCGACTCCTAATGTATACATCGGGAGCTGCTCCTTTCGAAAAGATTTGGAAACTCTGCAATACGGCGAGGATGAAGCATTTGATCTACGGGTGCGACGATCACCTTTGGCGAGAAATGAATGAGATGGCACTTGAGCGGGGACTCAAAGGAGCTACCAAGAGGAGTAGCCGTATCCACGTTTCTCAGTGAGCTTTTGAATATCTTTGATTAACTGAGTTTTCTGGATGAATGCAGCCTCATCCGAATAGTAGCCATCCTCTTCAACCGTGCTCTCGTCAAAGACTCCATGTTTGTCTGGATTTGGATATCCCGAATTAAAAGGGCTGATACTGTCGGCAACTTCCTTCGCCCAGTTCAACCATTCCTGCTGCTTCGGCGATCGAGCCTCAGACCATCGAAGCTCACATTCATTAATGAATTCAGTTACTTGCTGGTATTCCTTCCACAGCATCGAAGCTCGAATGAGCTCTCGGGCACGTCCTGCTTTAACACCCTCGATGTGCTTCAAGCGTCGCTGTATCCGTCTGTTCTTTTCGGCGCGTATTTCCTGAGCTGCTCGATCCTTCTCTCGTTGAATCTCATTTAACCGCTCTTGTTCATAGCCTGCGAGTAGTGATTCAATTCGGGTAGCGATCTTTGGAGCCAAGTCCGTGATACTGTTGGCATTGGATTCGGTCCATTTCTTGGTGCCGTAGATACGATTGGCGGAATGTAGCACTACCACTAACTTTTCTGATGGTGTATAAGTTGTGAGATTCCACGTCCAACTCGGGTTCTTTTTCTGCTCTAGTGTTGGCTCACGTTCTCCCTTTATGAGGGCTTGGGAAATCTTGAGGCCTACCCCGAAGTCATCCCGCTCAAATAGTAATGTATCGTTCGAGAGATTTTTACCGATTTTCACTTTGTGTTCAGCTAGAGCAAAGGCGATCAGGCTGAGGAATTCAACCACCCGAGGGATCGCTTCAGCGGCGATTTCAATTTCAGGTAATTTCAGCCGTTTCATTGTAACTAGACCATTTTGGTCGGGCTTCTCCTTCTCGATAAACTTTAGAAATCGCTCGGCGAGCGGATGGGTCATGTTCTTTGCTTGTTCGATCACTGGTTTAAAGGCTTCTGCCTGTTGCGACTCGAATTCCTGTTGCTTCTTAATTGCAGATCGGCGGCGTTTGTTTGCTTCAACATCAAATTCAATGGTTACATCGTCGGCCTTCGGGAGTGGAGTCTGCTTGTCCTGATACCCCGCAGCGATCCGAGCCCAGTAGCCACGCGGTGGCCGAGGGATGTCGTATTTTGTGCAGGTCTTGGCTAGTCCCACATCTGAAATCCCGAATTCCTTGGAAAGCCTGGTTATAGGCGTCGTCCAGATCTTCTCGTAAAGCTTTGTGCGCGTCAGCGTTTTCATGGCTCTAAAGTTGATTTAATCGTTCAACTTTGTCGATCAAGGAGGCTGATTGTTTGCGAATGCACCCATTCTCAGAATTATATCTGACAGTTCGGACATACTGTATCAGTGAGGGCTAGCTCACACTTTAGCTCTAAATCCCCCTGCAGCTGAAGATCTGAAACTCCTCATAAATGTTAAATGTCATTATTTGTTAAACATAAATTGACATTGCCGTGTTTCTTGTAATTATTAAGGCATGAAAGACATAAGAATTAACATTCTAGAAATTAAGGAAGCCTTCCAAAAAATGCACAGTGATTTGGAGGAGAAGTTCGCAGAGGCTGATGATATGAATTATGGCCGCTACTTGTTGGAGCTTTCAGACGAGCTCAAATTGATCGATAAACTGCAGGAAGAGGTCGGCCTGCGCTATGATCGGGTGCGCGAGCAAGAGGGACTGATTGAGTGCGATGAGAATCATCTGAGTCCTAGTTCCGGCCTGAGGCAGATTACGGTTAAGTTGACCGATGGTATGATCAAACAAAGTTTACTGACCTTAACAAAGGCTAAGAAACTAGGATTGATTCGAGTTGGTGAGCCGATGCGCATCCAAACTTCTGATGGCGCGCCTTTCGATACGACGGTAGTGGAGCCAGGAAATCGTTTAAAGGAGCGAGGTCGCGTTAAAGCGTATTACGATCAATGGGAGTTGAAAGCCGGCGATGATCTCATTCTTGAGGAATTAGAGCGAGGCGTTTGGCGCATGACTTGCGCTCGGGAAAGTATGGAGAGCCTTTCAGCCGCATTGGAGGGACTATGAGCACGGTGCTGAATATTTCACGTCATGCATTTCGGCGGATGCATGAGCGGGTTGGCCTTGGCCGCCGTGCCGCATCTCGCAATGCTCAACGCGCCTGGCATTTGGGGCAGAATATTAAACGGATCAAGCGCCCAGATCGTTGGGTCCTAGCGAATATGCCAGCGGAGACTTCGGAATGCGTCGATCTGCGCTATGGTAATTTCTATTACATCTTCGAGAAGAGCGTCGGGGAGATCGTTTTGGTCACAGTCATACCAGTAAAGGAGGAATCTTATGCATAAAGCACGTCAACAACGCTTCGCGTTACGAGTCGCCCTATATGTTTTACGGCATAAGGGCTGCGATCAGCCTACAAAAAATCAGGTGTTAAATTTCATGATTAGAAAGCGCTTCATCCAAATCCCGGAAGAGGAAATGGAGCGCCGTCGCGACTCTGATCGAGAAGAAATCTGGAGGAATGATTTATGCTGGAAGCGGAAGGATCTATTCGAGGATGGCGAAGTTGATAGCCCGGAGCGTGGGAAATGGAGCCTCACTAAACATGGAATCAGCAAGATTGAGACCTCTAAAGAGCAGTGGCTGAAATTGTCAGATCTAGATGAACAGAGACGCGTGCTAGAGCAATTGGACTACTTCACTCCAGAGCTAATCCAGTGGCTACTTAAAATTGCAAGAGGTGACGATCTATCGCGTCGAGCCATCGCCCATTCGTGATTCACGTTATGAAATTATTATGACAGTCGCAGCATGTATAAAATGTGGCTCAATCAAATTTGGAGCGCTGGTGACTTGCCCTAGTTGTGGCTTCATTCCAGTTCTCTCCGAGGATAAGGCCAAGTCGACCATCTTGACGGATCACTTGCTCTCTCAGGATGAAATTGAGCGGTTCTCAGCGCGAATTCAGGAGGGGCAACCTGTCATCTATCCAGAACAGGTGGTTCAACAGTATATTGCAGTTTACGAATCGAATGCTTGTTCTCCCCTGCCCCGTCGAAGGCATCAAATCCCATTGCCAGCTCGTCGCGTGATCGGGGTCATTGTAATTGCTCTAACATTGTGGCTGATCGCGTGGTTGCTGGTGAAGTTCGTGCAATGGGTTTTATGAGAAGCAAAAGATGTGCTGTCCTTTATTTGAGTATTAGTCGCCATTTTAAGTTAAATTCGTTTAATTTTCTCTTGTCCCGCGGGTTCTATCTCCTAACGTGGCATCAATGAAATCCTTCGGTAATACTATAAAGCTCCTTTTGATGGATCGTGGTATCACCGCAAAGGAGTTTGCTGGACGTATTAATCTGAGTGAAACGTCACTATCTAAGATCGTCCAGGGGGTCACTAAACCGCGGCAGGCGAACTTGACTCGTATCATTGAGGAGCTGTGCAGCACTCCGAAGGAGCAGCAGCAGTTGATCGCAGCGTATGCACGTATTCAGGATGAACTGAGCGATGAGAAAGCGCAGGTCGATCAAGGTGTGTATGACCGAGTTGAGGAAGATCGCGTGCGTCGCTATCTACAGGCGAAGTCGCAGAGTATCGCTTTTCGCGAATCCGTGGCTACGGCGCTGACTGACGCTGACATTGAATTTCAGGGACCACATCAGAATCAGGATATCATCTGCGATTTCTTCATCCCCGGCAGCCCAAGCATCGCAGTCGAATGCAAATCGAATCCGACGCGCGACTGGGATCGAACCATTACCTCGGCTCGTCTCTTCCGTGCAGAACTGCCCTGTGACCAGGTGGTCGTCGTGGTTCCTGATGATATAGCGAAAGAGGTGCTTCAATATGCTGATAGAGTAGCGAACGTTAAAATAGTTAAATTGAGTAGATTGATTGGAGAGCTGGGGTAATGGTAAACGCACTTACAGACTACCACGCCAAATATTATGCTCACGAGCTGACGTCGAAAAACGTCGAAGGTATTGGGCGTTTATCACGGGCGCTGTTTGATGCTCAGGTAGACTTGAATCCGCACCAAATTGAGGCTGCGCTCTTTGCTCTCAACTCGCCACTGTCTAAGGGTGTCATACTAGCGGACGAAGTCGGTCTGGGAAAGACGATCGAAGCGGGCATCATCCTCTGCCAACTCTGGGCCGAGCGTAAACGCCGCATTCTGATCATTGGCCCGGCTGCGATTCGCAAGCAATGGGCATTGGAAATGGAGGAAAAATTCAACCTTCCCTGCACCGTTTTTGATGCGAAAGCTTATAAGACACGTCAGAAGGAAGGGAACCCGCGTCCGTTCGACGCCAAAGAGGTGATTGTCGTGTCCTATCACTTCGCCAATCGCTACAAGGAGGAAATTCGCAGCATCGACTGGGATCTGGTCGTGATCGACGAAGCCCACAAACTGCGCAATGCCTACCGTCCCAGTAATAAACTCGGGCAAGGGATTCGCTGGGCCGTGGAAGACCGTAAGAAGATCCTACTTACGGCTACCCCGTTGCAGAACTCCCTCTTGGAGCTCTATGGGCTGTCTACGCTGATCGATGACATGATTTTTGGCGACGTGGCCGCGTTCCGCTCGCAGTATGTCAACGCAGGCGGTGACATACCTGAGCTACGCCAACGGCTCAGTGGTTTTTGCAAGCGCACGCTGCGCAACCAGGTCACTGAATATGTCAGCTACACCAAGCGTCGGCCGATCACCCGTCCATTCAACCCGACAGACAACGAGCAGAAATTCTACGACGCGGTTTCCGCGTTTCTCCAACGCGAAGAGAGCTACGCGATCCCGAGACAGCGCCGCCACTTGACGATCCTCATCATGCGCAAGCTCCTCGCTTCCTCGGTGGACGCCATTGCTGGCACTTTGGAGACCATGATCCAGCGCTTGGTGGACCTGCGCGACGGCAAGATCGCTGAAATGAGCCTCCCCGCGCAGATCATTGAAGACGATGATCTGGAAGACGAGCTACTCGATGAGATCATCGACGATATTGAAGCTGAACAGAACGAAGATAAAGAAGCACTGCCCGCGCTTAACATCAAAAAGCTGTCTGAAGAGATTAAGGAGCTCGAAGCCTTGGTAAAATGGGCTCGTTTGATCGGCACGGAGACTAAGACCAAAGCATTGGTGCAAGCCTTGGCTGCGGGCTTCAAAAACATGTCCGAGATGGGTGCTGCTCATAAGGCGTTGATCTTTACCGAATCCCGCCGAACACAGGAAGGCCTCAAGGCCTATCTGGAAGCCAACGGCTACGCCGGGCAAGTCGCCCTGTTCAACGGCACCAACTCTGGACCTGAAGCTAAGGCGATCTATGAGAACTGGATCGAGAAGAATCGTGACACGGGCCGAGCCTCCGGCTCACGGGCAGTGGATGCCCGCACCGCGATTATCGAGCACTTTCGCGACAACGCATCTATTTTGATCGCCACCGAAGCTGCCGCCGAGGGCGTGAATATGCAGTTCTGCTCGCAGATTGTTAATTACGACCTGCCTTGGAATCCACAACGTATCGAGCAACGCATTGGCCGCTGCCACCGTTACGGCCAGAAGCACGACGTAGTGGTCATCAATTTCATCAACAACCGAAACGAAGCTGACCAACGCGTCCACCAGCTACTGCAGGACAAGTTCCTGCTCTTTGATGGTGTCTTCGGGGCTTCCGACGATGTGCTGGGCACCATCGAGAGTGGTGTCGATTTCGAGAAGCGTATTCTCGCCATCTATCAGGAATGCCGCACGCCGGAAGAGATCGATACCGCCTTCCAAAAGCTTCGCGACGAGCTTGACGATTCGATCAAGAATCGGATGGCAGACACACAAAAAGCCTTGATCGAGCATTTTGATGAGGATGTGCATGCACGCCTTAAGATGGAGCTGGCCGACACCAAGAGCCGACTCGACGCCTTTGGCCGCCGCTTCTGGGGCCTGAGCAAGCACGTAATCGGTTCCCGAGCCGATTGGACCGAAGCGGACCACTCCTTCAAACTCAAGCAATCGCCTGCTGACGACGTCTTCTCTGGGCACTACTATTTAATCAGCAAGGAGAAGAAAGCCTCCGAACAGACACCTTCTGAGCAGCACGGTCATTTTCTTTACCGTATCTCACATCCTCTCGGTGAATGGGTCACTGAAGCTGGTAAATCCTTAGACACTCCGGCCAGCGAAATCGTCTTCGATATTACCAACCATCCCACCAAGCTAGCACTTGTGGACGCCCTCAAAGGTCAAAGCGGCTATCTGCGACTTAACCGCCTCAAGATCGAAAGCTACGAAGAAGAGGAGTATCTCTTATTCTCTGCTTTCAAGGAAGACGGCAGCTCACTCGACCAAGAAACGTGCGAGAAACTCTTTAACTGCGGTGGTGACACAACGACTTCAGGAATCAACCTGCCCATCACTATTGCGTCTCGTCTAGATGAAGAATCTCAGCGTCATATTGACGCCACGATCAACCGCTCATTGGAAGCCAACAGTCAGCACTTTGGTCAAGCCCGAGAACGTCTAGAGCTATGGGCTGAAGATTCCGTTCTAGCGGCGGAAAATGCGATCAAAGACACCAAGGAGCAGATCAAAGCGATCCGACGCCAGAGTCGCCTCGCCGAGACACTCTCCGAACAGAAGGAACTACAAGAAAAGATCCAATCGCTGGAGAAAAAGCAACGCCGTCAACGACAGCAGATCTTCGATGTTGAAGACGAGATCAATGATAAGCGAGATATGCTCATCACCGAACTCGAAAACCGCCTATCTCAGAAAACCTCCACCAAAGAACTCTTCACGATACGCTGGCAGGTCATTTAATTTTATATGGAAAATTCCACAGATACTCTTGAAGCGCAATTCACGCTTAAAGCATTTAACATCCCGCAATATCAACGTGCTTACTCCTGGGAGAAAGAACCACACCTTGAAGCATTTGTGAGCGATCTCAGGCAACAAGCAGTAGCCAGAATAAAGAACCCTGAGAAAGACTACTTTCTTGGCACGCTACTACTCCATGCGACCAAAGCAGACAGAGTCGATGTCGTTGATGGTCAGCAACGCTTGACCACTTCCGTCGTTTTCATTGCAGCCGCACTCCATGCGCATAAAGAGCGTAGTGCCTTATCTTCAGGGCTAGTCAACCCAGCCCTGCTACGTCGCAACTTCATTTTTGACGATGCTGTGGAAGTGCAGAAGTTTCAGACGATCGAAGAGGACAATTCATTTTTCCGCACAAAAATCCTAAGGTTATCAAACAGCGACGTGTCCGAGGAGTCTCCGTCTTCCAAGCGTCTCAAAGAAGCTTACGACTATTTCCAATCTGAAATCACCGATGCAGAATGGCCCAGCCTAGTCGATGCACTCACCCGCTCCAAGGTAATGGTCTATTCGGTCGCAACCGCAGCCGATGCTACCCAGATTTTCGAACTACAAAACGACCGAGGCAAACGACTCACCAACTTAGAAGCGATCAAGAGCTATCTCATGCACTTGGTCTACCTGCATGCCAAGAACCCCGATGATAATTTAAAGATCATTCAGACGGAATTCTCAAAGATCTACCGAACTGTCGAACAACTCGGACAGATCGGCAAAGCCCCTGCAGAAGACGCGATTCTATCCTACCATTGCGCATCTTATTTAAACTGGGGAGGCGACACGTGGCGTCGCCCGAAAGAACTGATCAAGCATACAATTCGAGATCGGCCCGATGGTGAGGACGTGACAGCCTGGGTGTTAGAATTCTCCGAAAACCTGCGCGAAACCTTTCGTGTAGTTCAAGCTGTGCTCGACCTTCGCGACCAATACCCCGCGTTTGCCGAACTGGTTCTTCTCGACCGCATGGCTAGCTTCTGGCCACTGGTCATTAAGACCTATCGCAAAGATTCGTCCCCAAGCAAAACAGACTTTCAGTTATGCTGTCGCCTGATGGAAGTTTACGCCATGCGTGGTTATGGGCTTAGTAATCTTAGAGCCGACGCCGGGCTTTCTCAGTTTTATACCCATGCACGTGACTTTGAAGGCACTTTCAGTGACCTGCAAAACTTTCTGCATTCCATATCCTATTGGTATGACATTCAAAATCGCTTCGAAGGTGGCTTAAATCGAGCAGGTCTGTATCACAGCAATCGCAAGGATGCTCAATACCTGTTGTGGCGCTACGAAAACCATCTCCGCAGTCAACCCGGCAAAGCAACTGAGCACCTCGGCTGGAGGCAGTATCTCTATCCACGGGACACAAAGAGCAAATTGAGCCTAGAGCATATCGCAGCTCAAAATAACCCAGTATCCGAGACGACGGTTCAATGGGAAGAGCAGGACGAAGAGGCGAAATTCAGTGAAGTAGCCACTCATCGGCTCGGCAATCTCGTGATCGACTCCATCTCCGCCAATTCGGCCAAAGGTAAATACGACTTCACGGACAAGCTAGTCCACCTAAACAAGCACTCCACTTTTCTCAGCCAAGGCGAATTGGAGGACTACGCTGAAACCGGAGATAATGAAGAACCGCAGTGGACATTGGAATCCGTCAAGCAGCGACAACGTGATCTAGTCGCCTATGCGCTCAAGACTTGGTCTCCCGACACCTACTACAATCCACCAGTGCCTGCACTGCCTGAAGAATCAATTGAAGAAGAGGATGAACAAGTATGAGTGATCACGAAGAAACGAAATTGCCACTAGATCAGATCAACCGGGATTGGACTAAGGGGAATTGCTATATGGCCGCTCTTGAATACATCAAAAAATCACCTACCGAAGATCGAATAGACAAACCTCCGGTAAGACTCGTTCATGGCGTAACAAGCTTCGGCCAGCATGCCTGGATCGAATCTGGAGAAAGAGTCTGGGATAATGCTAACAACAACGGAATAGACTGCACAATCGAGGAATATCGTGAGCACTACAAGGCTATGCCTCAACGACGCTTTACCCGCAAAGAAGCTGATGCGATTTTAGTTAAGTTTGAGCAGCCCAGTGGCTTATTTAGCGCCACAAACTGGAGTCAAATAACCGACGAAGAGGTGCAATCTTGCCTCGACAGATATGATCCAGAAACTTCTCCCTTTGCACGAGATGTTTGGTTCTCAAATCCAAAAGACCCAAAAAATAGAGAGAACCTCATAATTCCCTCCCAAGCCAAACAGCACTAAACTTTACCGCCATGAGCAAATACGACGACCTTGTTAAAAAATTACGTGAGATCTTCCAGATCGATAAGCCCGACCTGGACTTCGGCATCTACCGCATCATCAACCAGCGGGCCGAGCAGATCGACGACTACCTGAAGAACACGCTCCGTGAAAAGGTGGAGACCGAGATCGGTAAACGCCAGAATGCGGACGCGGATAGCAAACGAGCCGACCTCATCGCGCAAATCCGTGACGAGTTTGGTAAACGCGCCTTTGACGATGCGGGCGAGCTGACAGATGCCGACGCACTAGCCAGTGACCTCGGCCAGCAATTGACAGCACTGGATAAGGGTGCCGCCACCAATGCCGAGCACGAGAACGCCGTATTCTCGCACCTACTGACCTTCTTTCCTCGCTACTACCACAAGGCCGACTTCATTAGCCAGCGTCGCTATAAGGGAGACACCTACGCCATCCCTTATTCTGGCGAAGAGGTGATGCTCCACTGGGCCAACAAGGATCAGTATTACATCAAGAGCGGCGAGAATTTCTCCAACTATACCTTCAAGCTCGACGACGGGCGCAAGGTGCACTTTCGCTTGGTTTCTGCCGACACTGCGAAGGACAATCGTAAGGATAACGATAAGGATCGCTGCTTTGCTCTAGTGGAATCCAAAACAGTCGTGCGCACCGATGACGAAGGTGAGGAATACGCAGAGACTATCGTGCCAATCGAAGAATGTGAAGTCATCGAAGGTGGCGAAACAAGCACTGAGCTGGTGCTATGTTTCGAATACATCCCCGTCGACAAAAAGACCAAGCAAGAAGCCCTGATCGCAACTGCGCTCAAACGTGTCTTCGACGATGCGGCAGTTAAAGCGCGCTGGCTCGATCTGAGCGCCCGCAAACCGACGGAGAAGAACCCGCAGCGCACCGTGCTCGAAAAGAATCTAACCGACTATACTTCAAAGAATTCATCGGACTATTTTATCCATAAGGATTTGAGTGGCTTCCTCAGCAACGAACTTGATTTCTACATCAAGAACGAGGTCATGCATCTCGACGATGTGCAGGATGCGGAGAAGTTTGCCGATATCGAAAAGAACCTACGGATGATTCAATGCTTCCGTGCTATCGGGCAGGAACTCATTCGCTTCCTCGCGCAAATTGAAGACTTCCAGAAGAAGTTATGGCTGAAAAAGAAGTTCGTCGTCGAGACCAACTATTGCATCACCTTGGATCGAGTGCCCGAAGAGTTATATCCTGAGATAGCAGCGAATGGCACACAGCGTGAAGAATGGGTTAAGCTCTTTGCGATTGATGAGATAAAGGGGGAAGAACTCGGTGAAGTGGCATATGATAATCCACTTTCTATTAATTTTTTAAAAGCTAACAAATATCTCTTAATCGACACTAAGAATTTCAATGTTAACTTCAAGTATGAGCTTCTGGGGAAACTTGAAAATGTTGATGAAACTTCCGATGGGTTATTAATTCAATCGGAGAATTTTCATTGCTTAAAATTACTGAGTTCCAGGTATTCGAATACACTGGACTGTGTCTATATTGACCCGCCTTACAATACTGATGCATCACCAATCATCTATAAGAACGGATACAAAAGTTCAACATGGCAGACTCTGATGCACAACCGGCTAGAAGAGACAAAACACTTGCTAAAAACTGGTGGTGTGACTGCGGTTGCAATTGACGATGAGCAAAGCCGAGAACTATCATTTATTCTTTCTGAATTATATCAGAACTGTGAACTCGGAACTATCGCGGTAAGGTCTAATCCTTCAGGGCGTCCAATGAAAACAGGTTATTCCGTCTCTCATGAATACGTTCACTTTGTGGGTGCTGACTCAACGTCGCTAATTGGTCGCATGCCTGCAACTGATGAGCAGATGGCTAGATTCAATAAAAGAGACTCAAATGGAGCTTTTGAATGGCGAAACTTACGCAGAGAAGGGTCAAACTCTGATC
The DNA here is from genome assembly GCF_902728235.1 of Lentimonas sp. CC4. NCBI lineage: Bacteria > Pseudomonadati > Verrucomicrobiota > Lentimonas > Lentimonas sp. CC4. The sequence goes on from NZ_CACVBO010000001.1 coordinate 624,286, forward strand.
GAGGTAAAAGACGCGCATTATACTACCCTATATACATAGATGGGGGTAAGATTATCATTCCTAAAATGAGTTGGGATAAGGAAGATGAAAATTGGATAATTTTACAGAAGCCGAGAGACTGCGAGCAGGTAACTTGGCCTACAAATGATGACGGGGACGAAAAAACTTGGAGATGGAGTCATACTACTGTGCTCACCTCGATGGACGAACTCGCGGTTAGGCCAGACAGAAAAGGAAGGGATTACGTTTATTATAAAAGAAGGCCCAACGACGCTGGTGTTGCATGTATGTCCTCATGGTTCGACGCGAAACACTCCTCAACCGAGCATGGGTCCTCATTATTGAAGAGTATATACAAAGAAAATCCTTTTTCATATCCGAAATCCATCCACGCTGTAAGGGACTCAATTTATGTTGCCGGTGCATCTAACAAAGACTCAATCACGCTAGATTATTTCGCGGGCTCTGGAACAACTGGCCATGCTGTTATTGAATTGAATAGATGCGACGGAGGTAATCGTAAGTATATTCTAAACGAAATGGGACATCATTTTGATGGAGTTCTAAAATCTAGGATCCAAAAAATCGTTTATTCTGCAGAGTGGAAAAAAGGCATGCCAACTACCCGCAATTCAGGCATTTCCCACTGCTTCAAATACATCCGCTTAGAATCCTACGAAGACACACTGAACAATCTCCAGCTCAAGCGCAATGAAGCAGGGGAACTTTTCACTGATGAGCTAAAAGACGACTATCTGCTCAACTATATGTTGGACGTCGAAAGCCAAGGCTCGCTGCTCTCAGTCGACGACTTTAAGAAGCCGTTTGATTATACGCTCAAAATTGCGGCCGACTCAGCGGGTGCGTTCACGACACAGAAAGTCGACCTCGTCGAGACCTTCAACTACCTGATCGGCCTGCGCGTGAAGCACATCGATGGTCAGTTTGAGCGCGGCTATGTCACGGTCGAAGGCACCCTACCGAGCGAAGAGCGTTGCCTCGTGCTTTGGCGGGATTGTGAGCAAGTGGATTACGACGCACTCAACAAGCTCTGCGAAAAGCTACAGATCAATCCGAAGGATAGCGAATACGACGTCGTCTACATCAACGGCGACCACAACATCCCATCGGTCACACAAGAAGCCGAAGATGAAGGCGGCATCAGTCGTAGCTTAAAACTTCGCCAGATCGAGCCCGAGTTTTTGCAACGCATGTTTGAGGTGGAGGACGTATAATGGCAGTAAAACGCACATCGAAAAAGAAGCGTAGCTTCCACCAGGACTTGGTCCTCAATCGCTGGCTACTCGGCTTCTTCAACGGAGACAGTATTCAAAAGCTCAAGCTACGCCTCGGCGAGGATCGCTATGAAGGCCTACACGAAGACGGGCAGTCGCTGTTCTTCCATGAGCTGACGGGCAACCTTTTCAATATCGACCGCATCAGTGAGGATGAGTTGCGGCGTTATGATTTCAATATCGTCACCTATTGGGATGAAATAACGAGTGCCCGTAACAAGATCGAAGGCCACGTGTTGCAGATGAAATACTTCCAGTATCTCTCGCTGCTCTTTACTGAGATTTATCTAGATTGGTATTTTAACCGCAAACAGCAGTTGCTGGATGGGCTCAACGAAGCACTGGATCAATTCCACAGCGATGAAGGGCAGATTCTCTTTCAGCCATTTGTGGCCGATGATCTCAACAAGATCGCGTTTTGGAATGCCACAGGTAGCGGCAAAACGCTGCTACTGCATGTCAATATCAAGCAATACCTGCACTATTTCCAAGATGGTCGCGACGGGGTCTACCCGGATAAGATCATTCTGCTGACTCCTAATGAGGGACTATCCAAGCAGCACCTTGAAGAGGCTCAGCAATCAGGCTTTGGCTTCACTAAACTTTTTGAGAAAGACAGTAAGCCCGACTTTAAGGGCACCATCGAAGTCATCGACATCAATAAACTCGGTGACACCATGGGCGATAAGACCGTCGCGGTGGATGCGTTTGAGGGCAATAACTTGGTGCTGGTTGACGAAGGCCACCGAGGCACCGGCAAAGAAGCAGGAGCTTGGATGCGTCGTCGCAGTGCACTCGTCTCGAATGGTTTCGCCTTCGAGTATTCTGCCACATTCGGACAAGCAGTGGGTAAAGGGCCGACCGTCGAAAAGGCGGAGGATGAAATTCGTAAAACCAAGGCAAAGACGATTCATGGCACGACTAAGCTCAGCGAGATTCCGAAGGAGGACATTGCAAAGGTTACGCTCACGAATGAGGATCGCCAGAGAGCACGTAACAATGCGACGCGTGAAACCTACGCCAAGTGCACGCTCTTCGACTACTCCTACAAATATTTTTACGAAGACGGCTACGGTAAAGAGTTCCTGATTCTTAACCTCAAAGAGGACAAGGAAGACGATGATCAGAAGCTCTATTTCACCGCCTGCTTATTGAGCTTCTATCAGCAGCTCTGGCTATGGGAGACCAAGAAGCTAGCGCTCACCGATTATAATATTGAAAAGCCGCTGTGGGTATTCGTGGGCAATAAGGTCAACGATGACGACTCCGACATTTTGACCGTTACCAAATTCCTTGGCGATTTCCTCAATACTCCGAAGCAAATGGTGCCTTGGATTGCGGATTTGATTGCAAACAAAACGCGAATTCTCGACGCAAAAGGTAACAATATCTTCCATCAACGTTTCTTACCAATGATGGGGCGCGATGCCGCCGAAGTTTACAAGGACATCTTGAAGCGCCTCTTTAATGCGGATGCACCTCAGCGGCTCAAACTGGTGAATCTGAAACGCAGTAAGGGCGAATTAGCGCTGCGAGTCGGTGATGCAGAACCGTTCGGCCTGATCAACGTTGGGGATGACTCGAAGTTTCACACACTGGCCGACAACAACAGTGACGAGATCTTTGATACGGAATCCGATGAGTTCGGCGGAGCGCTCTTCAAGTCGATCAATCGCAAGGATAGTCCACTCAACGTGTTGATCGGCTCGCGTAAGTTCACCGAAGGCTGGAGTAGTTGGCGTGTCTCTACCATGGGCCTTCTAAACATGGGCACTGGCGAAGGTTCCCAAATCATCCAGCTCTTTGGTCGAGGCGTCCGCCTCAAAGGGAGCAACTTCTCACTGAAGCGGACATCTGTGACAGAGCGCCCCAAAGGCCTACACTTGGATAAATTGGAGACGCTCAATATCTTCGGTGTCCGCGCCAACTACATGGCCAAGTTTAAGGACTATCTCAAAGAAGAAGGCATCACGCCGACGGATGAGATCCTGGAGCTCGATTTCCCAACTAAAGCCAATCTACCCAGTAATCAGCTCAAGACACTGGGGCTGAAAGACGGATACAAAGATAATCAGAAGAACGGCTTTAAACGTAAACACTACCCCGACCTCTACGAGGTGCCTGCGGCTTTCATGGATGCAAAGACGAAGCAGCCAAAGATCAAAATGCCGCATGTGGTCGTGGATCTGTATCCGCGCATCGAAGCATTGAGTAGCACATCCAAAGGGAGTGCGTCTAAGAAGGAGGCCCGAAGCGAAGCGAAGCTTTCAACTGAAGTGATGGAGCATTTCAATTGGGATCAACTCTTCATGGCGGTCCAAGACTACAAATTACAACGTAGCTGGAGTAATTTACGTGTATCGAAAGAGCGCCTTAGGGCCTTCTGCTTTGCGCGTAATAGCTGGTATACGCTGTATGCCCCGGCCAAAGAGATGCAGGTCACGCGCTACAGCGATGTCTTTAAGCAGCAACGAATCCTCACGCAGCTTCTGGTTGATTATACAGATCGATTCTACAAGGCGCTCAAAAATGCCTATGAAGGCCAATTCTATGAGGTCATCGCGATGGATGAAGATCATAGCTCGATGCTCAAGCTGTATCACTTCGAAATCGAAGACAGCAGCGAAGGGCAGGTCTACCTGCAACGCTTGGAAGTCCTACAAAAGTTAATAGCAGAGAAGAAGCTAGCCGATGCCTCAAGGAGTGCACCGAATCAAATGGTCGCCATTTGCTTTGATCGTCACCTCTATTATCCGCTGTTGCATATCGAAGATCCAAAGGGCGTGCCTCTGAAGCTCCGCCCCATTGCCTTTGATGCTGAGAGCGAAGTTCGCTTCGTGAAGGATCTGGAGACCTTCTATCAGACCAAGAAAGGCGAGGAAGCGCTCAAAGGACGCAGTCTTTACCTACTGAGAAATGCCGACAGCAAAGGCAGAGGTCTCGGCTTTGCGACCGCAGGCAATTTCTATCCCGACTTCCTGCTCTGGCTGGTCGACGAAGAGACCGGTCAGCAGTGGCTCAACTTTGTTGATCCAAAGGGCATCCGTAATATCGACCTGGCGCATCCCAAGCTACAACTCTACCGAGAGGTCAAGAACGTCGAAAAGGAACTCAAAGACCCAACACTGACGCTCAATGCCTTCATCCTATCTGGCACCAGCTTCGAGGACCTACTCAACGTCAAAGGCAAGGTAAGCAAACAAGAGCTCGAAGACCGGCATGTTCTCTTCATGGACGACGACAAGGACAGTTATCTTGAGAAGCTGATCCAGCAAGCAACTACAACCCCTTAAATTTATTCTTTAGAATTTTATGAACGAAATTTCCTGCCCTCACTGTGGTAAAGCATTCAAGATCGATGAGACCGGATACGCTGATCTCCTAAAGCAAGTCCGTGATAAGGAGTTCGACGCACAGTTGCACGAACGGCTGGAACTCGCTGCGAAACAAAAGGACGATGCCGTGGAGCTCGCGAAGGCAAAGCTTAGCACCGAGCTTAAGGCTGAGTCGCAGGAAAAAGAAGCAACGATCAAAGAGCTGAAGGTCCTGCTGGAAGCAGGGAAAACCGAGCAGCAGTTCGCGGTGACTAATGCGGTGACAACAGTTGAAAAGGAGCGTGACGACCTCTTGAATCAGCTGAAGCAAGCAAAGCAGGAAACTCAGAATGCCTTCGAGCAGGCGGAGAGGGACAAGGCCAGTGCCGTCGAGCTAACCGAACAAAAGGTCAGTAGCGTATTGCGGACAGAGCTTCAGGAGCAGAAGGCAATTATCCAGGAACTCAAAGCTCAGTTGGATGCGGGGAGGACGATTCAGGAGTTGGCCGTCAAAGACGCCGTTACCAGCTTGGAAAAAGAAAAAAGCGACCTCGCTAATCAATTACAACAAGTCAAAGCCGATGGCGAGAACGCCACGAAGCTTGCTGGCATTGAAAAGCAGCAGGAACTCCAAGAGCTCAAAGGTCAGCTCGAAGCCAAGGAAATTAGCCAGAAGCTGGCAATTACTGAAGCGGTGGGTGTGGTTGAGAAAGAGCGAGACACACTCAAACACAACCTAGACCAAGCCGCCCTAGAAAAACAGGTCGCTGAGAAGGCCATTACGGATCAGTATGAAGTTCGCCTAAAAGACCGAGATGGGGAAATTGAACGTCTTAAGGAATTTAAGGCCAAACTCTCAACGAAGATGGTCGGCGAAACACTTGAGCAACACTGCGAAACGGAGTTCAATCGCATCCGTTCCACCGCATTCCCGAGAGCCTATTTCGAGAAAGACAACGATGCCAGCTCTGGGAGTAAGGGTGACTACGTCTTTAAGGACAATGACGAGACTGGAACCGAGATCGTTTCCATCATGTTCGAGATGAAGAATGAGAACGATACCACGGCCACGAAAAAGAAGAATGAAGACTTCTTCAAAGAGCTGGACAAAGACCGCAACGAGAAAGGCTGCGAATACGCTATCCTCGTCTCGCTCCTAGAACCCGAGAACGAACTCTACAACTCAGGGATCGTAGATGTGTCCTACCGCTACGAAAAGATGTATGTCATCCGACCACAGTTCTTCATCCCGATGATTACATTACTGAGGGATGCCGCGATGAATGCCCTGAGCTACAAAAACGAACTCGCACTGGTGAAATCCCAGAACATCGACGTGACGAACTTCGAGGCAGATTTAGAAGATTTTAAATCGAAATTTGGCAGGAACTACGATCTAGCCTCCAGACAATTCCAGACAGCAGTTTCTGAAATCGATAAATCGATCAGTCACCTACAGAAAACGAGAGATGCACTTTTGAAGTCGGAGAACAATCTACGCCTCGCAAACGACAAAGCCCAAGACGTGACAGTGAAAAAGCTCACGCGCAAGAACCCCACGATGAGTGAGAAATTCGAGCAAGCCAAAGCAGTCAGCCAAGCTGGTGAGATCGAGTAAGTCTAATCAACGCCCAAGCCCATTAGAGATGAACATCGAGATAAAAAACTGTAACAATATCGATTTAGGAGTGATCGGCATTCAGCCTAAGAAGCTGAATATCAAGCTAGGTATTAACGGAACAGGCAAGAGCACCATTGCTAGATCATTGACGCTGAGTGTTGACGAAGAAGACCTCTCTTCACTCAAACCGTTCAAGCATGAAAATGACAAGACGGATGAGTATACACCTGCTGTGTCAGGATTAGACGAGATTGGTTCGGTCAAGGTTTTTAACGAAGAGTATGTCACTCAATTTGTATTCAAACCTGAAGAGCTGGTTGAAAATAGCTTCGAGATTTTCATTAAGACACCTGCATACACTCAGAAGATGGAGGCCATTAACGCCCTCATAGGAGATGCAAAAAAGGTTTTTCAAGAGCACGAATGGTTGGCTCAGGCGATCAAAGATTTCGATCAACTTGCTGCTGATATGCGCACGACTGCTGCGGGGGCGTTGGCTGGAAATAGTAAGATGTCGAAGGCGTTTGGTGGGAATGGCAATATTCTGGAAAATATTCCTGACGAGCTTTCGAGCTACACGAACTATCTTAAATCGAATTCGAATGTGAAATGGTTGAAGTGGCAGGCTCAAGGGAACGCGTTTTTAGATTTGGACAGTGGTTGCCCTTACTGCATAGCACCTACAGAGGAGAATAAGGAGAGGATCAAAAAAGTCAGCGAGGTATATAACAGCAAGACTGTTGAAAACCTCGGTGCAATTATTGATGTGATCGAAAAGTTGGGAGACTATTTCTCCACTTCAACTGTTTCGACCCTCGAAGGGATCGTGAAGAAAATTGAAGGTTTAAATGAAGCTGAGGAGCTTTTTCTCGTCACCCTGAAACAACAGGCGGAAGCTCTTTCAAATCACCTAAAGAAGATACAAAATCTATCGAATTTCGACTTCAAGGATAAGGACAGGGCTGAGGAAGAAATCAACGCCCTGAAGATCGATATAAGCCTTTATCAATATCTAAACTCTGAAAAGACTCAGCAGGTGGTAGCTTCTGTTGACGCTTCCATCACCGAAGTTGTCGATAAAATTGGCCTCCTTAAAGGTCAAATTGCTCAACAAGAGAGGCTTGTTAAGGACGCTATCGAAAATAATCAAAAAGAGATTAATGGCTTTTTGTCCTACGCTGGCTACAAGTATGAGGTAGAACTGCTAGGAGAGAAAAACGACATCAAACTACGGCTTAGACATACAGATGGAACTAAGGCTGTGCAAAATGGAGATCAGCATTTGAGCTATGGTGAAAGAAACGCATTTGCCGTGATCCTCTTCATGTATGAGTGTTTGGCTCAAAGCCCAGATTTGATAATTCTGGATGATCCAATTTCTTCATTCGATAAGAATAAGAAATTCTCGATACTGCATAAGCTCTTTAGAGGCTCGAACTCATTGAAGTCTAAAACCGTTCTTTTGCTGACGCACGATGTCGAACCCGTCATCGACACCGTAAAGATCATGCCTGATAAATTCGCTGAGTTTACTGTGGCAAGCTATCTCAGAAATCGCAATGGCTCTCTTACCGAAGAGACTATCAGCTATGGAGATGTCCTCAGCTTTAAACAGGTTTGTGATGCAGTCAGGGAGACACATCCTAACAAACTTATCAGGTTAATTTACTTGAGAAGGTATTTTGATATTCTTGATGACAAAGGTATGGAGTATCAGATGCTTTCAAGCCTTTTCAAGAAAGCCTCAACTCCATACATCAAGAATGGGGATGATGAGGTGGACTTTACCTCTGAACAAAAATCCGAGGTAGAGGGTAAGGTCAGTGAGCTTGTCGGAGGCTTTTCCTACGATGAGTTACTCGCTGTGATTGGCGATAACACCCAAATAGTAGCTGCATACCGGCAGGCTGAAAATGGATATGAAAAGGTGCAGATCTTCAGGCTCCTTGAAGCGGAGCATGAAGATCATGTCGTAAGAAAGCATATTAGTGAGACCTTCCACATCGAAAATGATCTAGTGTTCCAACTGTCACCTCAGAAGTATGATCCTGTCCCCGATTTTCTTATCGACACTTGCGACCAGTATATCGACGAAAATCATACTCAGGGTTAGTTCATTATGCCCTATTCATCAAAGTCTTATTCCAGCCAGCGAGTAAGCACTATTACAAAGCGCTAATAATCTTCCTTACATGCTCTCATCTAGAGACCGAAGTCGAAATGAAAATCGCACTCTATCTAAAAGCACTCGAAACTCAGCCTCGAAAGTTTGTATCCTTCCTGCACGAGGAGGATCAAGGACCTACCGAATTCTCTGGGAAGGCTCGCCAGGAAGAGATGCTCATGCTCCGGCAGTTTGTGACAGAGTGCCTACTCAAGCCGTTTATTTTTCTGATCTACCGGCGCTGGGCGTATCACACCCAGCAAAAAAGCCAATTCGTCCTTCGGCCACATCCAGAAGCATTGAGCGGTCAGTTTGAGCATAGCCGCCTAGCATTGGTATGCGAACTCGATGCATCGAACCAACTGGTAGTGATTGGGGCGGAAGCTCGTTCGGGGGACGTGGTCGAACACCTAGAGCGCGAGTGCTTGGCTCAGTTGGTCATTCCTTCTTCAGATCCGTGGGCATCACCCATAACAACCGACGAAGCGGGGCTGGATTTCATCCAACAGCTGCCAGAAGTCGGTGCAGATATTGAAAAAGCCATCCGTAGTTGGACGCACTATCTCGATTGGCGTCAAAAGCTGGCCGAGCGTAAAGCGAATGAGCTCTACACTTTTAAAAGCTCTACTGTCACCGCTCGTGGCAGTAAAGTCGAACTGACGCTCGAAGATCCGCATGTCTATGAAATGATCAAGAATCGGCTCGTGGGTGAAACTATTCGGCTCTACACTGAAGATGTGCGCGAACAGCTCGTTGCGGATCCAAACGACGAATCTGAGGACGAAGAGGATCGCTCAAGACGCACACCGCCACGAGCGGTGTTTGAAGGTGCATTTAAGTCGGTGCGCTCGGTCGGCAATGAACAAGAAGCCACCCGCGGTCGCGGCCGCTACAACCTTCGCCGGAGAGGCTCACCGACGGGTCAGCCTGAAATGTTGCGGATCTGCATCGAGGCTGAAAATGAGGATGGCGCTCAAACTTACGATGCGCGCGACATTCCCGATCGAGGCTTATTGCAAGCTGCGATGGAAGGTGAATTAGCGGCGATTGACGTGCAGCGTAATGGTCTTCGTAGGCTTGCAGAGTTTCAAAGCCAGAACCCACAGCTCCGCTCGTGGCTCTTTGATGCTAAGGCTGCGCTTCCTTGCAATGGTGAGCCGCCTGCATTTGAGGCGGATACATCGCCTCATCCGAATGAGGAGCAAATGGACTGTGTGAAGCAAGCGTTAGCGCTGGAAGATTTATTGCTCCTCTGGGGCCCTCCGGGCACAGGTAAAACCACTGTCATCGCTGAAATCGCATCGCAGTATTGCCGCCTTGATGGTCGTATCTTGATTTCCTCACAGGCGAACCTCGCAGTGGATCAAGCCTTGGAGCGGCTACCACAACTGCCTCACATTCGTCCGGCTCGAATTAGTAGCAGTAAGCAGAACCGCAAAAGCACCCTAGTTCACGAAAATATGCGGTGGTGGCTGCGCGCTTGTGCCAATCAAGTGAAAGTCGACGCAGAATCGGAAACCGATCCGACTTGGAAGGCCTTGATGAATGATTGGACGACGCACCTCCGAGAGAACGTCAAGCTGCAGGATCTGAATGAACCGACGATTCGACATTATCGGAAGCATGCAAACGTCATCGGAGCGACCTGTAGTGAGGCTGGTAAGCCGGACTTCTACAGTAGCACGGAAATCAACCCCGTGTTCGACCTGTCGATTGTGGATGAGGTGAGTAAAGCGACTCCGCCCGAACTGATCCTGCCGGCATTGCTCGGCAAACGAACCTTACTGGTCGGTGACCACCGTCAATTACCTCCAGTCTTCCGGGAAACGACATTCCCTGAAGCAGTTGAAAACGGTGAAATCACTGAGCAGGAGTTTGATGATTTCAAGGAGATGGTAACAACCTCGTATTTTAATCATCTATTCGAAAGCGTCGATCCGAGCACCCGCGTCGCGCTGGATCAGCAGTATCGCATGCACCCACAAATCATGGCTGCGGTGAATCAGTTTTACGCAGATCAGCCGCTACGGCCGGGGACGGGCCATGATAAGCTTTCAAAGCTTAAGCAACATAACTTCCATTTGGCCAGTCATTCGGGTGAGAAATGGTTAAAGCCCGGGGCGCACTTGGTCTGGATTGATTCCACTCATGACCTGCGAGGGCAAGCGGTCGAAAATCAGCGTGCAGGCACATCACGGTTCAATGAGGCCGAGGCTGATCTCTGTGTGGACTTATTACGTTCACTGCTACCCAAGACCGAGGACATCGGCATTATCAGTCTTTACCGTGCACAAATTCTCCAGATTCAAAAAAAGCTACGTGAAGAGAATGACTCGAAGCTTCGTCGTTTTTTGGAGGCAAAAGGTGTGAATACGGTCGATCAGTTCCAAGGAAGTGAGCGGGACATTATCATAGTGAGTCTCACGCGCACCGATGACCATCTGAGCGGCGAGTTCATTAAGGATTTCCGGCGCATCAATGTCGCGATTTCCAGAGCCCGAAAGCTGCTCATCGTCATCGGTCGAAAGAAGACCTTTGATTCCGGCCAAGTCGAGGTGCCAGCGGAGGAAATCGGGCAATCCGAAGTAAAGCCCGCCTATCAGGCGATCCGCGAGATCGCTGAACAGTATGGCACCTTCACGACTCTCCAAGCGGTCAGTTCTAATAGAGGCGAACGTAAAAAAGCATCACCTCCGAAGGGGAACCGTCGCCCTCAGCATAAGAAACACGACAAGTCTAAGAAGAATCACAAGCCTCGGCAAAATGAACAACTGAGCAAACATGAACTGAATACACTAATGAGCGACTTCGATCAAAAGTTCTCCAATACCTGAGACCTATTTATATGCCACTCCCACCAACCGCTGAAATCATTTGTTCTTTCACCACAGTAAAGACGCAACCGTTGAGCCCTTTTGTATGGCTGCTATTGAAAACCCTCAAGAGCTTTGAAAGTCCCAACCGACCGGACTTCAAAGAACTTGCAGCGAAAATGGCTTTCAAAGATACCGCCTTCCTCACTCAAGCATGGAGTGAATTGGAGCAATTCAAACTGTGTGAATCGGGAGAAGGTGAAACGCTGTCTAAAGAGCGATCTATTGTGCAGATGTTAATGAGAGGGACCCGTGTAGATTATGAACATGCGAAACTCACAGGACAAGGTGAAGAGGCTTTGCGCGATGGTTTCATTCGTGTCGAACGCGAACGTAGGCGCACCGCCGAAGTGCTTTATTTCATAATTCGAGATGGTAAACCTGTGGCATGGAAAAACCACTTTGAGTCGAAAGATCTTGGTTCATTGGAGCATCCGAAATGGGCCAATAAGGTAAATGCGGCAACGATTTCAAAAGCGCTGAAAGAACAGCGTGAATCAGACGACGAGCACATTGAACCAGACGAGCAGGTCTTCGACTTAGAAATCCACTGGGAAGAAAGCCGGAAGGTGAAGCTGGACTGACCCTGATCTATTTTCGGTGACTCTATTCATTTTTCAATAAACAATTATATACAAATACGATGCCTCAAGAACACGAAATTAAGAGTGAAAAGATTTTAGTAAAAAAAATATTTTCGGATATGTGGTTCCGGATTCCTGATTATCAGCGCCCTTACATATGGGGTAAAGATCAGGTAAATGACTTACTGGACGATTTAAACTTCGCTCAAAAGAATAAGCCTAATCAGGAGTATTTCCTAGGTTCTTTTGTTTACCAAAGTAAGCGCGCTGGAAGCGTTGTTGGACAACAGTTTGATGAGAATGACCTACTTGATGGCCAACAGCGGATGACAACTATGTTGATGCTTTTTGCATGCATTCGTGACTTGGCTGATGAGCCAAAGGTCACTGCCAGTTGCACGAAGGCTATTTTCCAAGAAGGTGACGATATCGATGAGATCCCTGAGCGCACACGCATCGTGTTCGCAATTCGTGAGGCAGTTCAGGATTTTGTTAATGAATACATAAAGAAAGCTGGAGGCACTGCCCAAGAAGAAGAGTTAGAAGCGCTGATTCATAGTTCCGAAGACCCGTCTGTGCCTAACATGGTGAAAGCCATACAGGAAATACGGCGTTATCTGTCTGATCCAGAAAACTCAATTCTGCTGAAAGACTTTTTGATGTTCCTGCGCAATAAAGTCTTATTGATTTATGTTTCAACCGAAGACCTAGATGACGCTTTTCGCTTGTTCATGATTTTAAATGACCGTGGTGTGCCACTCCGCAATAGTGACATTCTAAAATCCCAGAATCTAGGTGCTTTAGAATGTGAGCAAGACAGTGAGCGCCTGAAACGGCGCTATGCTGAATTATGGGAAAAAGCTGAAGGTGAATTGGGCGATGAGTTTGACCGGTTCCTAAACTACCTTCGAACGGTTTTGGTCAAAGAGAAAGCTCGTTTGAACCTTTTAGACGAATATGATCAGAAGATATATAATCCAAAGGAAAAAGATAAGAAGACGGGCCAGCTAAAGCCCGCGTTGCTAACAAAAGGGAAAGCAACCTTTGAAATGGTCGAACGTTACTTAAAGCACTACGGAACCTTGATCAATGGAGTTAATGTCACACAGGTTGGTGGTAACTTTCGCTTCGATAACTTGATTAAAATCATGTGGGTAGGATTACCATCAACGGATTGGATTCCTCCACTGTTGCGCTACTTTGATCGTTTCAAATACAATGGAATACTAGAATTTTTAACGCTTCTGGATAATAAGTTTTCATCAGATTGGGTTTCGCAGTATACACCGACAGCACGTATTGAGAATATGAATGAGGTTATTCGTGTTGTAGAATCTTGCGCTACGCCTGAAGAGGTATTGCAGAGCGCTTGTTTCGATGTAGATCAGGATGCATTTGTCCGTTCCATCGAGTCTGCTGTGTATGGACGTAGGTTTACGCGTTACCTTCTATTGAAACTGGATTATATTTACCACAATGAGTCCCAAAAGCTCAGCGTAGACCGTCTCTCTGTTGAGCACATCCTACCTCAGACTCCAGAGGATACCAGTCAATGGAAGCAGGACTTCACCGATAAACAGCGTGAAGAATGGACACACCGATTGGGTAATCTGGTGCTGATCACAACCAACAAAAATGCCTCACAAGGGCGAAAGGACTATGCGAATAAGAAAAAGGACTATTTCCTGAAACGAATTGATACCTGCCCAAATTCACTGCGAGTGCTGAATCAGAACGATCAGTGGACGCCAGTTCAACTAGAAGCCAATCATCGTGAGGTTCTAGGTAAGCTCCGTGAGCATTATGGAATTGCTCTGCCTGTGGCTACCGAAAGCTAGGTAAGCTCTAGGAGCATATCAGATTAGAGTATTCACTTTATGGCATCCCAATTCGATCAATATTTTGATAATAGCCCCACGCTCAAGCTGCTGCGTATGCAGCATGCTGGTTTCATACTAAGCTTCTTTCAGCAGTCTTTCAAAGAGAACGGTCTAACCCAAATCGCAGAGGAAGATCTTGAAGCATTGCTGGATCAGCAGTTGCTAGAGATGCGAGCGCGTAATGTTGAAGTCATGTCTCGGGATGCTAGATTCTACCTGACTCAATGGTGTGAGGAAGGCTATCAACTGCTTCAGAAGCGCTTCTCTGAAGAAGACAGGAGCTATGTTTATAAACTCACAAAGCATTCTGAGAAGGCGCTCTCTTGGCTGGAAGATCTGCGACGTGGAGACAAGAGAGGCTATACGACTTCGGACTCTCGTTTTGGGCGTATAATTTCGGAGTTGCGGCGGATTGATCGAGATACGAATGCAGACCCTGAGGCACGTCGCAAAGAATTGTTGAAGCAGCGCGATGTTATTGATGCAGAACTGAAGCAGATTCGAGATACCGGAACAGTTGATACTCTGGATCCGGCGGCAGTGAAAGATGCCTTACATGACTTGGAAGCAGATCTAGATGCCTTCATGAGTGACTTCCGTGCGATCGAGGAAACTTTCAGAGATCAGTCGCGAGAGATTCAAAACCTGCATTTGGAACAACAACTATCAAAGGGTGATTATGTCGCACATGTGCTGGATGCGGATGAGGAACTACGGGGCCGGGATCAAGGGCGCAGCTATTTTGGATTTAGAGAATCAATGACCTCGGTGGAAAACCGTGAAGAGCTTCAGGCGTTGACGAACCGTGCTGTAGCACTGGCGCACGAGCATAATCTAGATGCGATGCCATTTGATCGATTACCACGGCGTCTTTTCAATGAGGTGAACCACGTGGCGAGTATCTATCGACGCATCACTGGACAATTGCGCCGAGTCGTCGAGGAGCAAAGCTCGAAGCAATCACGCTATTTACTGGAGCTACTTGGCGAAGCTCGTCTACTGGCAAAATCCTGTGGGGAACTACCTAATGACGTAGCGCTACACGATTGGGAGGATCCGCTCCGGTTTAATAATTTGATGGAGGTCGGATTTTGGGAAGCCCCGCAACGTGGCCGATTCGATGAAATCGAGAGCGACGACTCACATGATTCAGAATCACTCAAAGAAGCGCTTGGCCGAATTGGCAAACCACTGAACCTTCCGAAATATCGTAAACGTATTGCAAACGTGCTCGAACAGCAGCCTCAAGTTAGCCTGAGGGAGTTGGTTGAACGCTTCCCGGTTGAGTCGGGAGTCGTAGACGTAGTCGCCTATATCGCAGTGGCTGGGGAAGGTTCTCAGAATGTATTCCATCCAGACACCATTGAATTGGACCTGAATTGTCCGCATCAGCCACGCTATGCAGAACTTGAAAAAATTGTTTTTATAAGATGAACACGCCTGTAATTTCTATTCGTAATGTCATCGTGCAGTTGGTGCGCGGACCACTGTATCAAGAGGATAGTGACCTTTGGTCGCGGTTGCTCAGAGATCAGGATAAGGTCAAATTACATTTCCACATGATGGGTCTCGACCTAGTGCTCGATGAAGATGCGGGCTATGCCTTCTTGCGTAATGAGTCCGGAGGAGACGAAGACGAAGATGAGGAAACCGAGAGTGAAGCAGAATCGTCACTTCCTCGATTGATGCGCCGGAATGCCTTGTCCTTTTTGCCGACGGTTCTGCTCCTTGAATTACGAGAGCGCCTTTTACGGCACGATCAATCAGCTGATGGCACTGATCATCTTTATTTGGACTTCCAAGAGATTCGGGAATTCATGCAGCTCTATTGTGATGAAACTGGAAACGAGAAAAAGATTGAAGCAAAAGTCCGTGCAGCGATCGCTCGGTTGAGTGAACTGTCTGTGCTTCGATCAGTGACAAACCGAAGCGATGTGATCTATCGAGTAGAGCCAATCCTTCGCGCAAAACTGCCAGTGGATCAAATTGAGGCGATACGAGATCGCTTGAAAGCGCAGCTAGGGCGCGATGACGTGGCCGATGAGAATCAAGAGCAAGAGGAGATAACTGAAGAATGAACGCACAAACACAAGCGACTCTCGAATATGCACCAGACCGCTCGACGGCGGGATTTCGGCTGCATCAATTTTCCGTTCTGAATTGGGGCACTTTTCATGGCCGTGTTCACAGCTTTTCGCCTGATGGCCGAACGAGTTTACTAAGTGGAGGCAATGGTGCCGGTAAATCGACACTGGCGGACGCAGTCCTCACACTACTCATCGAAAGCAGAAAACGAAACTATAACCAGGCCTCTGCTGGTGGTGGTGAACGTAAGCAACGCAAGGAGCGGAGTGAAAAAGACTATGTCCTAGGCACTTATTCTGAGGAGCATGATCAGAACCTCGGTTACGGACGTGCGAAGCAGTTACGTAAGGCGGGCAAATCTGTGACTGTGCTCTTGGGCACTTTCTATAATGAAACTTATAATCAGCATGTGACTCTCGCTCAGGTCATTTGGCTCACTCCAGCTAAAAAAATGGATAGAGCTTTCATTGTCGTGAGAAAGCGACTCAGCATCGAGGGGGATTTCAATGATCTTGGCGAGCCGTCTGAAGTGCGTAAAAGATTGAAAGCACGAGGGCTGGAACCGCTTGATACTTTTTCAGCTTACTCGCAGCGTTTCCATGAAGCACTCAGCCTTTCGCCCGATAAGAATCCGATGGATATCTTTAATCAGGCGATCTGCATTAAGGACATCAGTAATCTAACGAATTTCATCCGTGAATATATGCTAGATGACGGTGGTGCTCCTCAGCAACTGGAAGGTCTTCGTGCTAGTTTTGAGGACTTACGCCGCACCTATGAGCGTATTGAGCGTGAAAAGAGGCGACTTGATCAGCTGAATGCGATTCATAGCTTACACAATACGGTTCTCGTGCAAGAGGATCAGATTGATCACTGGCAAGGTTGCATTGATGCGGCTCCTCTCTTCTTTGCAGAATCGGAACTCGTTCTTCGTCAGGCTGAGGCCGAGGTCATTGACCTTGAGGTGACCAAGGCGAAAGCTGAAGAAGTCAGTGAGATACAGAAAGCTGATAAAGAAGAGGAGCGCATCCAAGACCTGAAGTCCTCAATTGAGTCGAGCAGTGCTGGTCGACGCTTACAGGAGATTGAGAAGGATCTGGTGAGACTGAAGTCTGACGTTGAATCGAAAAAACCACGTCAGGAGCGGTTCATTAAAAAGGTTGAGGCATGGCAAGCTGGCCTAGTGTGCCAGTCGGAAGACAACTTTTTGCAAGTCATGGCTGATGCTCAAAAGGACAAAGAGCGGCTTAAAGTAGAATCCAAGCAGCTCGAAGTAACTCTCAAAAAGAAAGATACGGAGTATGAGCAATTATCGGAACAACAGGCACTGATTAATACGGAAGTGCGTAGCCTTCAGGAACGTGAAGGCAATATCGGCGACAAGCTAATACGAATACGCGGCCGTATTGCGGATGCGTTAGGCGTGAGTCCGAAGGAACTGCCGTTTGTGGGGGAGCTAGTTCAAGTCAAAGATGATGAGACGCGATGGACTGGCCCGATAGAGCATCTGGTGCATAGCTTTGCGCTTTGTATGCTAGTGCCCGGGCGTTTACGAAAGCAGGTGGACAAGTATGCTCACCGAACCAACTTAAAAGGTTTATTGGTATATCATGTAGTGGAAAGTGGTGCCCGCAGCCGAAACCCACAACTGGACTCATCCGCGGTCGCCGCTAAGCTAGAGTTACATGAGTCTATTGGTGAATTTGAAAGCTGGCTTTCGGCCGAACTTAGCTATCGTTTTGACCACCAATGCTGTGAAGCTCCAGATGACGTTTTTAATCAGGCAAAAGCGGCGATTACGATTGGAGGACTGATCAAGCAAAGGGGCTCTGAACGCCGCAAGGATGACCGTCGCGATATTAATGACCGCTCTAATGATGTCCTTGGCTGGGACAATTCGAGGAAAATCAATACACTGCAGAAGCAGCATGACACTCTTGAAACTAAAAGAGATGAGCTACTTAGCTCCATTCGCCAGCAAACGAACGGAAAGAAGGAAATTGATACTGCAATCAATGCAATAGGTGCGTTACCCCAAATTGCGGAGACTTGGGAGGAGATTGATTACTTCACCCCAACTCTCGCTCAAGAAACGCTTCGCCTAGAACAGAAGGAGCTGGAAGCTGGATCTGATGAATTGAGTCGATTGCAAAAGCAGCTGAAAGCAGCCAAGGGTGCGAAGCGTGATGCGACGGAGAAGAGCGGAAATGCACGTGAGCGTTTCGGGGAGTGGAATGGGAACAAAAAACTGAATGATACAGGAATTAAGGACTGCAAACACCTCATTGACTTCGTGAGCCAAGACCCAGCAGGGCTACAGAAGTTCAACGATCGTAGACCTAGCATTCAAGAGTTGATTGATGCGCCGGCCACTTCTGTCGCGGGTTTGGCAACGGTGAACCAGAAAGTAACAGCCGAGCTCGAAGATAAGAGACGTAACGCGAGACGGGATCGGGATGACGCGGGCAATAAAGCTAAGTTCAAGATGCAGAAGTTCCTAGATGGCATCAAGAATGAGGATTCGAAACTACATGACGATTTGTATGCAGAAGGGATCCAGTTGAAAGGCTACAATAGCGCACTCTTCGAACCATTTGATAGCTTGCGCCTGCAAATTAAAGAAGCGGATCTTCCTCGAAACCAAAAGCGATTTAAGAACCTGTTGCAGACAAATCTCATTGAGGATGTTTCAAGCTTCGACGGTATACTTCAGGAGCACGCTGAAACCATAAAAAGGCGAATTGAAGATCTGAATCTCCACCTGAAGGAAGTGGATTTTGACCGGAATAAGCATTCCTATATCCAGTTGGTGCCAGTGCGCACTGATGATGAGCATCAGCAATGGTTTCGGGGAATTCGTCAGTATGCTTTAGAAAACATTGCACATGTCGAAGACTCCGATGAGGCGCGCAACGAGCGTTTCAATCGAGTTCGGAATCTGTTAGATGAGTTGGCCAGCGATGAGAAGAGAACTCAACGTGTGATCGACGTGCGCAACTGGTTTGAATTTAGAGCGGATGAGTTCTACCGAGATAATGATGAGAGTTTTCAGTGCTATTCTGGGGCCTCAGGCAAATCGGGAGGTGAAAAGAACCGTCTCGCATCGACAATCCTGGCAACTGCGATCGCGTATCAGTATGGAATTTCACTTAATAATGAAAACCAGACCGAAACCTTTCGTTTGGTCATTGTGGATGAGATGTTCAGTAAGACAGATGATGAGTTTTCGACCTACTTGTTGGAGTTGTTCAAGCAGTTCAGCTTGCAACTCATTATAGTGCAGCCTTTGGACTCTAAGGTTCACCTCGTGCAGAAGTATGTAGAGCGCTACCACATCGTGACCCGACCTAGTGTGCACTCAGAGATTCATAATTTGAATGTGCACGAGTATGAGAAGCTGATGGGAGAAGTTGCTGAGCGATGACCTTGAATGACTTACGTAATAAGGCCGCGAGGAAGTTGAATGATGTTTTGCGAGCGATGATTCAAGGGGAGACGATTTTCCCACTGCCGATTCGTATAGCGAAGCCTAAGATAACTGCACCTCTCTCTGAGTGGCGAGATACGATCAGTCTGATACGCTCACAGAGTCGGGAAAGCCTTGGTTTCGGATATACCGTCGAATGGGAGATCGTGAATTCGAAGCGGCATGGTAAAAACGAATTTCCGGCGAAGCTCAGTTTTGCCTCATTGGATGATTTCCTTAAGTATGTTGGGGCCGAAAATGAGGCTCAGGCACTTTTATCAAATGTAGGAATCATGTGTGAGTGGGATCCAGGAGCAAAGTCCTGGTGCGCAGGGCATTTGGCACTCATGCGTAAGCCCGCTGAAGCTATTCAGAATGCCATCAAGATATTAACCTATCTGAAGGCAAATCCAGCTCCTGGCCTCTATGCGAGGCAATTGCCCATTCAGGTGCCGACCAAATATCTCGAACAAGAACGTCCATTACTTGAAGAACTCGCCCACGAATTTGCACCTGAATGCTTGATTCAGGAGGACGGGACACTCGAAGAGCGACTAGGATTAATGACAAAGGAGAGTTTGATCGAGTTCCGATCCTTGGATCATTCGATAAAAACGCTCCCATTCGGTCATGCGATGGCAACTGCTCGGGAGTTGGCATCCAACGACCATTATTTTGATGAATTCGAGTGTGTCATTGTCGTCGAGAACCATGTTCCTTTTTTGACCCTACCCGATTTGCCTAAAACACTGGCTATAATGGGGAATGGTTTTGCTGTGCATCGACTTTCAAAGGTTCCATGGCTTTCTGGGAAGACGCTTTTCTATTGGGGGGATATTGACCTTTCTGGTTTTTCAATCTTAGCAAAGTTCCGTGAGAGTCACCCAATTGCAGCCTCTGTAATGATGGATCAGACCACTTTGGATAGATTCAGTGATCTGCAGCAGTATCATAAAGCAGACCAAACAATCCAAGACTCTCAACTCAAACACTTATCTGCAGAGGAAGATGCTTTAGTCGATAAACTTAAATTAAATGGGGGTCTACGACTCGAACAGGAACACATTGATTATTCATATGTATCCGAGACCCTGATGAAGCTGATTCAGTCGAAAAAGAACAATTGAGAGTTACCCCCTCCAACCCCATTGGTTCTTAAGCTCATCGTAACAGTTTTCGTTATCCCTTCGCAGGATACAGATTTCGAATATCCGTAGCGGAGTAGCTAGCCCTGGAAAAGTGGTGATGCTGAGTCAAACTGCTTAGAGATGACGAATTATATGTGACTGTGGATCTCCAAATTTGAAAATGACTTGCACGCTCTTTAACATTGAGAAGCTTTTCAGGTAACACTCAACCGTCTCATACTCATCTTTATGGTAAACTTGAAACGGTATGACTGCACTAGTGAGGTATGGATTACAAATGCTTTTATCGACGAATAAGCCGGCCGCCCGCATGATCACAGGAATGATACTGTTCGCATAGTTGCATTCTGAGAATTCTCGAATTTGAAAGGTATTGGATTCTGCTTCTTTGATTACATCGCTACCAACCTTATCGCTAACGCAGATTGTTGAATAGTCCGCATTCCAGACTCGATGAATGAGCAAGGTAGACCTTACTAGTTCTTTAGCTTCCTCGTATGGGGTCTTCGGATTCCTGACCCGTCGGTGCAGATCTAGGACCATAACTTCCCTAGGATACTCCCAACAACCTGACCGACGATATTGTCTTTTCTTAACTCATCGAGCGCAGGCATTCTATGCAGTGGATGTTCTTTTGATTCATCTACTAGGTATAGATCATGGCTTTCATCTTCTAGTGCACGAAAGAGGTAGGGGGTTCCGTTGTGCAGGACACACATCTCAACTCCATGTTCAGGTGTGCGTAGGTTTAGATCGATGAAGTAGAGTCGCCTGCTTGCGCTCCCGCCCCCACTAGTCGCTCTCTTGTATTTGAAGGCTACGATATTATCGCAATCTGCCCCAAATAATTCTCTTGCCTCCTGTTTATTGAAAGTAACCGCATGCTCATTAAACATCTCACTTCTAGCCGACCGGATTAATTCATCTCTCTCGTCGAAATCATAGATGCAATTCAGGCAGCGATTGTAGCTGATCTCCGAGAATAAAGGGATTTTCACCTCATTCTTGGTGTCTGCCTCCAATGCCGTTTCGGTTTTTAATCCTCCCTCCCCAGTTAACAGCCAATGCGCATTACAGTCAGTCGCTAGCACGATTTTTGTAAGCCATTTCCTGCTCGGTTCTATGGCTCCCTTTTTCAATACATATTTCTGAAGAGTCCCATGAGGAACCCCTGATAGCTCGGAGAGTGATTTTATCCCTCCCATAGGGGCTGCGATTTGACGCAACCGCTCCTTAAAAGATTCCGGGACTGTTTCTGTATTAATTTCGTTCATTCAGGATTAGATAACATATCCAGATATGGAGATGACGAAGGTCAAGATTAACCAATATTGAGCAAGAATTTCTTTTTCTCAGTATTTTCCCCTTGACTAGCAATCCCCATATGCGGATAACGCGAACACCACATACGGTTAACTACAGTAAATAGAGACATGTTGATATGATCAAATCCGTTACAGAGTCGAAAACGCATAGGCAGTTTAACCCAAACTATAGGATCGGAGAGTTAGTGGCCAAAGTCTGTTCGCGAGGAGCTTGGTCTCTTCTGAACTCGTGAAGTCGAAGTAATGCTTCACATGCAATTTTTACGCAGAAAATAGCTTATGAATACCAAAGAATACCTACAAGCACACCGAGATGGCCCTAAGTGTAAGGTCTGTCATAAAGTTCAGGTAGATCGCGGCAGTGATACGACTCCCTTCGATCCCACGACTTGTCACTCAATTGGTGAAGTCACAAACAACCTTCGATATGCAGCCAGTTGGTATTTCGAAGTAATGCCCACAATGACGGAGATCGATTCCTCCCCCAGAGCGCTCCTTCTTCAGCTACCTGACGATGATGGGAAGCCACGGACCGTATCATATCGTTCCGATCTTCTAGCAATGGACCATCAAGAGAATGTAGCCCTAGTAGAGCTGATGAGCTCAAAGGAGCTGAAACTGCTTCAACAAAAACACCCTGAGCGATGGATAAAAGACAGCAGAGGTCAGTGGCACTCCCCACCGCTAGAGGAACAGATCTTAGCTAAGGGTTTTCTCTATGTTTTGGTTACTGACGAGATGATCTACGAGGCCTGCCAATCAATCCAAGAGTATCCAATAGAATACCTTAGCCTAAAGAAGCGCACGACACAATCACCTAAGAACAACTAACGTATAAAACCATGAACGCTAAAGAATACCTCCAACAACACCGAGATGCCCACGAGGCCTCTCATAAAGTTCGGGCTGGTCGTGATAACGCCACGACTTCCTTTGATCCCATGACATGTCACTCCATCGATGACGTCAAAGGGCAGCTCAACGCAGCTGCGAGATGGTATCTCTACGATATGTCGGTAGCGACAGAGATATACGAGCGCCCAGCCCCTATCCCCCTAACCATACCCGACAAGGATGGCTGCGCCAAAGCGACACCTTACATCTTCGATTTCCTGTTCAACGACCACAAGAACTGTATTGCCGTGGCGGAAGTCATACTCGTCAAAAAGCTAGAGGAACTAGCTAAGGAAGACCCTACGCGTTGGGGAAAAAGTAAAAGAGGCTCATGGGAGTCTCCACCAATAGAAAAGCAACTACGCGCCCAGGGACTTATCCACCTATTGCTCACCGATGAGATGATATTTCAGCTCTGCCAATCCCTACAACAGCACGCTGAGGAATGCCGCCAGCATGAAAATAAGAAACAGTAAAACCACCAACGAAATCAAAGACTATGAATACTACAAAATACATACAAGCACACCGAGATCACCCTGAGTCATCTCGTCGAGTTAGGTCCGGCCGCGGCAACGCTATTGGATTTGTCATGTCAGAAAAAATGGGACCCCCGATCGCCCACGAATCTAAGATGGAGCGCTCCTCTATTTGGCACTCTGAATCAATGGAGGATTAACGAGGCTCAACCCTCTCCAACGAGGCTAGCGATACCGAATGAAAATAAAATTCATCCGCAACAGACAGTAACTCCGACACCGAAAATTCAAACCCCGGCGAATACCGCCAAATGATAAAACCACCAACGAAATCAAAAACCATGAATACTACAGAATACATACAAGCACACCGAGATCACCCTGAGTCATCTCGTCGAGTTAGGTCCGGCCGCGGCAACGCGATTGGATTTGTTATGTCCGAAAAAATGGGACACTCCATCGACTTTGATAGCCGCACGATTGAGCGACCTACGATCTGGATGTTAGAGTATTCGGACGAATGCGTTGAATACTACTCGCAGCCTAAAAAAGTCGAGGTCTCACTTCCCGACAAAAACGGCAGACGTCGCCCTCAGGCACTCACACTCGATTTCATGGAGGTAAACAAAGAAGAAGTCCCATGCCTGATTGAGTGTAAACTCGTCAAAGACCTCGAAAAATTGGCTGAAGTAAATCCGCATCGCTGGGCAAAGGGATTAGATGGCAAATGGGATTCACCCCCACTGCGCAAGGAGCTCAAGATGCTCGGATTTGAATTCAAATTGATCACCGATGAGGATTTGAATCCCAACCTAATCGCAAATCTGGAGTATTTAAGCTCCACTCCCATCGCCGCAAACACAAAGCCAATAGCGGTGCATCACAAAATCGCTAAAGCAGTCTCAAACGGGCCAAAATCGCTAAAGGACATCTGCGACAGTATTGGGTGTAGCGTCTCATCAATACTAGTGGCACTGCAACTAGGATGTGTCCATATCGACCTCGAAAATGAGCTACTTGCTCGACCAGATCTAACCCGGGTATTTGCGAGTCGATATGTTGCGATGGCTTACGGGCTATCCGAAATGACTCGAATCCCGATCAAAGGTGCAGCTTCGATCGCAGAGGGGGACAAACTCGACTGGGACGGCATCTATTTCGAGGTCAAGGAAGTCGGTAAAACTAAACTAATGCTGCAGAAAGATGGTTCCACCGGAAAAATCCGAGAGTTCGAGCGAAAAGAGATGAATACGCTCCTAGCCCAACGCAGCATCGTGCTACACAAACTGTCCAACAAGCAGGAAACCGATGACACGATCAAACAACTCATCCATAAAGCACCTCCAAAAACGCTGGCCAAAGCATGCTACAAGCTCGGGTGCGTCAAAAAGATCCAAAAACCAAAAAACGAAGAGAGCACGAGGACGATACAGCGCTGGCAACAAAAAGCTAAAAGATCGGAGCGATTATTTGGCAACGACTTCGTCTTATTTCTGGAGCCCACCTTCCAAGGAGACCACCGCAAACGCCTTTGTATCGAAGTCTATGATGCGATGAAAGAAGTCATGGATGAGTTCTATTTGACCAAACAGGCTCCCACACTCGCCCAAGCCCATCGCGAACTCGAAGCGATCTGCGAGGAGAGAGGCATCACCGCTCCATCTCGCAATACGCTCGACAAGTATATTCACGACAACAGCGGCGACGCACAGCGCCTCAAAGAACGTCTGAGCTCCAAAGCAGCTTATGCCATCACAACAGGTAGCGGTCTTGATTTCGATCCGCATTACCTGGGCGAGTATGCCATGCATCGAGCACACATCGATAACAAGCAAATCAAAATCCAGTGTCGCTGCCCACGGACAGGGGCAGTGCTCGGCAAAGCATGGCTCACTCTGATATGCTTACCTAAGATACGGTATTATGCGGGCTACGCACTCAGCTTCGAAGCGCCAAGCGCTCGGACAACGCTCTTAGCATTTCGAGACGTCTATCGTAACATGCAGGCTCTTCCATCCGAAGTGATTGCAGACAACGGCAAGGAGTTTAAGAATCTGGCGCTGCACGAGCTACTGGCTGCGTTCGGAACGAATTTAACCTTTTGCCCGCCGCATGCGCCCAGGAACAAAGCAATTTTGGAGCGATTTAACCGGCATCTGGATGACATGCTACTTGAGACGATGTCTGGCTCTACACATGCCATAAGTCGAAAAACGGGAATCACAAAAGAAAATAACCCAGAGCTTCGATCGTGCTGGGACCTAGGCTCTCTCGACAAAACAATCCGAGGTTTCTTAGAGGAGTATCATGATCAAGAGCAAGAAGTCCTAGACTGGAAATCCCCCAAGCAAGCACTCGAAGAGGATCAGAGGTATCATCCACTTGGCAATGGCACCGACCAAATGCTACTCCCGCCAGAATCCTGCGAGATCCTCTTCCTGCCAAACACGCCAAAGGATACACTCAAAATACAACCAGGCCGCGGAGTCGCCTTCAAACACCACATCTACTGGTGCGAGGAAATTGCTGCTCATCGTGGCAAGATCAAAGATCTGGAGGCGAAATATGACCCTTACGACCTCACGCACATTTATCTCTACATCAATGGTAACTGGTGCGAGGCGAAGGTCAGATCCGGCCCCCTTCGAGAGATATTGCATCTGCTCACCGAATGGGAACGGCGCTATATTTCCCGCGAAATGGTAGCACTGGGAATGACCTCTAAAGGTAAAATCAAAAAAACCTCATTAGCTTACGGTCGATACGCACGAAAAATACGCGCGATGGAAGATGGACTTAAAGCCAATCTAAAATCGGCCCAAAACAAGGCTCTCGAAGCAAAGAATCCACACAACGACGAAGTATCATGCGATGCTGATGCTACAGCGAAGCCAAGTAAAGGCAATGCCCTCCCAGCAGTCGATCGCACACAGGTGAAACTAGCGCATGTAGAAAGGGTATCAGCATGAGAAATGAAGTTAAAAAATTTCGAGAAACTCGCGTAATGCATCCAAGCTACGAGGCGCTCACCAATAAAATCGTGGATGCGATATATAATGATAAAGAGCGCCCAATCATCGTAGTCATCGGCCCCCCAGGGATAGGTAAGACATCCCTGCTAGCATGCGTCATGGATCGTATCATAACACTAGAGCGATCGCGCATGGAGGCCGAACGCGAATATATCCCTGTGACAGGAATACGAACCCCAAGCCCGGAGGTCCGAGTGTATCCCTGGAAGGACCTCTACCACTCAGTCTTATACAGCTTATACGATCCCGCCGCGAGGTCGGGCATACACTGCCGAGACTACACAAAGAAGCAAACGCAACGTGAGCTAGGGTTTGAGTTCCCCACAGAGAAATACCTAGGCCAAGGAACCAAAGGCTCTCTATACCGCCACATGCTTCGCTCGATCGAGCACCGCAAGCCATTGGCGGTCTGCATGGACGAGGCCCATCATCTGGTTTATAGCGGAAGTCACGATGATGGCGGTCAAGTTGACAAAGGCGGCAAATTAAAGCTGCTTGCGAATCACATCAAGAGCATGGCAGACGAGATCCACGGCGCAAAGTTAGTGTTGTTTGGAACTTACGACCTATGGAGCCTGATCGAACAAACAACACAGGGAATTCGACGCACCCGAATTTTCGAATTTAGCCGCTACGACTTCCCCGATGCAACGGATCCAACAGATCCATTTATTATCGCCTTGCTCAGCTTGTGCGAGTCGCTCGAAGATCATTTAGCGTTTGATCCTGCGAAACACTACGAGGAGCTCTACAAGGGCTGCCTAGGTTGTATCGGCCTTTTAAAATCATGGTTTGAACGGGCACTAACCGAAGCCAATGGCGATAAAATAAGCCTAGACCTAATGCGAGCCGAACAAACCCCAAACTATCATTTAGAGTTAGGGATGAACGAAATACTAGATGGTGAGGCTCATTTCGAAGGAATGCATAAGCCTTCGGACAAAAGCCTGTGGGAGGAATTTGCACCACAGACGTCTCAAGCACCGAAAGAAAAGCGAAAGAACCCGAACGCATTCAAGGCGAACCCACGTGTTTTCAAGAGAGGAGGTCGCAATGAGCAATAATATCAACGACTACTCTGATGAACTATTACTGAATGCTCCACAACGGCAGCCGCTCTATCGAGTCGAACCGAAATCGGTTGATGGGAACTATCGAGAGTGTATGTCGAGTTATCTGGCAAACGTGGCAGCCGAACATGGAACCTCACCTGCTGTTTTCCTGAAAGATCTGGTGCCAGTGGCCGCTGCTGAATTCAGGGATGACCGACGTGGATCTTTTGCGGTGCAATCCTTCCCACAACGCATCGATGGCACGAGTGATTTCTCAACTCGTTTTACCGAAATGCTATCCAGGCTTTCAGGGGTTCAAGGTCTGGCAAACCACTCTCTACGAGCCTTCACCCCCCTGACCTCGAAACGTGGATTCCTACGGAGTAAATTAGCATGGTGCCCACAATTCCTTGATGCCGTTACAGCTCCATATATACCAGTCCTATGGCGTTTATCTTGGGTTAAGGTGTGCCCACGTTTCAAAGTGCCACTACAAACCCTCTGCCCGGGTTGCGGGAAATCAATCTCAGTGCTGTCAGGTCGTGGCAATATAGGTCATTGCACGCACTATAAGTGCCAGGCAGACCTATCAGCAGGAACCTCGATGGGTGCGGAAACAACTATGCTTGGGCAGATCAAATCGATGGACTATGAAGTCTGGGTTGCTGAACAGACGGAAACCCTGATCGACGGCTTGAGAACAAGCCCACTGCCACCTGAGTTTTCATGGTCAGAGACTATAAACCACTGGCTAACTCATTTTGATCTACAAGGAGTAAGAGGTCTTGGCCCTCGTATTTTTGGGATAAATGGAACGTCGCTAGGCCTATGGATGAGAGGAGAGCAAATCCCGACAATGCAGCACTTGTTTAATTTCGCATGGGTTATGCAATTAAGTGTCACCCAGTTCCTACATAAAGAGCTCCCTGGGAACCATGATGGAAAGCTAGTTCCGAGCCTCATGTGTCAATCAAAGGAAAAAACTGCGCCTAAGCGTCGAATTGACCGGCCCAAGATCCTAAGACAGTTACGAAAAATCATAGATGAGGATCTTTATCCATATGAATCATTTACTCGTATAGCTCAAAGAATCGGGCGAAGCACTGGCGTGCTAAACCAAAACTTCTCAGATGAAGCAAAATATCTGGGGCAGCGTTTTATGAACAACCGTAAAGTCAAAGCGCGACTTCACCGAGCGGCCGATCAAGCCGAAATACTTGAAGCCTGCGCAATAATCGCCGAAATGAACGAAGTCATTTCGGCCCGTCGAGTCAAAGCTCTGGTTTCTAAACCATCAAAGGTCATAGATCCAAAATTAGGGGGCGCACTAATCAAAGAAGCGCGTCGGCAACAAATTGAGAAAAATTTTCGGAAATTTTCTTCTAATTGAGCGCTTGACAGAATCACGGGGAGTCGGCTTTTTGTCGGCTTCCCGTTTTTTACGGGATGTTCTTTGTCATCAATTTATGTCGCAGGCGGTTTTTCAGTTAGAACTGTCGCCAAACGACAAGAATCAATGACATGTGCACTTTTTCAAATGAATGCCAGAGTAGCTCAGTGGTAGAGCAGAGGACTCATAAGCCTTTGGTCGGCAGTTCAAATCTGCCCTTTGGCACCATTTGATGAAAATAAACCTTTCGTGTGAGCGAGAGGTTTTTTTGTGTCGAAATCATTCGAGTGGCATATTTGAAACTTCAAATGTGACTGAAGCCGCCCAAAGGGCACCCGCTCCAGTCATCCTACGCTTCGCTTCGGACAGGCGAAGCGCCTGCCATCTCCGTGCTGTCGCACTGCGTCTGCCCTTTGGCACCATTTGATAAAAATAAACCTTTCGTGTGAGCGAGAGGTTTTTTTGTGTCGAAATCATTCGAGGGGGCATATTTGAAACTTCAAATGTGACTGAAGCCGCCCAAAGGGCACCCGCTCCAGTCATCCTACGCTTCGCTTCGGACAGGCGAAGCGCCTGCCATCTCCGTGCTGTCGCACTGCGTCTGCCCTTTGGCACCATATGATGAAAATAAACCTTTCGTGTGAGCGAGAGGTTTTTTTGTGTCTGATTTCATTCCGAGAGCACATTCGTAATTCGTCTCTCTTTATTACACTTCCCAGGCAGCCATTCATACGCATCGAAACGGCTTCGCCGATCCGCTACAAAGTCAGAGGGAACAGCGCCCGTATGAACACAGAGCACCGCACACCATTCAGCAAGCCGAGCAAAATATCCCTCAGGTCTCAGCCCTCTGCCCATTCATACGCATCGAAACGGCTTCGCCGATCCGCCACAAAGTCAGCGGTAGCAGCCTCTCCATCAATAATGGGCCGCGCGCACAACTCAGCGGACAGGCAGGAATGCCTGTTTCACATCCATAAACCAGCCCTCAGCTCTCAAGTCTCAGCTCTCAGCTCTCTAACCTCAAGCCTCAGCTCTCAGCTCTCCTACCTCAGCTCTCTTCCCTAGTCCACCAACTCGGGGAGCTTCGTCTCGGTGTTGATCGCGATACGGCCTTCGCCGTTGAGCACGCTCAGCAAACGGTTACCGATGAATTCGGCGCGCCAGCTGCGTAGCATACGGTGGCGCGTGGAGTCGGCGACATCGGCTTCGAGGACGAATGCGGTGACGTCTGCTCGATTTCCGATCAGTGGGGGGTCAATTTTAGCGGCTAAGCAAATACCTTTTATCAGTGCCAGCGTGAGGTCGACGCGCGACTCATAACCATCGTCGGGCGCGGGGCCTTTATGACGGCCATTGGGAAGCTCCGGCAAGTTGCCAGCGATGCCACGCTCGATTGCTGCCCAAATCTTGTCGCGATTGCGCTGCAGCGCACGCTCAGTGAGGCCGCGGCTCGGCTGGATCGCCTCAGCAGATTCTGGTGGTCGCTTCATCAAGGTAATGATGGCATCGTCGGACAGAACGAAGTTACGGGGCAAATTACGCTGGCGGGCCTTGACCTCGCGCCATGCTCCTAGTGAACGCACAATATTACGCTGCTGATTCGTTAGCGAACCACTGCCTCGCACGCGCGGCATCTCGGCCTCGGGATCGAATTCTTGATAAATCTCTTCGTTCTCGTAATACTTCATCTCGTCGATGATCCACTGTTTACGACCGAGGGCGTCGGCCTTGTCCATGATCTTCTCCATGAGGCGCGTTGAGTAGCGCACATCATCTTCGGCGTATTCCATCTGCTTCTCAGTGAGCGGACGAGCGATCCAATTCGAACGCGTTTCGGATTTGTCCAAGCGCACCTTCATCAAAGTCTTGAGCAATTCACTCAAAGAAATGGTCGACGAGAGACCAACAAAGCCTGACGAGCGCTGCGTATCGAAGATATTTTTGGGGTAGGCACCACAAGCGCGCTTGAGAATCGTGAGATCCTGCTGAGCATCATGGAGGATTTTAACCGTGTTCGGGTCGGACATTAGAGTGGCAAACGGCGACCAGTCTTCGATCTCTGGCGCATCAATCAGCTCGCAATGGCCGTCAGGGTAGCCGATCTGGACTAGGCCTAGGGTAGGATAATAGGTGCGATCCCAAACAAATTCTGTGTCTATTCCTACTGCACCTGCCGCTTGGGCGGCCTTCACTGCATCTGCGAGAGCTTCTGTCGTCGTAATCATGTGGGAACCAAAGTCACTAAAACAGGCACCATTGGAAAGCAGAATCTGAACTAGAGTGTGGGAATTCGATGCGAATGTTATGAAAATAGCACTTCACTAGCCTTGATGCCGCCACAACTTTCGTTACAAACCTGATCAATTACACCAATAACTTTCCAAATTCCGAAGCGACACACCAGCATTCATGGAGACTATCCCCAGTATACGCGTTGAAAATCTAACCCGCCAATTCGGGTCACTCACTGCGATTCACAACGTAAGCTTCACCGTCAATCGCGGTGAAATCGTCGGCTTCCTCGGGCCCAACGGCGCGGGCAAAAGCACGACGATGCGCATTTTATCGGGCATCATGCCCGCCACATCGGGCTCCGCATGGGTCGGTGGCGTCGCCGTCGCTCATAATCCATACGAGGTCAAGCAGCGCATCGGCTATATGCCGGAGAACAATCCCCTGCCCGATGACATGCGGGTGGTCGAGTATTTGCGTTTCCGCGCTCGCCTCAAAGGCGTCCCGAGGCGAAAGCTGCGCGAGACCGTGCAGGATGTGATGGAAACCTGCGATCTGGCCCGCACCGCGCGGCGTAAAATCATTGGCACACTTTCAAAAGGCTTCCGCCAGCGCGTCGGCATCGCCGATGCACTATTAGGTAATCCAGAAGTGATCATCATGGACGAGCCGACCATCGGCCTCGACCCCCATCAGATTCAAGGCATCCGCAAGCTGATCAATAATCTGCGCGGTCGCTTAACGGTCGTGCTCTCCAGCCACATTCTGCCGGAAATCGAGCGTTCCTGCGACCGCGTGATCATTATCAACCGCGGCCGCGTCGTCGCGAGTGGCACCAGCGACAGTCTGCGCGAGGAATTCCTGCCAGGCAACCGCTTCGAGCTCGAAGTCAAAGGCAGCGAAGCGCGTGTCACTGAGCTGCTCAAAGCCAAGGGGCTCGAAGTCGAAATCCTAGACAAGGAAGAAAGCGAAGACGACATCCTGAAACTCACAATCCGTGCCGAGGGCGATGGCGAACTCGGACCACAACTCATCGCAGCACTCAGCGACTCACCAGACTGCACGCTACGCAGCCTCGCGCCACGTGTGCCGAACCTAGAAGAGATCTTCCTTGCCGCGACCAAACGCTCGTGGGAAGAAACCATCGAGTCCCCCAAAGCAAAACCCACAGCCGCGGCTCAATCCTAAGCATTTAGTCATTCTCCCATGCGTAACTTCTTTATCTTGCTCAAACACGAGCTCCGAATGCTTTTAATCAGCCCGCCGACCTACATCGCGGCGGTTCTATTCCTGACTCTGATGGGCTTTCTTTACTGGGCCATCCTGCGCGGGATGGTCAATACACCCGAGGAAAGCCTGCCGATCGTGCAGTTCCTAGGCATCTTTTGGATTCCTGTCTTTTTCGTCGTGCCACTCCTCACGATGCGCAGCATCGCAGGCGAGCGTAGCACGGGCACACTTGATACACTGATGACGACGCCCACCTCCCGCGTAGCAGTCATCCTCAGCAAATTCGCTGGCGCATACATTTTCTACATGCTCCTGTGGCTATCCACGCTCGGCTTCCCCTTGATTGCCGCGAAGTTCTTCCCCGCTGCCGCACTCAGCGGCAGCCTCCTTGAGCCAGCTCCAATCGTCGGCGGCTTCACATTTCTCGCACTCAGCGGCATCCTGTTCGTCTCGATCGGAATCTTCGCCAGTAGCATCACTCGCAGCCAACTTGTCGCTGGCATGCTCAGTTTTACCACCTTGTTCGTCGCCATCATCGGCGGCCAACAACTCGGCAACATTGCTCAAAACGGCGCAGAACTCTCATTCTGGGCGAGCGAACTAGTCAACTACTTGCAGATCTTCCAGCATTTGGACGACTTCTCTCGTGGCGTCATTGATACACGTCCATTCTTTTACTACACCAGCACAGGAGTTCTCCTGCTGGGATTGTCCACCCTTGTTATCGAAGCGAAAGCCTGATGAAACCAAGCCGCTTTACCGAATTTCGCTTTGCTCGACGCTTCCGCACCACCAACCGGCTGGTGCAGATCATATTGAGCCTGAGCCTCATCATCGCCCTGAATTTCATCTCGGCGAATTACTTTAAACGGATCGATCTCACCAAGACCGGCGCCTACACACTCGCTCCCGAGTCAATGGCCTACATCCGCCAGCTCACTGAGCCAGTGGAGATCATCGTCACGATCCCCAAAGAGAGCGACGAGAGCGCACTCGAAATCATCCGTGATGATCTCAACAAACTCCTGCGCGAATATGAATTTGCGGGAATGCGTGACGGTAAGTCCTACATCTCCGTCGAATTCGTCGACATCTACCGTCAGCGTAAGCGCGCTCAAGAACTCGCAACGAATTATAACCTGACCAAAGAAAACGCCATCATCATCGCATCTGGTGATAAGGTCAGAGAAATCAGTCAAGTTGGCCTCTACGAATACGATAATGGCAAGGAGCGCGGGTTCCGCGGCGAGCAAATATTCACCTCCGCGATCCTCGACGTATCCACAAAGAAGCCACAAAAGATCTACTTCCTCGTCGGTCACGGCGAGATGCGCCTCGACGATGTCGACGCCCTGCGCGGACTCTCCCAGCTCGAAAGCTTCCTGCGCGAACGCAGCTTTGAGCTCGCCACTCTAGACCTTGCCGTTGAGGAGAATGTGCCCGAAGACGCTTCACTGATCGTCGTGCCCTCCCCACAAGCAAGCCTTCAACCCGAAGAAGTCGAGAAGCTACGCCGCTACATGAGTGACCGCAACGGCCGCATGATCGCTTTGATCGACCCAGGCCGCCTCCATGGCATGACTGAGCTATTCTACGACTGGGGCGTCCTCACCGAAGACACAGTCGTCATCGACACCGGCACAGACTACCGCGCCCAAGGTGGCGACTTAATCATACGCCGCTTCGCCGATCACCCAATCACCAAGCTACTGATCGACTACCAAATTACCGCCCTATTCGGACTACCGCGCTCTGTGCGTATCGATCCAGCATCGGTCAACGACAGTCGCCTCCAAGTGTATCAACTCATTGGCACCTCCGAAAACAGCTGGGCCGAGCGCGACTACCGCACTCAAAACCCGGCAGTCTACGACGAGAAACGCGACCAAATAGGCCCCGTCAGCATCGCCACCGTATCCTCGCGCAGTTCAGGCACGGAACTCGGGATCACGATCCCAGGCGGCCGCATGATCGTCTTCGGCAACTCCGACTTTATCGCCAACAACCGCCTACGCGCCTTTGGTAATCACACCTTATTCATTAATTCTATAAACTGGACGCTCGACCGCACCAGCCTACTCAACATCCCGACACGTAAGCTCGAGAGCCACCAGATCGTCATGAGCGAGAGCGACCTACAACGCATGCTTACTTACTTTGCTGGCATTCCAGCAATCGCCGCAGTGCTCGGACTCTTCGTATTTCTCATTCGACGCAATTAATTCCAATGCGATTCAAATTCACAGTATTCCTACTCGCCCTCAACGTCATCACCTTTGGGCTGATATTATCGCTCAACAAAAAGGCCGAGCAAGCTGACACAAAAACCGGAGGACTCTCTGGAATGATTGGCCGCGAAGTCATCGAAGCCGACCGCATCGAGATCAACGGCAAATCCCTGGATGCCGCACGTATTCTTGAAAGCGACGGTTCTACGTGGAATCTCGTCCAACCCATGCAATGGCCCGCAAATTACTTTGCGGTCAACCGCATACTAAACCAGCTCCAATTCCTCGAAGAAGAAGCATCCTTCTCGATCGCCGAAATCGAGCGGACTGGTCAGACGCTCGCAGACTATGGGCTCGATGATCCATGGCTCACGCTCACCATTTCGAACAAAGATGATTCCATCGAACTCAGTGTCGGCACCACCACGGAGATCGGCAAAAACTGCTATTTACTCGGCCCCAACAAGAAAGATGTCTTTGTCGTCAACAGCCAAGTAATCGAAAGCTTACTCGTCGATATGAGCGACCTACGTAACCGCGAAATTTTCAACATCCCGGTATTCGAAATCGATGCGCTCAGCCTACAAATCAACACGCCAGAATCCGTCGGCGACAATGACTTCCGTGTCCGTGTCGCACGCACCAACAACGGTTGGATCTTCGAAGCACCACTCACAGCCGAAGCCGATGCCACTCAAGTATCCAACACGATCAACACGCTAACAGCGGCAAAAGTCGTAGAATTCAAAGGACAAGAAACAAGCGACCCGATTCTCCAAGGACTCGAAACCCCTTCAATGCGCGTCACCCTGCATGGCAACAAACGCCGCCAAACACTCCTCATCGGCAATGCGGTGCCAACCACTAAAGACGACGAGATCCCAACCTACTTTGCGCGGATCGAAGACAACTCCACTGTCTTTACCGTGGCAGCAGAACCATTCGACAAACTACGCGAAGCCGAAGAAGCACTACGCGAGCGCAGCTTCATGAACTTCGACTCCGAGGCGCTCACCTCCATCAATCTATCCGAAGGCGATCTACAAATCCGCCTGCAAAAACTAGAGACTGGTGGCTGGCAGGTCATTGAAAGCAACGCTGATACCGACATTCAGCCGCGCCATGCCGACCCTGACGTGATCACCAAACTCATCAACGATATCAAGGGCCTGCGCGCCATTGACTTCGCCGTCAACTCCCCCTCCCCCACAGACCTTGACCGCCTCGGCTTTAATGCACCACGCCGCACGGTCAAACTATCGCTCGGCGACAAGGAGACCACGCTACTACTCGCAACTCCGGAGAGTGACAACAACACGCTCTACGCACGTAGTGACAAAGCAGAATACATCTACACCGTAGATCTGCGCTCAACCATTCAAAAAATCCCACTCAACGCCGCTTACTACCGCAAGCGCACACTTGAGACACTCCCCAAGGCTGCGAAGATTAAGAGTCTCCAGCTAGAGAATCTTGCCACGGGCGAAGTCATCTTCAACTACACAAAGAGCGAAGACGATATCGTCTGGCTCAAAACGCTAAAGGATTTACCGGAAGCTAAGCTCGAAGCCACCCTGACACTCTTGGACACGATCAATGAGTTCAAAGTGAAGACGTATTTGAAAGATGAATACACCGACTCATACTATCTCGACGACGACACATCACGCCCATGGCTCTATCGTCTGAGCGCAGAGATCCTCCTCCCTGGTGACGAAACAGACCGTGTCGACACACGCACCTACGTATTCACCAAACGCTTCTCTGGGAGTGTGCAAGTCGGCGCATCCGAGCTGCACAACGTTATCTTCGAAATCCCACAAACCACTATCGACGCGCTCTACACATTGACGGACGACATGCAACCTCCGCCAGAAGCCTCGGATCAACCGATCCCTGCACACGCACCGATCCCCCCCGTCCCGACACCAGTGCCGACCACCTCCGCAGCCGAAGAAACGACCGCTCCTTAATCACCCTAGTAGCAACAGGTCGTCATGTGGAAAAAACTTAGAGCAAGAGGGCTACTCCTACTAGAACTCTGCCTCGACCTGTTTCTACTGATATTGTTTTCGGCACAAGCATTCCTAGCGGGCTGCTTGATTATATACGGCTACATCCCCGTGCCGCCGGAATGGGCGAATGAGAGACTATTTGAGACAAAAATCGACGGCTATTACATTCAGGCAGAAAGCTATCGCCTGAAGCTCAACGGTGAGATCGAGGTCACTCACCTCCAGATTCATCACGGCGACATGGATCGGCCGGTATTCGAAGCCGATAGCACCGTGCTGGAATATACACTACGCAAAGACGGCACTTACCAATTTACCCCAACCGATCTCATCGTATCCAATGCCACCCTATTCATGCCTGCCATCTATTCGCTCGATGGCACGCACAGTCCGATACTAGAGTATATCACCTTTCATCTCACCCCATCGAATGAGCTCATCCGCATAGACTCCTTTGCGGCTCAACACGAAGACATCCGCCTGCGCGGTTCGATTGATTGGCCCATCCAGCCGTCAGCAGAATCCGCAGAAATGCCCCCGATCGAACGCTTCTACAAACTAATAGCCACCATACTCAAAGAGAAAGAGCGCTTCTCCCCATTCATTGAACCAACCTTAGAGTTTGCCCTCACCGCACGCCAAGACGACTCGGTCGATGTCTCCATCAACTTGTCTTGTGAGCAGCTAGAGCACGCCTACGCCACAGGCACCGACTTCACCCTCAAGTCCGACTTCAAAATCCATCACGGTGCGCTCATCCCACAATCGGCACTCCTACTAAAAGCTCAAGCAATCGAAATCCCCGCAATCAAGCTGACCGCTGAAGCGATTTCTGCCTATGTTGCGATCGACGAATGGCCAAGCCTATTGCATGGCATCTGGCCCGAATTTAAAATCAGTGCCTATCAGCTCACCACACATCAAATCAAACTGAGGAGCCCCAAAGCAACCATCTCTCCTGCCGACTTCCCGGAACTAGACTTCTATGGATCGGCCAACGGCCTAAATGGAGGAGCCGCGATCTCAGGCCGCCTGAACTGCATCACTCACAGCGGATACGTGAATGCTCACGGCAGCGTCAGGATCTCCACACTCCTACCGGAGTCAGCGATCGAGAAACTACCGAAGCTCGAACTCGCCTCCATGCCTTACTACGATCTATCGATTCATCTGAACGAGGGCTTCAAGCTCGACCGCACCACTTTTCGTGTAGATGTGAATGACGTCACCGCCAACGGACTCACCTTTGACCACATCCTCGCAAACGGCAGCTATCACAACGGCCTCTTCAGGCTCGACGAGGTGCTCATCGATCGTGGCAAGCAATGGATCGATGCCACATTTAGCTTCGACAGCCCAAGCCAGGATTTTAGAATCACGCTACGCGGTTCCGCACTCCCAGATCAATACGGCCCACTCCTCCCAGAGTGGTGGGACGGTATATTTGAAGATATCGACTTCAACAGCGACACGCTCGGCTACGGCGACTTCGTCATCTACGGCAACGCCGCACCGAGTCAGCCGGTCTTCTTCCTCGGGCACGCAAAAGCTACAAATGTCGCCTACAAAAAAGCCCTAATCGCCGAAGGCGAACTCATCGTAAGAGGATTCGACAACTATACCGAGCTATATAATATCGATGCCAAGACTAGTGGCGGTTGGGCCAAAGGAAGCGTCGGATTTACGACGGGCGATATCCCAGGAGAGGGATTACTCTCAGTGCGCTATGACTTCGACTCACTCATGCCACTCGACGTCGCATCAAAAGTCTTCGGGGGTGATGTCGCCTCGATCATCAGCGATTTTGAAGTCACGAAACTACCACGAGTCATACTCGACGGCGCGAGCTTCAACGAGGCCTATACCCAATATGCAAACGACGACTTCTTTAACCTAGAGGCCGAAATCCGCACCCCCCTAGCCTACAAAAAGACCCCACTCGACCACCTCAAATTCAAGCTATACAGTCGCGACGAAGACATCTACCTGCGCGACCTCAAGTTCGGCTACGCAGACGGCAATGGCTCGGCGATCATAGACATCTACAGCACAGATGACGCCAGCAACCAGCTACGCTTCCAGGCGAGTCTAGCAGGCGCAAACCAAGACAAAGCGATTCAAAACCTCCCTAGTTTCGACGACATCGAAGACCATCTCACGAAGACACAAACCGAAAAATACGAAGAGGCTCGAAGCACAGGCACACTCAGCCTAAACCTCCATGCTCAAGGCCCTGCGAACGACATCTATCAATTTACTGGATTTGGTGATTTCAAAGTATTCAATGAGCAACTCGGCGCGATTCAACTCCTCGGCCCGCTCTCTACCCTCCTGAAGAACACACGACTGAACTTCACCTCCTTTAACTTGGATCAAATGAGAGCCAACTTCGAAGTCGCACAGCAGCAGCTGAATATTCAGGAGCTCATCATCGACGGCCCACGCACACGAATTTGGGCAAATGGCACCTTTCAGATCCCCGACCAAGCACTCGACATGGATCTGCGCGTCAATCTGTTTGCCAATATCGGCGATCCCGATTCCACAATCAACAGCTTGCGCAAGTTCATCACATCCCCGCTGCCCAATCTGTTGGTCTTCGATCTAACAGGCACGGTTCAGGAGCAGAAGATTCGCCTACGCTACGACCCGCGTAAGTTTATTCCAATCCTGAAAGGTCACTAGGGCACGAATCGGCATCTCAAATGCATGCCCAGCAGAAAGTCTCTAGAGAGGACAAATACCCCATGAAAAATCAAAGCCTCCTCTGTTGCGGGATCTCCTCGCTCATGTTGATTGGCGGTATAGTAATCGGCTACTTAATCGCAAAGCCAGCGCCTCAGGTCTCTGAGCCCCACACACGGATAAGCCAAACCGCGACTACCGATCTCAATCCCAACATCACTCATAAAGTTGAAGCGTCAGAAACACTCGTGCCCGCTGACATACAAGCACTCACGATCGAGCAGAGAACGGCACACCTAGCTAGCTTACAGGGCAGCAACTCCATCGCCGGGACTATTGAAATGCTGAACCTGCTGATGACGATGACAGAGAGCGAACTACAGCAATTACTAGAGAACTCATCACCAAAATATAATTGGAGTATCAGTGATACCTTTATGCCCTATTACATTTTACAAGCTTGGGTGGCTAAAAACCCTGAAAGCGCCTTTAGCTTTTACCAAAGCCAATCAAACCCGAATCAGAAACGAATATTCTCGCAGGCATTATTTCCCGCAATGGCAACCCGCGATCCTGATGAAGCCATCGCATCGGCTAGAGCGATCCAAAATGTCACAGAACAAAATCAGGCCATTTCGGTAATAGCGATGTCCGTCGCAGACAAAGATCCTGAAGCGGCCTACAATCTGGTTATGTCACAAGACGGCACCTCTCCCTATCATCTATCGAGGATCTTTATGCTCTGGGGCGGTCAAGATGCGGATGCCGCCATGGCTAAAATCGACACGATGGAACTGGGGCAAAACCGCACCTATGCATTGTCAGGGCTAAGCAAAAGCATCGCACAAACAGACATTCATCGCGCCGCCAACATGGCAATGAGCTTGAGCGCCACAGCGGAGCGAAACGAAGCAATACAAACTACGATACATACTTGGATACAACAGGATGTAGATGGAGCCCTAGACTTCCTAAACAACCTTGAAGACGGGAGAAATAAAAACGACATCGTCCGCAGTGCGATGTGGTCGCTCGCCAATCAACATCCCGATAAAGCCCTCGAGTTCGCCAACTCGAACATGACCGGTAGAGCCAAAGATGACGCGATCAGCCAGACATTCAGAACGATTGCTCAAGAGGATCCCGAAAAAGCAGCCGCCATGCTGACGGAACTGCCCTACGGACGCGCCTATAGCGATACGGTATCGATTATTGCGGATCGCTGGGTATACAAGGACCCCATAGCAGCTTTAGACTGGGCACGTGGACTAGAAGAAGGCCAAGAAAAACAGAATGCACAGCGCACTATTTTGAATCGTTTTGCCCAAAACAAAACGGACGAAGCCAAGGCCTACCTCCTGCAAATGGAAGACGGATCGAATCGAGAAACACTCGCCTCTGGCATCTGTAAATCACTTGCCCAAAAAGATCCAAGCGCTGCCATTGCATGGTCAAAAACCTTAAGCGATGAGAAGTTAGCGAAGAGTGCCTATGAAAGCGGCATCAAGACTTGGATCGGGAATAACCCGACGGAAGCAGTCGACTACCTCACCTCCACCAATAACACCGAGACCATCAATCAATTCGCAGCGAACATTGCATCAAATTGGGCGAGAGAAGACCTTACGGGCGCTGCCACATGGGCCGAACAACTTGAAGATGCACCTGCGCAAGCAAAGGCGATCAATCGCATCTCAAATGAATGGCTCGATCATAATACAGAAGCGGCATCCGTCTGGATTTCAGAATTGGAAGCCGGCGACGGGCGCGATCAAGCGATCCGAAACTTAGTCAATAAAGTCAACCAGTCCGACCCATCGTCCGCGTTCATATGGGCAGTCACCATCGACAATGAGGGGCTACGCCAAAACAACACAGCAACTGTGATCAACCAATTAAGAGACAAAGATCCAGAGAAGGCACGAGAGCTCATACGTTCAAACGATCTTCCAGAGAATGAGAAAACCAAGCTCTTAGACTCACTGAATAAGTAGAGGTTCGCTTCAAAGGCTCATTCGATACCATCGCTCAAAAGCACATGCTGCGCAGCAGCCATTCCCGAGAGCGCGGCGCCCTCAATACGTGCACCACCAAACGAATCACCTGCTAAAATTAGCTGCAACGAATCATTCGCATAAAAAGGAGCAGGCCACGGGTTCACTGGTAACGTAAAGCCCCATCGGTGACAGCGATACTCCCGCACCGATGCGCTTAAATAGGGCTCCACTGCAGCACACATCGCAGCACCACGCTCCGCATCCGGAACATCCCAGTTGGCCGCGGCGAACTCAGCCGTCGCGTGAATCGTCACCGCAGTCACTTGCTCTGAAATGCCCTTCAACTGATTGTCAGCGATCCAATTCACAATAGGCCCGTCGAGGTTCAAATGTCCGACATCTGGCAGCCCACTCGCTCCGTCCAAAATTGCTAAAGTTGCTAAGCCACGGTCATACCGCACGGCTCGTAACGCATCTAAATCAGCCCCGGCATAGTCCAAGCCGCTAGTCTCCAATAAGGCCAATGCCTGTGGCAGCGGCGCTGTGACGACGAGTTGATCTGCGAGAAACAGGTTCCCCGCCTGCGTCGTCACTTGCCAGCGATTCTCCACCCGCGCAATGGCAACAACTGCCTCCGAACAATGCACCTGTAAATCACGCGCCAAATACTTGGCTATGTCCGTCATGCCAGTATCACCACAATACCGTGGATGTCCGGCAGCATCGGAATCTTTCTCACTGTGTCGAAACCACTCACGAATCACCCCCGCCGATCGCCACTCATCAGCGTAACGTTGAAACGCGGCATCACGCACAGTAAAAAACTGCGCACCATGGTCCAGCCGTCCGCCTGCCATACGACGCGTCGCCATGCGCCCACCAAGCCCACGGCCTTTGTCCAAGACGCACACACGCTTTCCCTGCTTTTGTAATTCTGTCGCACACAGTAAACCAGAAATACCCGCACCAATGATTAACACATCACTATGACTCTTCTCCTGATTCACACTCACTTGATACAGCTCCTCAAACACGCTTCCAAATCTGGTTGCTCCCATTCGAACCCCAGCGCCTGTAGACGCGCAGGAACGACTCCCACATTCGCGAGCAAGGTCTCGCGCCCCATTTCACTGAACAATAGATTCACCACAGAGCACGGCACAGAACAAAAAGTTGGTCGTTTAAGCACTCTGCCCAAGGCCTTCGTAAACTCAGCATTCGTCACGGCTTCAGGAGCCACCGCATTAACGGGTCCATTGATTGACGGATCCTCCACGCAGCGGCACAGCACCTGCACCAAATCCGGCAACGCAATCCAACTCATCAACTGTGTGCCCAAGCCGAGTCGCCCACCGAGCCCCAACTTAAAAGCAGGCAGCATCTTTGCCAAGGCACCACCTTCCCCACTCAGCACTAGACCGATACGCGTAAAGACAGTGCGACCGCCAGCATCCACCAATCGTTGAGCGGCGCCTTCCCATTGCCGGCAAACCTCAGCCAAGAATCCTTCGCCGCTGGGGCTCGATTCGTCAACTGGCCCACCACACTTGTAGCCATAGTAGTTGATCCCAGAGGCACAGATAAAATCGGGCCGTTGCGGCTGCTGAAGTATCGCATTCACCAACAATTGCGCACTCTCCACGCGACTCCTTAAAATACGATCGCGTCGATCCTTCGTCCAACGCTGTGCCACCGGCTCACCCGCCAGGTGCACCACGGCATCGACACCTTCAACCGCTCCTGCTTCGAGTTCCCCCGCAGCCACATCCCAATGAAAGTCACCGCGGCTCCGTGACAATGTCCTCACGCTATGACCGCGTCGCCGCAACTCGACACACAAGGCACCGCCCACCAATCCAGTCGCGCCAGTCACTAAAATTGTTTTTGATGTTTTCATTTCTTAAACTGTGCAAGTGCGGCCAAAGCACGCTCACGCCCGGCCTTGTGATCAATAATTGGAGCCGGATAGGTATCACCTATTTGGATACCCGCACGCTCCAAAACATGCGATGGGGCCTCCCATGGCTCATGTATATACTTTGCGCCGAGCTCACGCAGTTCGGGCACATATTTTTTTACGTAATCACCCTCAGGATCAAATTTCTTGCCCTGTATAATCGGATTAAACACTCGAAAATAAGGAGCGGCATCTGCCCCGCACCCACCACTCCATTGCCAGCCCAAGGTATTACTCGCCAAATCTGCATCGACCAAGGTATCCCAAAACCAACGCGCCCCATCCTGCCAACTCTGCAATAAGTGCTTCACGAGCAGCGACGATACCACCATACGCACCCGATTGTGCATCCAGCCCGTCTGCCAGAGCTGCCGCATGCCCGCATCCACGATCGGGTAGCCGGTCTGCCCCGTTTGCCAGGCCTTGAGCGTCGCTGCATCCGTCTCCCACGGAAAATCCTCATACTCCAAGCGCAACGGTCGATCAGCAGTATAAGGAAAATGATACAAGACATTATAGGCAAACTCACGCCAATAGATCTCCTTCAAATACACCTGAGGCCCCTCGGCACTCAAGTCACAGCGATCCTTTAAAGTCTGCACGATCTGCCGTGGCCCAATCAGCCCCCACTGCAAATACGGCGCAAGCGATGACGTGCCCTCGAAGTCCGGCCGGTCGCGATCGACATGATAATTGTCAATCGGGCCCGCAACGAACGTGTTCAAGCGCTGCTGAGCGCCAGCCTCACTCACTTCCCAATGCGACTCTAGACCATCATACCACTGAATCTTCGGCAACAGTTCCAATTGATCCAAAGTCGACGAGCTCGGCCAAACAGTCGGCCACTGCGTCTGCTTCAGATCTGTCACCACTGCAGGCTCCACATCTCGCCCCTTCA
The DNA here is from genome assembly GCF_902728235.1 of Lentimonas sp. CC4. NCBI lineage: Bacteria > Pseudomonadati > Verrucomicrobiota > Lentimonas > Lentimonas sp. CC4. Next base: position 668,133 of record NZ_CACVBO010000001.1, read on the forward strand.
CCTTTTTCCAATACGGCGTATAGACCTTGTAAGCCTGCCCAGCACCGGCTGCCACAGTATGTGGCTCATTGAGTAAACTGCTATTAAAACTCTGCACCTCGACACCGTCAGCACGAAGCGCTCGCTTCACCTCCACATCCACTGTTCGCAATTCACCCGCATAGCGTCGATTCCAGAAGACGCGTGCCGCGCCAGTCGCTTGAATTAACTCACGTAAGACTGAAAGCGACTCCCCCTGCCTTAAAATCAAAGCACCACCGACGATTTCTAAGTCTCGGTTCAGACTCTTCAGCGCATGATGCAGCCACCACTTTGACGCACCACCGGGAGCCCAGCCAGCACACTCCTCAGGTGACCAGATAAACACAGGAATAACAGGGGCGTCCGCGGCAATCGCTGCTGCCAACGCAGAATTATCCGCGAGGCGTAGATCATTTCGAAAACATAGAATGGTAGGTGCAGCTGGCATTAAAAGTAGAACGTGGGAAGATTCTACAGCTTACACAAATTCTCATTTTTTACAAAAATAGCCTACAGTCTGAAGACGTAAACCAGTATAGCGACTAGAACAGGAGCCACTCCAAACCGTATGATTCTATGTAAATAAAACATTCAAGCTATTTGGGAGGGACGAGCTCCGCCTCGCCTTGCGGTGTGCTGGTGCTTTGGTTCTGTGCTGAGGCTCGGTGGACGGCAGCGTAGAACGCAGCAGGCGCAGAGGCCATCGCTCCCCAAGTCACCCAGATATTTAACAAATCCGCATGATCCGCACCACTTGTCACTAATCATAATGCGCGTAACTATAAACAGTCCAGTCGGCTCCTATCGATTCTGACATTGACTCACGACAATCCTCTTCGCATCGCTGGAATTATGTTTAAAAGCGCTGCAGCTGGCTAGAGGCGTAAAAATACACTTGCTAAACTACGTTCTTTTCCTAGCTAATAAGACTATGGAACGCCGAAATAGCTCAGTTGGTAGAGCAATTCATTCGTAATGAATAGGTCGACGGTTCGACTCCGTTTTTCGGCTCCATTCTTCGCCCCCTTGGAAGGGGGTCACACTTGGCGACACACAAGCTCGCCTGTTACACATGGCACAATCGGCCATTTAACTGCGACATGCGCTCGCACGAACGCCAACCGGCAACAGATCGCGGCTCGCAAATACCCAAATACTCAATAGAGTCTTATTCCCATATGGAACTACGCCAAAAATTACTTAAACTATTCAAGACCAAAGACTATGTGCCCATGCGGCGCGAAGAGGTCATCGCCGTCCTCCGCCTCACCCCCAAAGAAGCCAACGACGCAAATTTCCTAATCGATCAGATGCTCGAACGCGGCCAGATCGCCCGTCTGAAGAAAGACAAGCTCTGCATTCCAGACGACGCCGACCTCGTGAGCGGCCGTATCATGTTTCGCCAAAACGGCGCAGCCACCCTCGTCCCCGATGCGACGGAAGACAAACCATCCGTGGCCATCAGCCAAGGTTACCCGGTCTCCGTGGAAGATACCGGCGTTGCCATGCACGCTGACCAAGTGCTTGCACGTATCATACGTCGTCAGCAACAACGCCCTTACCGGGGCGGCCGCGACAAGCGCCCAGCTTACGATCCAACTGAAAAGCCCAACGTCCGCGTCATCCGCATTCTCAAGCGCGCCCGCGAAGCCATTCCAGGCGCCCTTGAAAAAGGCCGTCACACCTATTACGTCATTCCCGATGATCCTCGCATCACCCAGGACATCCTCGTTCCAGAACCTTCGAACTCTGGCATTAAGCCAATTCCAAAGGTCGGCGATAAAGTTGTCGTCAAACTCCTGGAGTGGACACAACGTCACCTCAACCCCGAGGGCGAGATCACCGAAGTGCTCGGCACCAATCACGAGCCCGACGCCGAGTTCAAATCCATCCTTTATAAATACAACCTCAACCCGCAATTCCCTGCCGCGGTTGAGAAGCAGACGAATAGCATCCCCGACCACGTCCGCGAAGAAGATACCAAAGGCCGCATGGACTGCCGCGACATCTTCACCTTCACCATCGACCCCGACGATGCCAAGGACTTCGACGATGCGATCTCTCTAGAAGAACTCGACGGCGGTAAAATCCGCGTCGGTGTGCACATCGCCGACGTCAGCGCCTACGTCAAGCCAGGCACCCCGCTGGATGTTGAGGCTCAAGAGCGCGCCAACAGCACCTACCTCGTCGGCACCGTCATCCCAATGCTGCCACATGCGCTCTCCAACGGGCTCTGCAGTCTCGTGGAAGCACAAGATCGACTCACGAAGACCTGCTTCATCACATTTTCCCCGCAAGCCGAAGTTGTCGGTGTGGATTTTGCCAACACTGTCATCCGCAGTAACAAGCGCCTTACCTACAAACAGGCCTTCGCATTCATGCAGGAAGACGACCTCGAAGTCGTCCGCAAAACTCCGCTGCCACCGAAGCACCAGACAGGCTCGACTGGCCGCTCGCTCGACGAAGTCAGCGACGACGAGATGCAGCTCCTGCAAAAGTATATTCGTAAGAGCTGGGACATCGCCTCTCAACTACGTAAACGCCGCTTCACCAAGGGCTCGCTCGACCTCGACATGACGTCGGTCAAAATCTACGTCGACGAAGAGGGCTACGCCGATCGCCTCGAAAAAGAGGTCAACGACGAGAGTCACCAGTTGATCGAAGAGTTCATGCTCTCCGCCAACGAACAAGTCGCCAAGGCCACCAAGCGTGCGAACTTCCCTAGCATTTACCGCGTCCACGACGAACCGGAAGACGAGAAGCTGCAAGAGCTCCGCGAAACGATGCTGACCTTCGGCGTGCAATGCGGCAACCTCGGCAAGCCTCGCGAGATGAGTATGCTACTCAAAAAGCTCAAAGAGCACCCGCAGGGCTACACCCTCAAAGTGCAAGTGTTGCGCAGCCTCAAACAAGCGCAATACCGCGCCAGCGCAGACGGCCACTACGGCCTAGCCAAGCCCGACTACACACACTTCACATCACCAATCCGGCGCTACTCTGACCTGATCGTGCACCGTGTGCTCGACGGCTACATGCACAAAATGGGCGTGGACTCTGCACCCGACGAACCCGACATTCGCTACACGCAGGGCAAGCTCCTATCACTGGGCGACCACCTCAGCGTGAGTGAGCGCAACAGCGTCGATGCCGAACGCGACTCGACCAAGACCAAGCTGCTTGAATTTTACGAGCGTGAGCTTGAGAAGCCCGAGAAGCAGTCGTTCAAGGCGATCATTACCGACGTCAAGAACCACGGCCTATTCATCGAGCTCACAGACTCCCTCGCCTTCGGCATGGTGCACATCTCGACACTCGAGGACGACTTCTACAATCCGAGCCATGACGGCACTGCGCTCGTTGGACGCCGCTCGAAAAAGTCGTATTCACTGGGGCAATACATCATGGTGCAGGTCGAGCGTGTCGACCGGTTCAAGCGCCAGATCGACTTCCGAGTCACGGCAACGACCGACAAGATCGATCGCCGCATGGACCCAAAGAAGCAACGCCGCAGCAAAGGCCGCCAAGCCTCCGCGGATCGCATCAACAAAGGTAAAAGCAAAGGTGGCTTCAAGAAAACGAGCGTCGCACCGCTGACCAAGCGCGGCGGAGCGAGTGGAGGCGGAGCCAAGAAACGCGCCCGTCCTTTTAAGAAGCGTAAATAGCGATTTCCCAAGTCATAATCCTACTCTTAATCTGAATCCTTTAAGCGGAGTTGAAAGGTATTCCCGTCCAACGCTTTGATTACGATGACGATTAGGAGTAGGATTAAGAAGGCAGCATACGCTGTATACTCACGCGCATCGTGATTTGTGAAAAGTGCATTCAAGCCATTTCTCTGCCTCAGGTAGGGGCTTTGCTTTGCGAAGACCGCGCAAGAGCCTTAAGATCATGGAGCTTCGCAACGTTTCCTGCCTTCGCGGTTCGCGCAAGGACGACCCCTACGATGAGCATCACCGCTGCGTAAAATCAGAAAACTCCCCGCCATAGCGGCGGGTAATTTTCTGTATCGCATCTGCGGCTTCTGGCTCAACCTTAAATCCAATAAAGTGAATGCGCGGCTCGATGCCATACTCACGCGTCAGCGCTCGTAAGGTCTTCTCAACATCCTTCCACGGCACATCGCCTGCGCTTGTCTTCTCAGTCTTACTGCGCTGAAAATCACCATCGGACACGATGAAAATCACCTCTGGCTCCATTTGAAAGGCCACCGTCAGCGCACCTTGAATGCCGTCTTCTTCAAAAAGCAACTGCGTCGTCTTACGACTTGAGCGCACATTTTCGATGATCCAGCGTTTGGCCTCCTGTTTATTACGCGAACCAGCTGCGATCATATAGTCGCGAAACGTGCCCACCTGCCGCGCAAATGGCACCAGACCAAACAACGTGTTCGCATTCAGCCCATCCACCAACATCGAGAGCTCGCGCACAAAGGCATCCGTGCTCACCCCCGCCGCGCTGGCCTTATTCCAGACCGTCGAACTATTATCAAACAAGATCAAGATACGCTGCCCACTGTCTTCGATACCAAACAGCGAGGCCGAGGACGACTCGGTCTTTAAGCCCTGCAGGGCGCCCAACACCCCAGATTGCCCAAGTAAGGCATCCGATTGCAAGGCTGCCGGATTACGCTCGATCGGATTAAATTCACTCTGCGGCAGCGCCGGCAACGAAGGCATCGCATCTGGCAACAAGGCAGCCGTGCTGATCCGCTCCAACTGCATGGGCGAGCTTGCCGCATTCTGAAACTCCGCCAGTGCCACCTTATGCTCCAACTCTTTTTGCGGCAGATAAATCTTCTTTTTCGCCACAAATTCGGGGTCATCCCGGAATTCAGGCACCAGCACCACCACGAAGACTGCGACCAACAAAAGTCCCCCCTGAATCAACAACGCCAACACCAGCGGCCCGAATTTTGAGCGGCGCGGCTTGGACTCATTTGTAGATTCCTTTGATGGTAAACGCATACGGAAACTCAAACTGTGCAGCAAATAGGCGTATGGCAAAACCAGAGTCACAAAAAAAATGCTGCAAACTCACCTCAAAATGAGCACCCAATAAAAATCTCAAAAAACGCGAAAACACCGCTTGACTTCGGAACTCCGATTTCTACTGTCTGCGCTTCTTTAACAACTTTTTGGGGTAGTAGCTCAGTTGGTTAGAGCGCCTGCCTGTCACGCAGGAGGCCGCGGGTTCAAATCCCGTCTATCCCGCCATTTAAGCCCGTTGATTTTCAAAATCAGCGGGCTTTTTTGTGCCTAAGTGAAGTGACACAGGCATTCTTGCCTGTCCCATCAGAGTCAGCCACTCAAAAAAACACTCCAGCAAACGCATCTGCCGTTTGACAGCGCAACGCGATGCCACTAAATCCCAGCTCTCTCAATTAACCAAAAAATAGAAAACTACACATATCATGGCTTACGAACTACCTGAACTCGGCTACGCATACGACGCGCTTGAACCACACATCGACGCGCGCACAATGGAAATCCACCACAGCAAGCACCACAATGCATACATCACAAATGTGAATGCAGCGCTCGCTGGCACTGAATTTGAAGGCAAATGCGTTTGCGACCTAGTATCCGATCTCTCTGCACTCCCAGAAGGCATCCGCGGCGCAGTCCGCAACAACGGTGGTGGCCACGCCAACCACAGCTTCTTCTGGAAGATCCTTAGCCCCAATGGTGGCGGCGCTCCTAAGGGTGACCTTGCAGCAGCCATCGACGCTGAGCTCGGCGGATTGGACGCATTCAAGGAAGCATTTGCTAAAGCAGGCGCTACACGTTTCGGCAGCGGCTGGGCATGGCTCGTCGTTAAAGCAGACGGTAGCCTCGCAGTGACTTCCACTCCAAACCAAGACAACCCTTGCATGACGGGTGTTGCCGATGTTGAAGGTAAGCCAGTGATCGCCCTCGACGTATGGGAGCACGCTTACTACCTGAAGTATCAGAACATGCGCCCAAGCTACATCGCTGCATTCTGGGATGTTGTCGATTGGGACGCTGCTGAAGCGAACTACCAAAAAGCAAAGGCGTAAGGCGTCGCTTAGGCTCGGCTTCAAAGCCGAAAGCACTACAGTTTAAAAAACAAAAGCCGCTGGATTAGATCCAGCGGCTTTTTTTATCGAAGTGAAACAGACATTCCTGTCTGTCCACTCCGCACAGTCAATCCTCAGACAGACAGCAATGTCTGTATCACTTACTCATACACCGCTCCGACTTCCTAAAACCGCCACGCGAGCAGTCGACTAATTTTTTGCCCTTGGCTCATGGGAATCACCTCCACTTGCTGCGCACCAGACTGAGCGAGCACTTTCTTCAAGAGCCGGACGTGCTCCCCCTTCGAAACCAAACTGGAGAACCAACCAACTTGTGCTGCAAACTCAGCACTTTCGCGTATCATCTGCGTGATAAAAGCGACCTCTCCCCCCTGGCACCAGAGCTCTGCCTGCTGCCCGCCGAAGTTTAGCTTCGCCGCGCCCTTACCAGCTTGTCCCTTACTCAAGTTGTTCACTTTACGCTGACTGCCCGCTTGCGCGGCTGCCAGCGACGCATGAAACGGCGGATTACACAGCGTCAGCTCATACTGATCCCCCTGACGGATGATGCCTTTAAAAATCGAGCCGCGCTCCTTTTGTTGCACGACCTTTACCAACTTACTCAAGCACGGATTGGACTCGACGATCAGACGAGCGGTCTTCACCGAGACAGGATCAATATCCGTCGCCACAAATTTCCAACCATAACTCTGACTACCGATGATCGGATAAATGCAATTTGCACCTGTGCCAATATCAAGCACCCGCACCTGCTTGCCCGTTGGCACCTGCCCATCTCCCGCAAGTAGATCGGCCAAATAATGAATCATGTCTGCCCGCCCCGGAATCGGCGGACACAAGTAGCCTGCAGGAATCATCCAATGCCGAACTTGATATACGTGAGCCAGTAATGCTTGATTCAAGCACAGCACTGCTGCCGAATCGCTAAAGTCAATGGTTGGCTCGCCCAATGGATTCTGCCTCACATACTGCTTCAACTCTGGCACAGCCTCGCACAGCACAGAAAAGTTATAACGCCCCTGATGTGGATTACGCGGATGCAGTGTGCCCGACGGCTGGGAGTTCTTCTTCGGGCTAGGCATGGTCATTCATCTTTGAGTCAAAAAGGCAGCACATCGATCATCATTCGCCAGTGCCATGCTAAAGTGACGCCTCTCAGCCTCCTCTTAACGACCACTTCTGCCTTTATTCACAAGTAGGGATTGATTCACCCTGCATTCTCTATCAATAAACAAGGCTTCCACTCCCCCCCCAACTTCAACACCCCGATATTTTATGCGACCGGAAATCCATTGGCTTCTCCACTTCTGCCTTGATAATCAGCTACTGACCGAAGGTCAGGTCATTGGCATGGCAGGCAATCTCGCCCCGAATTCAGACGTCCACACCATTGCCAAGCTATTGACAAGCTCCGGCTGGGTGACAGACACCGCATTCCTAGAAAGCGCGGTCGAGGCATCAATCAACAACACGCGAGACGGCTTTGAGCTCCCCGAAATCCCTGGAGTCACTCACGAAGAGACGAGCAGTCAGGTCGAAGGCTTCCCCGACTTCTCGGCATTCAATGAACTCAGCGATGACGAACTTCGCACGGCCATTCGTAAGTTCATCATACACTGCCAAGCCATCGGAGCCAGCGACCTGCACCTCACAGGCGGCGCACGCCCACGCATCCGTCACCACCGCCGCATCGTCTACCTTAGCAATGAGCCACTCACCGATGAGCTGGCAAGGCGGATCAACTATCTCTCCCTCACACCGGAGCAGCGCACGCAATTCGAAGCCGATTGGGATCTCGACTATGCGCTGAGCATCAACGATGAAAGCGACGGCTTTAAAATGCGATTCCGCGTGAATCTAACTGAGACCAAGAAGGGCATCTCCGGCGTCTATCGGATCGTCTCCGACCGCTTGATGAGCCTAGAAGAGCTCGGCTTCACCAATGCAGACACCATTCGTAAGCTACTCAGCTACCACAATGGCATCATCCTAGTCACTGGCCCCGTCAGCAGCGGTAAAACAACGACTCTAGCCTGCCTGGTCAATGAGCTCAACCAAACCCGCAGAGACCATATCATCACCGTAGAAGATCCGATCGAAGTGCTGCAGAACTCAGCCAGCAGTATCGTCACACAGCGACAAGTCGGCAAGCACACCAAGTCATTCAATACGGCCTTAAAATCCGCCCTTCGCGAAGATCCCGACATCATTGTGATTGGCGAAATGCGTGATCTCGAAACCATCGAGATGGCCATTACCGCCGCTGAAACGGGGCACCTCGTCATCGCTACGATGCACACGAGCGATGCCGCAGCGACATTGAACCGTATGTTGGACGTCTTCCCTCCGAGCCAACAAAACCAGATTCGCGCAATGACTTCAGGCTCACTGCGCGGCATCATTTGCCAACGCCTCATCCCGAGTGTAAACGACCAAGTCGTGCTCGCCAGTGAGCTACTGGTCAACACCGCAGCGGTGGCCAACATCATTCGCGATGCGAAAGAGACTGGCCTACAAAACGCCATGACCTCGGGCAAGAAACTCGGCATGCTAACGATGAATGACTCTGTGCAAGCACTCCTAGAAGAAGGTAAAATCACGCCCGAAGTCGCCGCTGCAAACATGGTGAATGCTGAGAACAAGGACTAGCCCTCAACCGAGAGAATTTAATAGATGAACGAACTGGACACACTGCTAACTGACATGCTCGCCAAAGGCGGCTCCGACCTCCATCTCGCTGTCGGCGCACCCCCCAAGACGCGGATCGATGGCGTCATTCATACGCTCAACGATCAGCCAATCGACGAAGCTGCACTCGAAGCGATGCTCAAAGAAGTGACCCCACCACATCGCTGGGAGACATTCATACAAACAGGCGACGTCGATCTCGCACACGAGATCCCAGGCGAAGCACGCTTCCGCATGAACCTGTTTAAAAACAGCTGGGGCATCGCCACCGTGCTACGCCAAATCCCATCCCGCATCTCGGGCATCGACGAGCTCAACCTGCCCGATGCACTCAAAGACATCGCCAACTACCAAAGCGGCCTAGTGCTCGTAACTGGCCCGACAGGCAATGGTAAATCGACGACACTCGCGGCCATCATTGACCATATCAATGAGAATTCGAAAAAGCAGATCATCACCCTCGAAGATCCAGTCGAATTCGCGCACAGCGATAAAAACAGCACAATCATACACCGCGAAGTCGGCGAGCACACACACTCCTTCGCGGCAGGCCTAAAGAGCGCAATGCGTGCCGACCCCGATGTGATTCTGATTGGCGAAATGCGTGGCATGGAAACGATCCGCCTCGCACTGAACTGCGCAGCGATGGGCATGCTCGTTTTTGCCACACTTCACACCAACAATGCCACCAAGACCATCGACCGCATCATCGATGCGTTTCCTGCCGACGAGCAAAATCAGATCCGCATCATGCTCGCTGAGTCCTTACGCGGCATCGTATCGCAGCTACTTTGCCAGAAGAAAGATGGAGGCCGCGTAGCCGTGCATGAGATCCTACTCAAACACGGGGCACTCCCGAATTGCATCCGCACACACTCACTCTCAAACATTCGTAACATCATCGACCAAAACCGTGAGCAAGGTATGATATCGATGGATGCTTCACTGCGTAAATTACTACAAGACGACCTCATTACTCAAGAAGAGGCCTATATGAAGGCGAACGACAAAGCACAGTTTAAAACCTAAGTGGCCGTAGGCACACGCAGTTTGCTCACGCGAAAACACACGAATGAAAAAGATCAAAGCACTCATCTACGCCGCGCTTGGCTTTATGATGAGCCTCAGCGCATTTCGCCAAGAGAACTACCTCATGGCCGCAGGCATCCTATTCTTCGTCGGCTGCGCAATTGCAATCACGCTCACATCGATCGGGCGCTTGCAAATCACTTGGGATGAACTCGGCGTCACAATCAGTAAGAAGCCCAAGCCGCCGATTCTCTTACAGTGGACAGACATGCAGAAGCTTAAAGTCGATCACCTCGGCTATCACGTCATCACCCGACAGACCAACTTCCGTATCAGCAAAGACAAGATGCCTAAGGAGTTGTTAAAGAAAATCCGCTCCAGCATCCGCGAAAACAAAGCAGCAACCAGTTGAGGCCTGAGTCACGCTTGTCACTCAACATTCAAAGTTGAACGTTCGACGTTCGACGTTCAAGTCACCGCCCCTACCCTCCGACTACGACAGGAGTCGGCGCGTCAAAAATCGAATAATCGCGGTCGATCACATTGAGTCGAGCCACCACCTCTGCTGACTGAGAAGGGGAACACGTCAGATACAATTCAGCGCCATCCTCCGTCTCTAGCCCCATCCACAGGGTAACTGCTTCGTAATGTTTCAACAGCCAACCGATCGTATCATGCATCTCCTGACCATCCGTAGGCAGTTCGTAAAAATCTGCTTGGCGGTTGCTGTGAGACCAAATGACAGTTGTAGGGTTATCTAGGGTTTCCGACACGGGTATTATAAGTGTAGTAATTCTGACTCAGAGACAAGTCTTCCCAGAAAAAAATTTCACTTTAAAAGAAATTCACACGCTAAGAAGCATTCTCTTCAGTTTCGGATGAGGGTTTAACTAACGCGATACGCTTCACGACCTCGGCCGCGAGGAAAAAGCCAAACGTTCCTGTCAGATAAGTCGCCGAGCCAAACCCCTGATCACAATTCAAGCGATAATCCGCCCCCGTCTCCCGCTGGCAAGAGACTGAGCCGTCATCCGTAGGAAAAACTGGCAACTCATCGGTAAACACACAATCGATCTTAAACTTCTGCCGCTTAAACATGGGGAAGCCATACTGCTGCCGTAAACGCTTACGCACCTGCAATAGGAGAGGATCATTAATCGAACGCGCCAGATCCGCGATCTGCACGCGAGAAGGATCAATTCGCCCACCCGCACCACCACAGGTGATCAGGTTCAAGCCACGCTTACGTGCCTCTGCGATCAACAGGCATTTATACTTCGTCGCGTCAATTGCATCGATAATGTAGTCGAAAGTCGGCTCCAACAACCGCCCCATCGAAGACTCCGTCAAAAAGCACTCCTCCACGGTCACCACACAACGCGGCGAAATCTTTGCCACACGCTCTGCCAGCAGCACAGCCTTAGAGCGACCGATCGTGCCATCCAACGCATGTAGCTGGCGATTCACATTACTCAGGCACACATCATCCATATCCACCAGCGTCAGATGGCCGATTCCTGTGCGAGCCAACGCCTCCACCGCCCACGAACCAACACCGCCCAGTCCAATCACACAGACATGCGCTTCCGAAAGGCGTTTCAACCCATCGACTCCATACAAGCGCCCAATCGCGCCGAACCGTGCTTCATAATCTGGCATGGCAGAGGAACTAGAAGATCCACCTAGAAATGAGAAGCACAAATCGACATCAGCTCGCGTTGTTACTTCACTTGCCCAAAGGGCAGCCAGTTCAGTCCCCCCTGCGGGACCAACTCGGCAGACCTCGCAGACCATCTTCGCGCGACTTTTTCTATTCTCCGCGTTCCGCTCTTCAGCCACTTTCCCACATTTCCCTGCTCACATCCCACTTTCCACTTTCCACTTCCCACTTTCGCACTAGCGTCAGCCCATGCCTAAGCTATCCGAGATTGTCGCCTTTTGTGATACACGCACCCGCCGCGCCGAAGTCAAAGACTTCACTGGCTCATACAACGGCCTCCAAGTTGAGAACAACGGTGAAGTCACCAAAATCGCCGCTGCCGTCGATGCGGGGCAAATCCCCTTTGAGCAAGCCATCGCCGCAGGAGTCGATTTCATCATTTGCCACCACGGCCTTTACTGGACAGCCCCGATTCCGCTCACAGGCACCAGTTATAAGAAGGTAAAGACCGCGCTCGACGGGAACCTCGCCGTTTACGGTGCTCACCTGCCACTCGATTGTCACCCCGAAATCGGTAATAACGCCCTACTCGCCAAAGCCCTCGAACTCGAAGCGATAGGTGGCTGCGTTCCCTACGAAGGCAACGATATCGCTACCATCACCGCCGGCCCCGCCGGTGGACGTGCCGAACTCGCCGCCAAACTCAAGGCACTTTTCCCCGACACTTACCAAGCCATCGAATACGGTAGCGACCAGCCACAGCGCATCGCCATCCTAACCGGCAGCGGTCAAAGTGCCGTCGATGCATTGCAAGCAAACCAGATCGACACCCTAATCACTGGCGAACTACGTCAACACCACTTCAACATGGCGCAAGAACTAGGGTTAAACCTCTACCCTTGCGGCCATTATGCCACCGAAGTCTTCGGCGTAAAGGCACTCGCAGCCGAAGTTGCCGCAAAATTCGGGCTAGAATGGACTTTTATTGAAACTCCCTGCCTTTTATAATTCCTAATTCCACATTTTTAATTCTTAATCCCCTCCTTCATGAAACGCATCGTCATCATCAACGGCCCCAACTTGGATCGTCTCGGTAAACGAGAGCCATCCATCTACGGCGATCAAACGCTGACCGACCTCGAAAACCTGCTCACCGAGGCGGCGGAAGAGCTCGGCGTGACCGTGCAATTCTACCAATCCAACCACGAAGGCTTTATCATCGACGAAATCGGTGAGTTTGCAGACTCCGAAGTCTTCGGCCTGATCATCAACCCTGGCGCACTCACGCATACCAGCCTCGCTCTACGCGATGCACTCGCTGGCAGCGATCTCCCCGTGGTCGAGGTGCACATCAGCAATATTTATAAGCGCGAAGCCATTCGCCATCACTCCATGACCGCCGAAGCCTGCATTGGAGTCATCTCTGGGCTCGGATTCGACGGATATGTCGCTGCCCTACAATATTTAGCGAAGCTCGATTAAACTAATCGTTACACTTCACCTCAATAACACAACCTACACACAAAACCATTATGGCCGAAGAACCAAAAGGACTTAACAAACCAGTCACACTTAAAGCAGACCTCGCTGCATTCCTTGGAGAATCTGCGCTTCCACGCACAGAGATCACTAAGAAGCTTTGGGACTACATCAAAGAAAACGGTCTTCAAACAAAGACTGAAAACGGCAAAGCTGAAAACGCTGGCAAATACATCGTCGCCGATGCCAAGCTCGTATCCATTTTCCGCCACACAAACTCAACCAGCAAGTCTGGCAAAGTCACTGACCTTCGTAACATCAAGGAAGGCGAAACAATCAACATGATGCAAATGGCTGCCGTCGTCGGCGCCAACGTCGAGAAATAAGCTCGACTCGCACTCAACCGCTTTACAACGGCTGCTTCCCTACGGAGGCAGCCGTTTTTTGATGCAAACTGTGCCCGTAAATCAACGAGGCCGAAACCTGCCGATTCGGCGCTCCACAAATTTTCCGCAATATCCAACAAACTCCGCTTGACTTCAAAAAATCGATTTCTACTGTCTGCGCTTCTTTAACAACTTTTTGGGGTAGTAGCTCAGTTGGTTAGAGCGCCTGCCTGTCACGCAGGAGGCCGCGGGTTCAAATCCCGTCTATCCCGCCATTTAAGCCCGTTGATTTTCAAAATCAGCGGGCTTTTTTGTGCCGATACGAAGCGTAGAAGCGACACTCCTGTCGTTTTTCTCAGAGCCAACGCGATGAATGAAGCGGCAAGAGTGCCACTTCTACCCCATTTTTCCTGCCATTTGGGCAAATTCAGCCTTGAACCTTCGCCCTGAATTTCCAGCTTAATCACAGCAATCCAGACGGGAACAGATTACCCCTGAAGCACCGCTCCCTCACTCCCATCGATGGCACTCTCATTCTCCAAAAACAAAAGCTCTCTGCGCCGCATGAAGGCAGGCCTCAGCCGCCTCGTCGATACGGTTCAGACGATGAAGGAGAACCTCAACAACCAAGAGGAAGAGTATGAATATGTCTGGGAATACGAAGACGACGATTCAGAGGAGCAAGACGAGGACTACGAAGACGACCTACCAGAAGAAGTCGTCGCCGACGTGCGCCGCGAAGAAGCCTGCGTCGCCACCGAACAAGCGCAGATCGCTCAATGGCGCAGCGAACTCGACGCGCTTCTCAAAGATCGCTCGGAACGATCTCACTACTTTAAAGACTACGCCAACGAGAGCCGCCAACGCTACGAGCGCATGCTGCAGAGCGCTCGAGATCAGCTAGCAGGCCTCGACCCTCGCTCCCAAGAGATTGCCGAACTCGCCGAGCGCGAAGCAGACGAAAATACCAAGGCCGCCGAACTCGCGGCCGCACCTGAGCCAGTCGAACACCCTGTCGAACTTGCCGACTACAAATTCCCAAGCCTCGAGCTTCTAGAGAAGTCTGACGTCGAATCGGTCACACTCGTCACCCCCGAAGCACTCGAGGAGCAGAAGAACACACTTCAAGACACTTTAGATAGCTTTGCCGTCGACGCCTACGTTTACGACGCACTGGTCGGCCCGCGAATCACCCAATTCCGCGTGCAACCAGGCATGGGCGTGCGCGTCGAGGCGATCACCAACCTGCAGAAGAACATCGCCCTAGGCCTCGCAACCACAAGTATCCGTATGCAGGCGCCGATCCCAGGCGAGCCCTTCGTCGGCATCGAAGTCGGCAACAGCAACTCAGTTCCCATTTCCCTCCGCTCCCTACTCAGCTCAAAAGCGTGGACACAGAACGACTACGAGATCCCGCTCATCATGGGGCTCGATATTCAAGGCAAGCCAATCATCACCGATCTTGCCAAAGCGCCGCACCTACTCATCGCCGGTGCCACTGGTAGTGGTAAGTCGGTCTGCATGAGCACGCTGATCCTTAGCCTGCTCTATAATTTTAAGCCTGATGAGCTGGAACTCGTCTTGATCGACCCCAAGCGCGTCGAGTTCGGCCTCTTCCGCACGGTTCCGCATCTCATCCACTCCGTCGTGGCCGATGCCAAGCCAGCCGTCCAAGTCCTCAAGTGGGTAGTCAAAGAGATGGAGCGCCGCTACGAGGTGCTCGCCGAAAAGCAGGTGCGCAACATCGCAGGCTACAATGAGAAGGCCGTAGTCGATGGATTCGATAAGATGCCATTCACCGTCGTCATCATCGACGAACTCGCCGACCTAATGATGACCTCCAAGGGTGAAGCCGAAGGTGCCCTCGCCCGCATTGCTCAACTTTCCCGTGCCGTCGGCATTCATACCATCGTCGCAACCCAGCGTCCGAGTGTGAACGTCATCACCGGTATTATTAAGGCCAATTTCCCAACGCGCATCGCATTCCAAGTGTCCTCCAACGTCGACTCGCGCACCATTCTCGACTGCAAGGGCGCCGAGAGCCTACTCGGCAAGGGCGACTTTCTGTTCAACCCACCAGGCATCGCGCGCTTGATTCGTATCCAAAGCCCAATGGTGCAAGACCACGAAATCATCAGTGTCGTCGAACACATCTCTGGTCAACGCCTGCCAGAATTCCGCGTCGACCTGAAGTCCATCCCCGCATCCGGCGAAGATCAATCTGGCAGCCAGATGGGGATCGACGGTATCGAAGGCGACGACGATGAAGCTCTCTTAAAGAAGGCCATGCTCACCGTAGCCGAGTCGCAAAAGGCGAGCACCAGTTTCCTACAACGCCGCCTACGCATCGGCTACAACCGCGCCGCGCTGCTCATCGAAGAGCTCGAAGACCGCATGCACATCGGCCCGCAAAACGGGTCGACTCCACGCGAAGTCTTCTTAACACCAGAGGAGGTTGAGTGGTGCAAATAAACACCAGTGACGACCTCGTCGAACAAATCGACGAACTCGGCGTAGCGGAGACTGTAAAGCTTCACCGTAAGCCACCGCTGCCGACTCGTATCCTGCGCGACCTCTACGAGCTCTATCACGATCAAGATATTTATCTAGAGTTTCTGGCGCACTACCCGCTCATTCCATCCGACCTAGCGGATCAAATCGCGACCAAGCTCGACCCTAAAAAGTCAGGCATCGCCATTGGCCTAGCAAGTAATCCGCGTTGCCCACAGCAAGCGCTCAATCGACTCGTTAAGCACAAAGACGTCACCGTGCGTCACACGCTTTCCACCAACTCGAACCTGACGCCCAAAGAGTTTCAAATTCTAGTCGAAGATGAAAATCCCTACGTGCGTGCCGCCGTCGCACAAAACGCTGCACTCCCGGTTCACCTGCAATTCATCCTCGCAGACGACGAATCCTCAGCAGTGCGCATCTCACTGGCCAACCGCAAGACGCTCGACCTCGACATCGCCGTGCATCTCGCAGAAAGCGACGACACCGCCGTGCGCGCCGCAGTCATCCTGCACTGCAAGCTCGACGACGAACTGCTCCAACTCTGGGCAGACGGAGACGATCTGAGCCAGCAACTGCTACTCCTACGCCGTAAAGATGAGCTGCCACAAAGCGCTCAAACTGCAATCCATTTTTCCACGCACTCCTTTGCATGCCGCACCGCTCTGGCAAGGAGAGAACTCAACGGCCCAGAGATGCTCTTCTTTGCCGAATCCGATGATACGCGCGACCGCATCTTCCTCGCAGAATATCCTGATCTACCTGCAAGCATCCAACGTATCCTAGCACAAGACATATCGCCTAAAGTGCGTAGACGCCTCGCCGCCAATACTTCGCTACACGAATCAATCGCGTTGCACATCGCCGCATCCAGCGACCTCGGCTCGTGCCGCGCACTCGCGAAGAACCCCTCTATCAGCGATGAAGTAATCGCACACCTGTGTGCACACCCGGAAGACGAAATCGCACTCCTCGTCACTTATCGCGACGACCTCACAGACACGCACCGCGACTTACTGATTAACCAACGTGACAGCCTCTCAGCTGCCGAACACTTTGCGTATTTAGAAATCGAATACAGCAACACTAGCGAAGCCGTCGCCGAACAACTCGCTCAAAACGACGCACCGACACTACGCGCATTCAGCGCCACTTCCATCAATTTAAGCAGCCGCGTGCGCGCACGCCTCGCTGCAGACATGAGCGACTCGGTGCGCCTCGCAATCGCATCGAACACAACGCTCGATGACACACAGCTCAAACGCCTTTGCGAAGATACCAATCGAGAGGTTGTCTTCGCCGCAGAAGAAACCTACACTCGCCGCTTACGCGAGCGTAGCCCCGAACCAACAACACCCTCAGCCGAAACTCAACGCGAGGCGCCACGCAAACGCGCAAAAAGTAAGCCGGCTTTATTCAAAAAAATCGTTAAATTTTTCGGAGAGTAAGCACTCTCACCTATCTTAACTCAACATCATACCTATGGCTAAAAAACCACAGAAACTTGAACCACTCACTCTGCAGGAAATTATCCTGCGCGGTGATTCGGAAACCATTCGTCAGGCGCTGGAAGCACGCGTCCAGATCGATACACTCCTCGAAGAGCGCGAAGCAGCTTACCGCCGCATCGCTGAACTCGAAACCCAGGTCAGCGAAATCGTCGGCGAAGACGGCATCTTCCCATTCCCAGCACCGCCACTCGACGTTGCAGACTACGTGAAAAAGCCTGCACCTAAGAAAGCTGCTGCTCCGAAGCCTGCCCCAGTCGTAGTCAAAAGCGAAGCACCTGCAGCCGAAGATAAGCCAGCAGACAAGGAAGACGCCCAAGCAGAAGCCGTCAAAGAAGACACCAAGGACGAAACTCCTGAAGTCAAAGACGACGCTGCTGACAAAGGTAAAAAGGCTTAAGGCATCCGCCTAACTCCTACTTGAGAACAAGCCGCGCCTTCGGGCGCGGCAGTCTCGAACCATATGTCTGCATCCACCGAAGAGCTCATTGCGATCAACAGCCTCCTGATAGAACGGGAAGCTGAGTTTGCGCGTGTGCACTCGATTGAAGCACAGATATCCGAGTTGCTCGGAGCGGAGTATCCATTCGACCCGCCGGAGGTGATCGTTCCCTCCACCATCAAAAAGAAGCCAACGAAGGCCAAGAAAGCAGCGAAGGCCAAACCACTCAAAGTGCGCCGCCTCGCCGACGGCGAGATCGCCTATCGCTTCACCTGGATCGACAAAGGGCAGACGGTGACTAATGAGCTCACCGAATTAAAGGCAATCGATACACTGATCGACGACGCACTACCTGGAATGAAGCTGCTCAAAGTCGAGACGCTCGACTTTGACTCTGCCACGATTGAGACGCTCTACTCAAACGAGTAAAAGCCCCGCTCGCTCAATCATTTTTTACGCTGCACCCATGCCTTACGTTGCTTAGGCGTCAGAACCTGAGTGTAGAGCCGATAATACCGAGAAAAGAGCTGACTCTTTTGCTGATCAAATTCGGAACTATCCATACTGCTACGCTGCTTCAGCAAGGCTTTATACTCGACTCCTCGATCAGCAAAAATCTGCTCGATCTCATAGTATTGCTCTGCCGATAAGCTGACTGTATCCCGTAAATCATCCAGCATTACACGCACACCTCGAGTCAATTCAACCGCGGGCTCAAATTCATCCACGACGATCGGCTCCTCTGCCGAAACTACAGGAGCTTCGACGATCAACTCTTCCACTGGAATCACAGACTCCTCAATAGCAACTGGCGCCAGAGGCTCCAAGGGCTCCATCGACTCAACAATCACATCAGGCTCAACCATAGTAATCACATCAGGCTCAACCATAGTAATCACCTCCGACGGTGGAGTATCAATACTCGGGATCGGCGCAACACGTGCGGGGATCAGCTCAGCCTCGGGCTCGACCACTGCGACCGGTTCCGTTTCGACCGTGCTAAATTGGGGACTCGTGCTCTGGCAACCAGCTAAGATGATTGCAAAAGGGAGAGAAAGAAAGAGCGCTGAAGATCTCATAGACATTTGATTGAGGTGAAGAGTTACCTAGCAATAGTATACCACACGCACACTACCGACGAGCACGATATATAGTGAATATTCCTACAAAATGGCTGGCATTATGCCCTCCGAGGATCACTCGCTTAGCCCTCCAAATGCGCACGGAAGAGTTTCTTCATATCTTCCAGTAATTGCTCATCTAAGGTGATGTCCACCATCTGCAGCAAGCTGTCTAGCCCGGTCAGCGCATTCATCGTCGAGTCGTTAACCTCTAGGCTCCGCAAGCGGCGGCAGAAATCTAGATTCAGCGTGTTGACGTCCTGACACATTTTACTGAGTTCCGTTAACTCCCAATCCGGCTCAAGCCCTTCGCGCATACGTAAGAATTGAGCCAGTGCATGCATTGCCACGATGCGATACGTCGCTTCTTCAGAACTCGAAAATGGTAAATGATGGCGAACCATCGGTTTGAATTTTGCCGTAACCGGACAGCCACTACCAGCAAACCGCGCGCCCATCAGCGCCGCGATCGCAGCAGGCAGCCCCACTCCTTGTTTCGTCGTTTGCCGATCAGGACTGGTCACACACACTTCCACTGGCTGGATCGAAGAAACGGTATGAAAATACTGAACAACATCCAAGATACTAACCGCCGCCGGACAGTGCTGGTGCTCGGATGTATTCAACGGGCAATGCGAACACTTATTCTTACTTAGCAATGTCCACTCCGGCAAATCCACCGGATGAGGCTGCACAGATGCCCCAGTCTCAGCATCCATGCGCACTTCAAACGTTACCTCCGTTTCGTCCGGAAACTTAAACTGATAGTTAAACCAAAATGTATTTTCGCTTTGCATGAGGAATGACGCACCAAACAACGCATAGACTCCCTCAATTGTCAAAGCTACCGTCTAAGCTAAAAAACGCCTTCAAGAGTTGTCATCTCAGATAGTTAGCTACAGTGTGAGCACATGCCTACACCTACTACAGACCCATCCGCCATTAACTTCGAAGCCATCATTCAAAGCTGCATCGAAGTCGTCTCCACATACGGACTTCAAATACTCGCCGCCTTGGCGATTTTCATTATCGGTCGCATTGTCGCGAATCTCCTAACAAAGGCACTTCGCACCACAATGGAGAAGCGCAAAGTCGAGCCGTCACTCATCGGATTTGCTGCCTCCCTCACACATGCCGGCCTGCTGGTATTCGTAGTGCTTGCCGCACTCGGAAAACTCGGCGTCCAAACCACTTCCTTTGTTGCCGTGATCGGTGCCGCGGGTTTGGCCATTGGCCTAGCTCTACAAGGATCACTCTCCAACTTTGCAGCAGGTGTGCTCATCCTGATCTTTAAACCCTACAAAGTCGGCGACTACGTAGCAGCTGGTGGCGGAGAAGGTGTCATTCACGAAATCGGCATTTTCACGACCACCCTGATCACACTCGACAACAAGACACAGATCCTTCCCAACGCGATTGCGACTGGCGGCATGATCGATAACTTCTCCAAACAAGGCACACGCCGCTTAGATCTCGTGGCAGGTGTCAGCTACAGTGAAGATATCCGTCATGTAAAGAAGGTGCTCCAGGAAATCTTGGACAACGAACCTCGCATCCTGCCTGAGCCAAAGCCAACCATCGGTCTCATGGAAATGGGTGACAGCTCGATCAATTTCGCCTTCCGCCCATGGGTCAAAGTCGAAGACTACTGGGATCTCTTCTTTGAACTACAAGAGCGCATCAAGATCCGCTTCGACGAGGAGAAGATCTCCATCCCATTCCCTCAACGCGACGTGCACCTATTCAAGGCAGACTAGTCATCCACACAGTCCAACCTTTCCAAAAGCGGAGCAGCAATGCTCCGCTTTTTTTTGGGTTCATCATCAAGAATCGTAGAGATGTGACGCCAGCGCGACATGATTGAACCTTTTTTTGAGTCGCACACAGAGCGATCCCATCGCACTCTTTCAGTTTGTCCATGAACGACCTCATCCGCGCCACTCTACTCCTACTCACATTACTATGCAGCCAACTCCAAGCAGAGCAGACACAAGTTTACTTCGGCACGAGTAATAGCACTGGCATCTACACAGCCACCCTCGACACAGAGCTCGGCATACTCTCGCCGATCACACTAGCCGCAAAAATAAAATCGCCCGGCTTCATCGCGCTTCACCCCAAGCACCCGTTTCTCTACGCCACCACCAGTGGTTTTGAAAAACCAAACACAGCAGGCGTCGCAGCATTTCGCATCAAGGACGACGGCACTCTTCACCTCATCAACACACTCCCATCCAGCGGCAACGGCGCCTGCCACGTAAGCATCGACTCCACGGGGCAAAGCCTAGTCCTCGCACATTACAGCAGTGGCAGTGCGGCCGCATTTAAGATCAAACCCGATGGATCCCTTGTCGCCACGAATTCACTGCATACACACACAGGCTCTGGCAAAGACCCGAAACGCCAACAAAGACCACACCCGCACTCGGCGTTCATCCACCCTAACAACCAATTCGTCTATGTCCCCGATCTAGGAATCGACAAAGTCATGATCTACCGGCTCTTTCCTGATCAAGGCATCATCACGCCCGCCGGACATGCCGATGTGCCAGGTGGCAGCCAAGGCCCGCGCCACATGAAATTCTCAGCAGATGGCAAACAGGCCTACGTATTGAACGAACTCTCACTCAACGTCGCCACCTATACAGTCGATCTCAACACTGGGCAGCTACACTATCTCGACACAGACTCAGTATTAAGTTACGGCAGCATACCAGAAAAGATGACCTGCGCCGAAATCAGAGTCCACCCCAACGGCAACTTCATCTACACCTCCACACGCGACCTCGATAAAAAGGGGCGCGACACACTCAGCACCTTTACGCGTTCCGAAAACGGCAGCCTGCAACTCATCGCCAACACACCTGCAAGCGTCAGCGTTCCACGCAACTTCAACATCGACCCGAGCGGTCAATGGTTGATCGTCGGCGGTCAAAAGTCTTCGACGCTAGCAATCTTCGCAGTCGACCCCAAAAGCGGCGCACTCACTCTCAAACAAACAGACATCCCCTTCGACGGCGGAGCAATCTGTGTCGAGTTTGTTAAATAATGCGGGAGGGCGAGTTCGCATCACCGACCAAAGCCGATCTACCTATAGGTTGTCACAACTGACGCGACCTTGCCTGACTCTGCGTGAATTCACGCATCTGATCTTCGCGTGACAAATACCGGCGCGCCGAATCAGCTGCCAACCACTCGGCAAACAAAGCCTCCTTGCTAGAGCCAGCGGCATCCACTTCCGCTCGGGTCATTGAAGCAGGTGCCTCACTGCATAACAACGCGACAAAGCGTGCACCATATTTCAGAAAATAAACAGCAAGCCCCAGACAGAAAATGAACCCCACCGCATGCGGCCAAGCTAGATCCCAAGACACACGCGTCCCGGGTGAATTCAATAGTTCTGAATAGACGCCATTCGACAGCAGGTAGACGGCAAAGCCAAAGCCCGACAACTTCGTCAGCGCCAACCAAGCAAAGACAACACCGGCGACACGAGTCACCAACCACGCAAGTTCTGTTTTATTGATACAGTGATTCATCATAATTCGTAGGTAGAGACAAGCACATTGCCTATAACGCTAACGAATACAATGCTAGCTTTCTGGTCGTAACACGCCCCGCAGCAACTGGCTTCAGGATCGCTGCGCATCGCGCTCTACGGCGAGCAACAGGATCCCCCCCCTACTATCGCTTCTTTTAAATATTCGGCATCAGCCAAACAAACGACTCAGGCAAGCACTACTGGCTCGGCAATGGAATGGGTGACGCAATTATCCTCCATTCAAAGATCGCTCGGGCACGAACCACACAGTAAAACGAGTCAGCCAAACACATTTCGTCGCAGTCCCTGAATCACCGAAAGGCCTCCCCAATCGCCGCCAACCATAGCATTGACCTTTGGCGGATGCTTTCTCCCGCGTTCCATTGCCCAGGCCTCAGTAAAGTTCCGCACGAATTCGGCCGAACCGAGAATCGCGCCATCAGTAAAATAGCGAACTCGGCAGCGCAACATCACAGCCTTCGGCAATTTGCCATCGTCTTCGTTCAAAACTTTCAACGCCCTCTCACGCTTCATGTCTGGCAGCCCCGTCTCGGCAGCATGCTTACCAAAAATCAGCATACGATGTGCCCGCAAAGCTGAGTCTATGCGCTTTGCACCAGAATCACTCCACACATGGATAAGCCCCCGCTTCGCCTCTGGCACACCAGCGACCGCTTCTGCATAGCCACAAAATCGATAATCCTTGGGATCATTGACTAACCCAGCGCGCACTGAGTTTAGATCAATATAAGCCGCCATCGTTTGCAGCGGATTCCCCGCCCCCTCGACCAATACGGACTTAAAACGATCTGCCCACAGCGTGCCATAGCGATTATTATTACGATTATACCAAACAGAGAAGCGCTGCTTCACCGTCTTCATAAACTCAGAGACATCCCCCATCCGCGCCCGCAACTTACGACGAATCTCATCCGCCTCCTCACCGTCGGCTTGTAGTTGAGACTCCAGCACCTTGGTCGAGGCAGATTGGAATTTTGTCGGCTTAGGATACAGCACCTTATAACGCCGCATCAGCTCCACATCTGAAAGCAACGACTGTTCAGGAATACGCAACAACACGTGAAAATGATTCGACATGACACAATAGGTAAGAATCTCAGCACCACAGAACTCAGCCACCTGCCACAGCATTTTACGAAGCATCTCCTTCTCGCGATCGTGAAATAGTAGCTCACCGTTCACAGTGCGCGTCATACAGTGATACACTGCAGAAGCCCCACTCACCTTTGTTCGTCGCAATCTCATGATTCAACTACCCTGAATACTCCATTTATCACAGTCAACTTACTATTGCCTGACACTTGTTATAATAATTACACATAAATCGATACCAACTAAAGCATTAATCTAGGAGCAACTACGAGAAATCGAACTTCACTTCGCTGTTCAACACCTTCAATTTGGCATCAAAATCCTTCCCGGCCTTCGACTTAAACCCGCTCAAAGTTTCCGTCGTGCCAGTGCTGAGTAATTGCTGCGCCTCTTCCAATGAAATCTCGCGCTGCGCCATGGTTTTCCAAATCACAAATTTGCAGCCATTCCGCCAGTTCGAGCAACCGTAGGCTTTCGCACCGACCACGATGTCGCCTCCGCAAGTTGGGCATGCTCCAAGCGACTCCTGCCCAGCGTCCTTCTTTTCAACGTCGGCCTCGGCATAACCGAGATTGCCTTTCTTATCTAAGCTGAACGTAGCAAACAATTTCTGCCCATCGACCTCGATCGGGTGCGGCGTCAGGCTACGCTTATGCGCAAAGATTTCACGAGCGAGCTCTGGTCCGATGGACAAGCCCCATTGCACTATCGGCAATACAAACTTACAGCCGGATTTCCAGGCTGAACACCCATACGCAGTCTTCCCGCGAATCACTGGCTCATGACAAATCGGACAGGGCCCCAAATTAGCCACATTCACCGTCTTCGCTGAAGTGCCCTTCAATATCTCACGGGTATAGTCCCCGACCTCTGTCATAAATTGAGCAGGATCATACTCCCCACGCTCCACTTGCTTGAGACGAAACTCCCAATCCCCCGTCAACTCAGGCGACTTCAATCGCTCATCTTGAATCAACGAGATCAAACCACGCCCAGACTCGGTGCTGATCAAATTCTTCTTCTGCCGCTCCACATATTTACGCTGGATCAAGACTTCGATAATCGATGCGCGTGTGGCTGGCGTGCCGACGCCTTTGTCCTTGAGCGCTTCTTTCAGCGCTTCATCGGTCACGATTTTACCGGCAGTCTCCATCAGAGACAGCAGCGTCGCCTCATTAAAACGCTTCGGCGCGGAGGTCTTAAACTGCGGCAACGACGGCTCGTGCGGATTACTCTCACCCTTCTGAAAGTCCGGAAGTTCCTGCACGGCTTCTTCTTTCTTTGCGCCCTTCGCCTTCGATTCCTGCTTCGGTTCTGGCTTTGCATCCTTCGACTTCGGATACAAGGCCTGCCAGCCTGGATCGACTAGCACCTTACCACGCGCACGAAACGGTTCCTCCGCTGCAACTGCATCCACGACGGTCACGGCTTTAATACACGGAGGAAAGAAGACAGCAATTAAGCGAACCAACACCGCGCCATACAGCTTGCGCTCATCGCCCGCCAGCCCATCGCCCAGCACTTCCGTGGGCAAAATCGCATGGTGATCCGAGACCTTCTTATCATCGACGATACGCTTGGTAAATTTAAGCTTATCGAGATCCAACTGATCAATCGCATCTGGTTTGAGTCGACGCAGTGCCTCCAACAAGGGCGGAATGGTCGGCTGAATATCGGTGCTAATATAGCGGCTATCTGTTCTCGGGTAAGTCAGGTGTTTACTTTCGTAAAGACTCTGTGCGAGCTTCAGCGTCTGATCCGCCGTAAAGCCGTAGCGCTTATTCATGTCCTGCTGCAGAGACGTGAGATCATAGAGCTGTGGCGGATTCGCCTTCTCGTTCTTCTTCGTGACCGACTGCACCACCAGTTCCTGTCCTGTCACTTTCTCGACAATCGCGGCCGCTTTCTCCTGATCCTCAAATTTACCACCGGTATGCTTAAAAGTCGCCTCCCGGCACAGCGTGTGCACTTCCCAGAAATCCTTTGGCTTGAAATACTCCACCTCCAAGTCGCGGTTTACGATCATTGCCAAAATAGGCGTCTGCACACGCCCGAGACTCAACAGCAAATTCCGCCGACCATATTCCACCGTGAAGAAGCGCGTGGCATTCAGCCCGACCACCCAGTCGGCCTCACTGCGGCACTTCGCCGCATGATACAGACCATCATAATCTGCGCTCGGAACCAGATTCTTAAATCCTTTCGCAATGGCGGCAGTCGTCAGCGAGCTAATCCATAGGCGCTTGCACGGCTTCGACTCACACTCCGCCCACGTTAAAATATAGCGAAAGATGAGCTCCCCCTCGCGGCCGGCGTCCGTCGCGCAAATGATCTCGTCGGCTTGCTCGAAGAGCCCCTTGATGATCATCAACTGTTCATGCGCCGAGCCGTCTGCCCGTGAACGTAACTGAAAGTCCTCAGGTATGATCGGCAGGCTGCTCAGCCGCCACGGCTTCCACTCGGTCTTATAATCTTCGGGCTCTTGCAGCTCCACCATGTGACCAAAGGCCCACGTCACCGTCCACTCATCGTTCTTAAAAAATCCCTTCCCCTGGCTATTCGCGTTGAGGTGTTTCGCGATATCGCGTGCGACTGAGGGTTTTTCCGCTAAGACAACTTTCATAGGTAATATAGGAGAGCTACTCTTGCCGCTTCGCTAAATGGAGCCAGAAAAAAGCGAAAAAAGAACGACAGCAGCAACGATCCCCGAATTCAAGGCCAGCATCAAAAACGTGACACAGACATTCCTGTCTGTCCACCGAACCCAAGCCACCACCAAAATCCGTAGCATAAAGAGTCATAGACCGTCACATTCAGTGACAGGGCAGCCACCAAGCTTAACCGCTAAAAAAAGCGCCATGCGAGTCGCTTCCACGAAGTTCCTGACTACAAAGACAGCATGCATGTCGAAAAATTGAAATACACTATTTGGGCGGCCGACGCCGAGCGCGCAGCCACCTTCTACCAAACTTGCTTTGGCGGCACCATCGCGCGACAAAACCCACACATCACAGAAATCGAAGTCGCTGGCAGCCTGATCGCCATTCACGGCGGTGGCGAAGGCAAGCAGACCTGGACCGGCCTCACCTTCCAAGTCGCAGATGTCGTGCTCGCTGCAGCTGAGATCGTCGCAGCAGGCGGAAAATGCGAACGCGAACCACAACCCGAAAACGGCGAACCGCCGCACCTGGCAATGTGCGAAGACTCCGACGGCAATCAGATCATGCTCAGCCGCGCTCGCAGTT
This sequence comes from Lentimonas sp. CC4, assembly GCF_902728235.1. Lineage (NCBI taxonomy): Bacteria > Pseudomonadati > Verrucomicrobiota > Lentimonas > Lentimonas sp. CC4. Next base: position 694,935 of record NZ_CACVBO010000001.1, read on the forward strand.
AAACCTCAATCGCTAACGCATCCAGCATCGGCTTTGCGGCCTCGACCAGCGCTTCATGCACAAGCCCGTTGGTCACAACAACGCCGCGTTTCGTAAACATATCATACGGCTCGCCCGCTAGATTGGTAATCTGCGCGCCTGCTTCTCTGGCGATCAAACTCCCTGCGGCCGCATCCCAAGGCTGCAAGCCCATTTCATAATAACCGACCATGCGCCCATCAGCGACGTAACAGAAGTCTAGCGCAGCTGCACCGAGACGGCGCACGCCTCCCGATTCGCGCAACATATTTTCCAGTGCATCACACAGCGGCGCAGCACGTTGGGCGCGATCATACGGAAAGCCAGTCACCACTAACCCTTCGCGCAGAGAGGTCTTCGAGTTCACATGCATCGGCTTACCATTGAAGGTCGCGCCTTGCCCTTTAATCGCACGAAACCGCTCACGTAGCGACGGAGCCGTCACAATCCCTCCGACCGGCTCGCCCTCAAACAAGAGCCCAATCGAAATCGCCCATGTCGGAATGCGATTCGCATAATTCACGGTGCCATCAATCGGGTCGAGTATCCACCGAAAGGATACGGAACGCCCCGCCTCATCGGAGCTCTGACTGCCTTCTTCCGAGACAATACCATCCTCTGGAAAGTGAGTGCGGATGAAAGCAATCAAACACTGTTCACTCGCGAAATCGGCCTTCGTCACCAGGTCGACTTCGGTGGTCTTCGTATCGATCCCCAAGTCACCTTGCTGCATTTCGATCAGCATTCGCTCCAACTCGGGAAGCATCCCTTCAATCGCATCGAGGCGCTTAGCTACATCTATCAGTGAAAAATCCATGAGCCAAGCTTAGCGTAATTTATACTGTTTTGCGAGTTTGGCGGCACGACGCTTCAACGCAGCATCAGCTTTAGCCTTCTTCGCATATTTCTCCAGCGCCGTGAGCGCGGCGGTCGACGGTGGCAGGTTCAAGATGTAACTCTCTTCGCAATAGTCTGCCAACCAACCGAGCGCCTTCTTTTGTTGCACCAACGTAGCATTGGTCGCCAACAACTGCTTTATATTTTCATTTTCTTCTACATTCATCTCTACTTCTTAAATTGAGGATCAGGCGGCAATCGATCACCGCACACCTTACAAAACGCCGCGTCATGATCGTGATCCTCCCACCCACAGGCAGGGCAGATCGAAGGCTCTGCTTCGCGCGCAGAAATCTCATCACGTGACGAATGGGCATGCGTCATCTCTGCTGTCACAATCGCCGTAGGCACCGCAATAATGCCATAACCTGTAATCATGATGAAGGAAGCAAAGAGTTGCCCCAGCGGCGTCTGCGGAGAGATGTCGCCATACCCCACAGTCGTCAGCGTAACGATCGCCCAATACACACTTTTAGGGATACTAGTAAAGCCATGCTCCTCACCTTCGATCAGATACATCAACGATCCCAGAATCAGAACCAGCACGATCACGGTAAAGATAAACACCGCGATCTTACGCAAACTCGACCTCAAGGCATGGATTAACACATTCGCCTCACCGATATACTTTGCCAGCTTCAGCACTCGGAAGATGCGTAACACACGCAATACACGAAGCAGCGCTAAATAGTGCGCACCAGGCAACAATAGGTCCAAATACGTTGGCAAAATCGACAGCAAATCCACTACCCCGAAAAAGCTTCGCGCATAGCGCAACGGCCTCAACGACACATACAGACGCAATATATACTCCAGCGTAAAGAGGATCGTGATCCCCCATTCGACAAAATACAGCGCCCGGCGCAGTTCTGAACTAATCGAAGGAACACTCTCCAGCATCACCACGATCACGCTCAACGAAATCGCGATGATTAAGAAAACATCAAAGGCCTTCTCATCCCAGCGAGTCGACTGGAAGATGATACGTCTCCAATGGGATCTTAATCGGCTGGTCATCGGAATCCTATTGTTCGTCTTTCCTCACAAAGTAAACCTCGGCAGGCTCACCACCGGGGCGCATATATGTGCCAACTAACACTCGGCGCTCAGGTAAAAAAATCAACCGATACGCAGAACCGGGATAGCCCTCATCGCGCAATACAAACTCCAATCGCGGTTGCCCTTCGACCTCGTCGAATGCGGCGGTCTCAACATTAATCGACTTCGGGTTGAAATAGCGTGCCACCACCGTGCCCGCAGATTCACCTGCCTCAACTTCCACGCTGTAAGTGCCATCCGAGCGTAACCAAGAGCCGAAAAAGTCGGACTGCTCCGGGAGCTTCGCTATCGAAGGCGATATATCATACTTCGGCTGCAACGCTTCCTGCCCTTGCATGGCCCCGACGAACAGACTCAACAGAGCTCCTATTAATAAAATACGCATGACTCTATAAATGCCTCACCACCACCAGATGGCAAGGTGTGAATTATCCATACAGTCAGCCGGGCTGCATCTTAACAGGCATCATCAAAAGGCCTCCGCCATCATCACTTACGACTCGTTTCTTCTCACACGCGACTTGCGCTCTGGATAACTCTGGCTCACGAAGGGAACCTCCACCTCGCCACGTGCGCGATTGACCACCAAGGTCAGCACAAACAAATAGTTACACAGCACATTCGCAAAACGGTGCAACACCTCAGGGATCTCGACATTCTCCTCATCATATAAACGCACCATCAATCGAATCGCCCGCTTCGCAGCAGAGCTACCCGCATTCAACTGAGGCACGGGCGCGCCACCACGCGGCAACACGAAACCTGCGACACTCCCCGACACACTCTCTTCGGTCGCAGCGCGATGGCCCAAATATAGCTCACGTAGCCATACGACATCCTCCTCAGAGACGGCACACTTTCCACGGATCGAACCATTCAGATGATAGATCATCGGTTGCAGCTTCTCCAGCTCCGCAATCAAGACCGGAAACTCTGGTGGCATCACGGCGAGAATCGCACCCACCTGACGACACAAATCATCGGTTAAAATTTCGAAATCACACTTCAGCGATTTCTCATACATAAAGGGGTAACATACCTCTCCACGGTTTTTACTGAGCTTTGGTCTCATATCAATTATCTCCATACCAGCCGAACGATGATCGGCTAAGTCTTTTTTGAACACGTAGGGCACTTGCCCGAATAAACAACCTCCCCGCCAGTCACCACGAAGCCCTTGGGTGCATGCACCGGCGGCAATTGCATCGCCACAGGAAGATCGAACACTTTATCACAACCTCGACAAATGAAGTGAGGGTGCTCCTTCTCAGCGGGCAACTCATAACGACGTGGTTGCCCAGGAAAAACAACCCCAATGATCTGAAACGTTTCCGTCATTTCACGAATAGCACGGTTCACCGTAGCAGAACCCAAGCGCGGCAACTTGCGGCGCCCTAGCTCAAGCAGCTCCTCACGCGTAATCGGTCGACCCGCCTCTTTCAAGACAGACAAGATCACTGCACGCTGTTGAGTATTCGCCATTAAATAGAAGTGGGGAGGCAGAAGTTAGCAGATAGTATCTGAAGCGAATGATGTGCGAAATCAAAAAGGCAGGCTGCCATCCCCCCGAATGGAAACCACAGCCTGCCTACCTTTTTGAACAAGGAAAATCGATACACACACACCTGTGGCGATACATCTCTTTTAAACGGGGCGCGAGTCGCTACGACCGCAGAAGGCATCAAGTCTTCACTGACGCTCGCGCCGGACTCAAACTCCTCAGCGTCCCACGTGGCGCTCGCAAAAGTCACTGCAAGCCTCACGAAGGACGCTCGACATAAAATATCTACCTGCTGGTTCATCGCTGCTGACAGAAATTACACATATACTAAACACGACAAGCATAATTCGATCTAAGAGAATCAATCTCAAAATAAATACGAGTGTATCAATTCACTCAAAAAGATCGCAACACCACCCATCACATTAGAACGGACTTCTAGACTCAGCATTGAAAGGCACAATTATTCAAGAGTACCCTCCCGCCCAGAATCACAGCGGATACTTCACGAGGCAAACCATCGTCGGCGAAAAAGCAGCAGCGTTATTGACACTGATTCTCAGCAATTAAAATTAATCAATTTTATCACCATCAGAAAGAATCCCGCCCACTTTTAAAGTCGACTCTCTTTAGGCAACAATACCTTAATGCGAAACAAGTATGGATATCGTGACGCTCATCGCCTGCATTCTAGGACTTGCACTGGATCTGATCTTCGGAGACCCACGCAAGATGCCGCACCTAGTCAAACTGGCTGGCAATTTAATCAGCCAGCTTGAAACGTTTTGGGCAAAGCAACTCGGGCGAACGGTTTTCAGCGGCATCGTGTTATGGTTCAGCCTCATGGTCATTATGCTCGGCGGCTACCTGCTGCTGCGTAGCTTACTCAGCAGTATTAACCCGTGGCTTACCCTACCGCTCGATGCCATTGTCGTCTTTCAATCCGTTGCCTTTACCGATTTAACGAAGCACGTCGCCGCCATTGCGGACGCACTCAGTGTTAGTATTGAAAAAGCACGCGAACGTGTCTCATGGATCGTTGGCCGTGATACCAGCCGTATGGATGAAGATGCGGTCTGTCGCGCAGCCATCGAAAGTGGCTCCGAGAATTACAATGATGGCGCGATCGCCCCACTCTTTTGGCTCTTAGTATTTGGGCCCGCGGGCGCACTCTTCTTTAGGCTCTGCAACACGCTCGATGCCATGATCGGGCATCGCACTGCGCGCTTCGAAAAAATCGGCAAACTGTCCGCCCGCATGGACGACGTCTTAAATTTCATTCCCGCTCGTCTCTGCAGCCTCATCACCTTTGGTAGCTGGGACTTCCGCGCATGGTGGCAGTTACGCTCCGATGCGAAAAAACACCCAAGCTGGAATGCTGGCTGGCCCGAAGCCGCCATGGCAAAGCGACTAGGTATCGTGATTGGTGGCGAAATGTATAAAGACGGCAAACTGCTCCACACCAAAACGATGAACTCAGGGGCACCACAACCCACTGCCAATGACATCCGTCGCAGTATCGCCGTCATGCGCCGCACCTATACCTTTGCACTCTTATTTTCAATTACGCTGATGACCTTGCAGGTCGCACTCTAAGCAAGCGAAGTAGAACTTATCCCAAGAAAATCGGAGATAACAAATGCTTATAGGCTTGCATCTTGATTATAAGCACCCGAACAATATCGCAGTCGCTTCAAAATCACTTTGAGGTGATCTGTTCTTAACTACATCAACTAGTATGCAGACTCAGGAAACACCGTGAAAATCGGTGACAGTCGCGCTACGGTAACACGTCACAATCCACATTAAGGGCTCACCGCTCTTACCATTTTAACCAAATGAACAAGGATTGTAGCCCTTTAATTAAGGCTGAAGGCATGAAGTCCGAACACTGACTACATACGCTATCTACTTCAGAATTATCATTCTGAAGGCCCCTGTCGCGAAAGCAGGAAGCAGATCAGCCAACTTCAATCAAAACGAAGTGACCCTAAAAACGACCCGAAGGTCGTTAATTGTCATCACGTGTTGTTTGAATCCTCTGACACTTCAGCTCTCAGGCAGGATTTCAAACAAACAACATAATGACATACACAACAAAACTCAGCATCGCATCAGCGATCGCAGCATTCGCAGGCTCCGTCTGCCTCCATGCTGACGATCAGCCTGCGCGTAATCAGGACACCGCCGATGCCTCTCCAGAACTCGCCGACTACGTAGTCGTCGCCCACACCTACGAGGTGCCCCTCGATGAAGTCGGCAGTAAGGTCGAACTCATCACCCGTGAAGACCTTGAGATCGGTCAAAGCGTATTTGTAACCGACGCATTACGCGAAGTGCCTAGTGTTTTGGTCCGTAACAATGGCGGCATGGGTAACGCTTTCGGCATGACCATTCGTGGCCTCAATGGGGATAATCCCGTCGTCTTCGTCGATGGCATCAAAGTCAGTAACCCAATGACAGGGCGCATGCTCAACCCCGGTTTGATCTTCAGTGACACCATCGAAAGCATTGAATTACTCAAAGGCCCTCAGAGCTCACTCTACGGAGCCGATGCACTCGCTGGAGTGCTCAACATGACCACTCGAAAGCCAGCCGAAGGTGAGACAAATACTATCATCAAAGCTGGCTACGGCACAGACGATACACGTCAGGCGTCAGCCAGCCTACTCATGAACGAAGGCAAGTGGGACCTTTCAATGAGCCTAAATCGCTACAGCAGTGACGGCTACTCCTCGCTATCTGGCGATAATGAAGACGACGGTTACAAGAATACCGCCGCCAACCTAAAAGTCGGATACGCGGTGAACGACGACTTAGAACTCTATCTAGCCAGCTACTATATCGACTCCGAAGCAGACTACGACACTTCCCTCGCAGACAACAGCGGCAAGAATGATTCTGAACAGATCTTTGCAAAAACGGGAGCCATTTTCCAAGCGACCGACATTTGGGAAACGCAACTCAGCTTTGCTTACACTGGCGTCGATAATGAAGATAAAAACGACACTTGGGGCAAAACCCCCTTCAAGGCAGATCGCTACGAAACAGAATGGCGTAACGTGGTCACCGTAAACGAGTCATGGACCCTTGCCAGTGGTGCGGGATATGAACACAACGAGAATCGTGATACCCACGAGTTTCGCAGTAATGCTTCCTACTACGTAGATAATAACTTTGAAGTCATCGAGAACCTATTCTGGACAATCGGCGGTCGCTACGATCATCCTAGTGGCTATAGCGATAAAAAGACTTGGCGCACGACATTCAGCTACCTAGTTGAGCCAATCAACTCACGCTTCCACGGTTCCTACGGCACATCATTCAAAGCTCCATCCCTTTATAATCTGACTTACAACCCCGACTTGAAACATCAAGAAGGTGAAGGTTGGGATATCGGCGTCGAAGTCACACTCTTCGAAGACACTGTCATCTTTGATGTCACCGCATTTGGCTACGACATTGATGACAAAATGACTTGGGATCCTACGGCTCCAGGTGCTTGGCCAGGATGGCCGGGAGCCATGGTAAATGAGAACTACGAAAGTGATGGCGTCGAAACGTCACTGATCTGGAAGATTCAACCCGACCTGACCTTTCGCGGCAGCTATACCTACACCGATGCCACAAGCGACGTAAACAAAGAGCCTCTCTACACACCCAAGCATCAAGCGAGCGTCAGTCTCACTTGGCGCACACTAGAAGACAAGCTAGACCTCAAAGGTTCGGTTCTCTACATCGGTGAGCGTAATGCTCAATTCGGTTCGACCGAAGAATCCCCCGACTACGCAACAGTCAATCTGGCAGCACAATATGCGATTTCAGAGGTGTGGACAGTTTGGACATCGGCAAACAACATCCTAGATAAAGACTACGAAGAGATCGTCGGCTACGGCACACCAGGCTTCAACATGATGGCCGGCGTGCGTGTGAACTTCTAAACGAAATCGATAAGATTTCATTTTATCCTTAATAAGCGGGGCGCTTGTCTACATACAGAGGCAAGCGCCCTTTTTCTAAAATGACCTACCCACTCTTCTTACAGCACCTTTCCCGAATCCTTCTAAGCCTTGGTTTCGGGTTTCTTATCGCGACTAAAGCAGCCGTAGCCGCCGACACCGTTGAATTCGACTACGCGCAAAATCTGCAGATAGAGGACTTCCCGACCCACCGGCTAATCACGGTGAAAAACATCAGCCGTAACTCCAAAGAGCGCTTTCGCTATGCACTCGTCCCCAAGGGGCAGGCCGTGCCCAAACTCCCGAAAGGTGCGATGCTCATTCGCACGCCCGTCGAGCGCGTGGTCGTCATGGCCACCACCTTTGTGGGCTATATTGACACGCTCGGCCTTCAAGAATCCTTGGTCGGCGTTGCCACCCCTGATTTCATAAACAACCTCGAAGTGCACGAGCGCATTGATGCGGGTCAAATCATTGCAGTGCAAACTGGGCAAAGTTTAGAAATCGAGCGCATGCTCTTGCTACAGCCCGACCTCATTCTCACCAGTTCTTCCGGCAACCCACTGTTTGATGTCCACCCCCAACTCGCGCGTTCCGGCTTACCGGTCGTGCTCTCTGCGAGTTACATGGAGCAGCACCCACTCGCCCGCTCAGAGTGGATTAAATTCATTGCTGCATTTTACCAACAAGACGCACAGGCCGACCTCATATTCGATCAAATCGCCGAACGTTACAACCAACTCGTCGCCAACACCAAAGAGATCCAACCGCGTCCCACCGTCTTTAGCGGCGCACCCTATGCCAGCGCATGGCATGTGCCAGGCGGGCAGAGCTACATGGCCAAAGCCATTGCCGATGCCGGCGGCGACTACATCTGGGCCGACGACACCACCAGCGGGGGCATCCCACTCGACTTTGAACGTGTGTTCCTCAAAGCAGCCAACGCCGACATCTGGATCAACCCCAGCAGCTACCGCGACCTCAAATCACTCTTCTCTGCCGACCAGCGCTTCATGCACTTTCAGGCAGCCAAAGACGGTCAGATCTACAACAGCTGCAAACAGTTCAACCTCACTGGCGGCAACAACATCTGGGAGCGTGGCATCGTGCACCCCGACGAAGTGCTGGCCGACATGATCAAAATTTTTCACCCCGATCTAGCCAAAGACCACGAGTTCATCTACTACGAGCAACTCAATTAGTATATGCCCACGCAACCACAGCCGCATCTCACAACACGAAGAGTCGCCCTCTTCGTGCTACTTGTGCTAGGCGTAATCGGCGTCGCCTTGCTCAGCGCCTGCTTGGGCTCACAACCGCTGGCTCCAAAGGTCATCCTGCAAGCCATCACTGGATCTCCCGAGGTCAACGACGTGCTGCGACAGATCATCATTGAGTTTCGCCTACCGCGTATCGCCACCGCAATCCTCGCCGGCGCCGCACTCTCCACCGCCGGCCTGATGATGCAGACCATCTTTCGAAACCCGTTGGCCGACCCGTTTGTGTTGGGCGTTAACTCTGGCGCTAGCCTGGGCGTCGCGATTGTCATACTACTGCTCGCCCCCATCGGCATCAGTCTTACTGAAAGCCTCAGCTTGTCAGGGCAAACCCTTATCGTCTTCGCCTCCACTTGTGGCGCCGCGGTGACTCTGATGATCACCCTCACCATGTCACGCCGCGTCGATGTCATGACGCTCCTCATCCTCGGTCTCATGATGAGTTACGCGATTGGTGCACTGGTCAGCATTCTCATGTTCTTCAGCATGGCCGAGCGCCTGCAGTCATTCATGAACTGGTCGTTCGGCAACTATGGCAACGTCAGCTGGAATCAAATGATCGTTTTCGCCCCAGCCATTTGTATTGGACTCATCATTACACTGCTGTTCATGAAACCACTCGACGCACTACTCCTCGGTGAGCATTACGCCGAAAGCGTAGGCACCCGCACCAAACAAGTGCGCTTCTTCATCTTGCTGTCCGCATCACTACTCGCGGGCACCGTCACAGGCTTCTGCGGGCCAATCGGCTTTCTCGGCATCGCCGCCCCACACCTCAGCCGCAGTCTGTTTAATTCAAGCAGTCACCGTATCCTAATTCCCGCTACCATTTGTGTCGGCGCACTAATATCACTCACAGCGGATCTCATCGCACGCGGCCCAGGTCTCGACGTCTCGTTACCGCTCAATGCCATCACCGCATTGATCGGCGCACCAGTGATCATACTCGCCCTCATCAAACAGCGTAACATGAAGCGCCTATTCGGATGAACACCGTAAACACAGTCCCAAAGCTAAATGTCGAAGACCTAGTCATCGGCTATCAAGTGAAAGGCCAATCACAGGCCACACTGAAAGCATTGAACCTCGCGATTCAAGGCGGTGAATTCATCTGCCTGCTCGGCCCAAACGGCACAGGCAAATCCACACTCATTCGAACCCTCGCAGGCGTGCAAGCCCCACTAAGTGGCAACTTACAACTACAAGGCAAAGACTTCCACGCCATCACTCCACGTGAACGCGCCCGCATGGTCAGCATCGTCTTCACCGATAGTATGCCCATCGGCATGATGGATGCCTACGCCTTCGCCGCACTCGGGCGTCACCCCTACTCTGGTTGGCTCGGAGGGCTCAACGACCACGATCACATACGCATTCAATGGGCACTCGAAGCCGTCGGCGCTGAAGCACTGAGTCAGCGACAAGTCGCCGAACTCAGCGATGGCGAACGCCAAAAGGTATCGATCGCCCGCGCCCTAGCGCAAGAGTCGCAACTCATGCTCCTCGATGAGCCAACGGCCTTTCTCGACCTGCCGCGTCGCGTCGAGTTGATGCGTATTTTGCGTGACCTCTCACACCGCGAACAAATCGGCATGCTACTTTCGACGCATGACCTAGATCTCGCGCTACGCTACGCAGATCGCCTCTGGCTGATCACACCCGATGGCGAACTCATCCAAGGCGCCCCCGAATCACTCGCACTCAGCGGCGAGCTTGAACGCGCCTTCGCCAATGAAAACTTGGATTGGGATCCCGAGGCCGGCGCCTTCCGCACCCATAAAACACCGTGCGTAATGGTCGCACTCTCCGGCGAAGGCCCTGCCGCACTATGGACAAGCCGCGCCTTCGCTCGCCTCGGAATCGGCATCACCGAAGATGCCAACCACGCATTTTTCAGCACAACCATTTCCCAGCACGAAAGCAAAACAAGCTGGGTCGTCACTAAGGGCTCGGACACACACACCTTCACTTGCATCGAAGATCTCGTGGATTGGATACGCCAACTCGGCGAATGCCACACTGCACCGAAATGAGACTTCTCAACAAGGTCAGATTACCCATCCCTGTCGAAAAGCGCCCAGCGTTTATTCGACACGTATGGGTGTATGCACTGACGATTATCCTATGGGCAGTGTTGCATGACCTCATACTAATCTCGATCGAGCCGCGGCACTTTACAGAATTTCACACGAAGCTCTATCCATTTCAGAACCATCTGCTACTCGTCCTCGAATATGCAACCGTCGCCACCTTTGGACCAGGCATGATGTTTGGCATCATCACCTTTGCACTCACACAACTCGGACGTTGGCGTGCTCCCTTGAGCTTCTCATTCGCCTATAAACGCTTTTTCATTCTAATCTTCAGTATCGAGACTCTATGCCTGCTGGCTGGACACATAGATTCTAGCCGCTATCAACCAAACCTCACACACACTTTCTACCCTGAGCAATGGTATCCGGACAACTCGGTTGGTATCGCTTTCACTCAGACTGCAAACATCACCGCCTACTTATCCGCGGCAATCGGGTCTGCTATTTTCTTTCTGTATTTACAATGGAGTCGTTTCAAGCAGCCGTCCAGAACTCACTCAGCACTAGATTCTTACTCCTAACTCCTAGCTTCTGACTCCTTTTCAAAAATGAAACTAGACACATTTTACAACCACGTAGACCTCTACCGCAAAGAGAAGATCGTCTACGCGCATTTCCTCAAACCGCATCGCGTGCTCTCAACCAGCCGTATGAATGGCGGCGTGCACGAAAACCTCGACTACTTGGTGAATCATCAATCCTGCGAGCCGTGTAAGCACAGCGACACTGATCTAGTGGAAGTCTATGTCAAAGACCCAGCGCGCTACATGAAGCGAATCACCTCCAAGGCTGGTATCGAAACGACCAAAGCGGCAATTCTAAGCACTGCGGCCAACATGAACAATGCCGCCACCCAACGCGCCACATTCAACGGCCTCGAAGTCGTCGCCGTGTGCACCGCAGGCGTAGGTGGCAATGCAGGACGTGCAGGCGACCCCGCCAGCTACGAGCAAACCGCCGATGGCGTCAAATCGCTCGGTCGCCCCACTCCGCCCGCAGGCACCATCATCAGCATGCTCTTCATCAATCAGGAGCTCACTCCCGGTGCCCTGCTGATCGCGGCCACCGTCGCCACCGAAGCGAAAACAGCGGTCTTGCACGAATTAAGCACCCCATCGCGCTACTCCGGTAGCCTCGCCACTGGCACTGGCACCGATCAAATCGGCATCGCCGCACAACTCGGCACCGAAGTCGTCCATCACGATGCCAACAAACACTCAAAGCTGGGCGAGCTCATTGGCCAAGCCATGGAAGGCGCACTCCGCCAAGCACTCAATTTGCAATGCGGTATGACACCTGACGCGCGACGCTCCTCAATCGTGCAGCTAGAACGCTTCGGCGACACGCAAGAACGCTTCATCGCTGACATCACAGCCGCGCTGCCCGAAGCGGCACGCACTTTGTTTACTGAAAACTTTCTAGCGATCAACCACGACCCCGTCACCGTCGGGGCCGTGCAAGCCTGCGTGCACTTGAAAGATCAAATCACTTGGGGCGTGCTGCCTGAGAGTTGCGCGAAAGACAGCCTACTCTATCAAGCCGGTCTGATCGCCCGCGCGGTATGCGGTAAGGCGCTTGCCCCCGAAACTTTCCTAACCAACTGGAACACAGGCGACTTAACCCACTCCAACGACGACTTTCTACAACTCATCCATCAAGCCTTCGCCACCGGGTTTGCCCTCAAATGGCAAGGACGGTTCGAAGACTGAGGAAGATTTGAACGTCCAACGTCGAACTCTCAACATCGAATCAGGAACCAGGCCTCTTCACTTCTAACTATTCACTTCTAACTTCTAACTTCTAACTTCTTAAAAAAAATGGCAGGTAACATATCCACACGCGCAGGCGACAAAGGTAAAACAGGCGTCGGCGGCGGCGGTCGTGTCGACAAAGACGACGCACGTATCGAGTGCCTCGGCGACCTCGACGAAGCAAACAGTTCACTCGGCTTACTCCGCAGCAAGCTCCCCGCAGACCATCCTTGGGAAGACGGCTTGAGGCGCATTCAAACTGAGATGATGAATCTCATGGCACACGTAGCGACTCCCTCCGAGGTCGACCCACGCCCAGCCTCCCCACTCCCAACGGAGTCCTCCATCTGGATGGAAGGTTGGATGAAGCAGATCGAAGACGAACTCGCCAGCGTCACCGAATATTTCCTCCTCCCTGGCGGTAACGAAGTCTGCGCCCTGTGCCACATGGCACGCACTATCTCACGCCGCGCCGAGCGCCGCTTAGTCACACTCAACAAGGCCGACCCCGTCGACCCGAGTGTCATGCAATTCGTCAATCGTCTATCCGACCTACTCTTTAAGCTCTCACGCGAAGAGTCACACAAACAAGGACTCACCGAAGACCGTTGGCGCCTCTTCCGCCCCAATCGTAAAAAATAAAACGTAGGGGCTTTGCTTGCGAAGACCGCGAGCGCTCGAGACACAAACGAACCTTCGTAACCCCTCCTACGCCCGCGGGTGCCGCAAGCAGCACCCCTACAGCTAATAGCATGTCCACCACCAACGAACGCATACTCTTCTCTTGGTCTAGCGGTAAAGACAGTGCCATGGCATTGACCGCTGCGCTCAAGCAAGGTTACCAGATCGACTCTTTGATCACCGTCGTGCGCCACGACCAAAGCGTCAGCGTGCACGGCGTCTCCCAAGACTTGCTGCGCGCTCAGGCGTCGGCATTGGGGCTCCCGCTCATCGAGGTCGAAGTCAACGAAGCACAATCCTACGAAATCGCCGTCTCCACAGCACTACGTGAACAAGCCGCACACGGCATTCGAAAAATCGCTTACGGCGACCTTTATCTCGAAGACATCAAACAATGGCGTGAGCGCTTTCATAAACCACTCGGCCTCCAATGCATTTACCCGATCTGGCAAACGGACACCACCGAACTGGCTCAACGCTTCATTCACTTCGGCTACAAAGCCGCGGTCGTCTGTGTCGACACCAAGCGGCTCGGCATTGAGTTTGCAGGACGTGACTACGACCAAGCTTTCCTCAATGACCTCCCCAAAGGTATTGATCCCTGCGGTGAGAATGGTGAATTTCACACCTTCGTTTACGATGCACCCGAATTCAGCGCCCCCATCGCCTTAAACAGACCAGCTCCCATCCTACGGGAATTCGACGATCCGGGCCATCGGTTCACCTTTGGATTTTGCGAGATTTCACAGGCCACACACAGCAATTAGCCCCCCTCTCAGCTCTCCCCCCTCCAATCTCCAATCTCATCTCTCTCAAGTCTCCTCCCTCTTAATCAATGAAAGCAGTCGGCATACTAGGCACCTCATCGAATGCGGGCAAAAGTTGGTTCGCCACCGCGCTCTGCGCATGGCTACGCCGCCAAGGCGTGCGCGTCGCACCGTTTAAAGCGCAGAACATGTCGAACAATGCCTGTGCCACTTTGGACGGCGGCGAAATCGGCATTGCACAAGCCGTGCAAGCCGCGGCCTGTGGTCTCGCGCCACGCGTCGAGATGAACCCGATCTTACTCAAGCCCGTCGGCGACTCCACTTCGCAAGTCGTGCGCCTAGGCAAAGCAGTCGAGCAAGTTCACGCCCGCGACTATTACCAAACCATCGAGGACTCCTGGCAAGTCGTGCGCGAGACGCTCGACGGCTGGCAGAATCAATGTGACGTGCTCGTGATGGAAGGCGCCGGCAGTCCCGTCGAGCTCAACATCGTCGACCGCGACATCGCCAACCTGCGCCCCATCCGCTATGTCAACGGTAAGTGGATACTCGTCGCCGATATCGAACGTGGCGGCGTCTTTGCTCAAATCGCAGGCACATGGGCGCTCATGTCCCCCGCCGACCAAGCCGCCGGCCTCGGCCATGTCATTAACAAATTTCGCGGCGACACGTCGCTGTTCCCTGATCCCACTCCGTATCTCGCGGAGCACTGCACCCTGCCCTACCTCGGACTCTTGCCGCAGCGGAACCAACTGCAGATCGACGAAGAAGACAGCCTGTGCCTGCATAATGCCACCAGCGCGGCTCAGCACAACGGCATCGCATGGGTGCGCCTACCACAGATTTCCAACTCTCAAGACATTCAAGCCTGGCGCAACGACACGGGGCTCAAGGTCTATTGGGCAAGCACCGTGGCCGAAATCGAGCACGCCGCCGCCATCATCCTTCCTGGCAGCAAAAACACCCTGCAAGACCTAGCATGGTTGCAACAGACGGGACTCGCCGCTGCGATCCAAGCGCGCGCCAAGGCAGGCGTGCCCGTCGTCGGCATCTGCGGCGGCTACCAAATGCTCGGGACCCAGCTCAGCGATCCTAGCGGCATCGCAGGACTCGCGGGACACGCAGAAGGCCTTGGCCTATTGCCCCTCCAAACCGAATTTCACGCGCACAAAACTGTCGCCCCCCGCCAATCGCACTGCGACGGCGAGACTTGGGACACCTATGAGATCCACAGCGGACGCTCTCAAATCAAACCGCAGCCACACGGAAGTGACACAGACATTCTTGTCTGTCCCTCAGGTGCCCCCCGCCAAATCGCGCCCCTACTCCACATACTCCACACAGACGGCACCACCATTCCCGAAGGCAGTTGCCTCGGCAATATCTGGGGCAGCTACCAACACGGTCTATTCGACGGAGCCCCCATGCGCCAGCGCCTGGTCGAAGCCGCCAACCTGCAGAAGGTCACGATTTCACCCATTTCACGCAAAGCCCAAGCCGACCACACCTACTCCGCCATGGCCGACCTAATGGAGCAGTGCCTCGACATGGAAGCGCTGAAACGGGAATTCGCGCTGTAAACTCGTGTTTCCAAAAGTTTGATCCGTGCTGCTAGACCCCGAAACAGAGTTTCGAAGCTACGAATCAAGTCGAAGAACAGACACAAAAAAAGCCGACCATGCGAATGATCGGCTTTTTAGGAAAATAAATCGAAGCGACTAGCAGTCGTAGAAGACGTCCTCAGCAATGAGAACATTGTCCGCACGCACCACGCGCTTGTTGCCATCTGCCAGCACCAGCACCTTGGGCTTCCAGGCTTTCGCCTCTTCTGCCTCGAACTGAGCGAAGGACATGATCACCAATAAATCACCGAGTTCGCCCTTGTGCGCAGCGGCGCCATTCAGAGAAATGGTATGTGAACCCTTGGGAGCCTCGATCGCGTAAGTCTCGAAGCGCTCGCCATTGGCGATATTTGCGACGAGGATCTTTTCGTAGGCAACGAGGCCGATCTGATCCATCAATGCGGAATCGATCGCCAGACTACCCTCGTAATGGAGGGCACTGTCAGTAACTTCTGCACGGAGCAGCTTAGACTTGAGGAGCGTAACTTGCATGATGAATAAAAACTATTAGCGAAGAGCGAATTTGTCAAAAAGTCGCGCAGGTTGGAGAGTTTCTGCCCATTTGACAATTTGAATCTTACATAAGAGTCATCATCTCTTGGCAAAATTCCGTAAAAAGACAGATTAAGCCTCTTCTTCGCACACATCGACTGAGAATATGAACCGACTGCCTTTGCCCAGTTCACTCTCGTCCTCCAACGGTCCAGCAAGGCGATCAGGGATACTTTTGCACAGTGCCAAACCGAGCCTCTCTCCCGAATGAGGGCGATCCAACGGCAATTTGCAGTTGCAGCACAGCGATGAATTCAGCAAAAAACACGCATTATTCATACTCCACGGACCTGCCACCCTCATCTTGTTCATCACGAACAGCGAATCAATCTCGGACAATATACGAGGACTCATCATGATCTTCCTCCATCACGACGGCCCGCAATACTTTTCCGCTAAAATCCGATCCCCTACCCAAACTCAATGAATCTGAATCAACGACTCCTGTTACTCACAAGCCTCAGCCTAGCAACCTCACTCGCTTCCCACGCAGCGGCAACGCGCATCGCCTACATCGACGCATTCGCAACCGCCCGCGGCAATGCCTTTACTGCCACAGCAGACAACGCCTCCGCAGTCTTCTATAACGGCGCAGGTCTCACACAACTCGAAGGCACACAGATCCACGGCAGCGTCTTTGCCATCTCTCTCGGCTACAGTGCGGATACGATGAGCGGCAACGACGACATGGACGATGACTTCCAAGCCGTCCCGAGCTTTTTCGTTAGCCACAAGTTTGAAGAGACTCCTTTCGCCGCAGGCTTTGGCGTCTATGCACCCTTCGCACTCGGCACGGACTGGGGGAAAGATGCGAAATTCGCCGTCGATCCCTTCGTTCCCTACAAAGCAGACCTCACGTATACCAAATATCATGCCGTCTTCGCATGGCAGATCACCGAAACACTTTCGGTATCAGCGGGAGCCAGCTACGACGACACTGACGTAAAAATCAAAACGAACGCACTCACATTTGATTCAAATGACGACACCGTAGGGTTCTCACTATCAGCCCTCTGGCAACCCTCCGAGAAACACTCCTTCGGCCTGAACTATCAAGCCAAGACAGACGTCACCTATGATGGAAAAACAACCCTTCAGCCTGCAATCTTCGGCCCATACGCTGGAAAATTCAAAACCAAGGCGGATCTCACCTTTCCTGAATCCATCGTATTCGGCTACTCCTACCGCCCCACTGAGCAATGGAATATCGAGTTCAATGTGGATTGGACGAACTGGGATCGTGTCAATGACCTCACCATCGAAGGCCTGCCAGACGATCTAGGAGAACTATCCTATGAACTCAACTGGGAATCCTCATTCATATGGGAGCTCGGCGTCACTCGCTACTTCGACAACGGCTGGAACGTCAGCGCCGGTTACACCTACATCGAAAGCGCAGTGCCATCACAAGAGTTACTGCCAATCGTCCCTGATTCTGACCGCCATGCCTTTGCTGCTGGAGTCGGACGGGACTATGGAAATGTCTACTGGCAACTGACCTATCAGTATATCTATGCATCCGATCGTGGAGTCAGCGGCAACAACTTCCCAACAGTCGATGGCGACTACGACCTAGACAGCCAAGCCGTTGCCTTCTCGGTGGGCTATCGCTTCTAAAGCGCTCCTACACTAGAGCCTACGAAGTCATTGAGCTTGAGGTCTCTAAACGAAATCAAATAGAGTCAGAGCTATGAAAGCATTTGTAATCGGTAATGGAGGATGGGGCACCGCGCTCGGCATGGTGCTCGCAAGCAACGGCAATGAGGTGACCATTTGGGGGCCTTTCGAAGAAGAACTGAAAGGCATCCGCGAGACTGGTGAAAACGCCACCTACTTGCCCGGTGTTAAAGTTCCGAGCGAAATCCAATGGACCTCCAATCCAGCAGACGTCAGCGATGCCGACCTCGTGGTCGTCGTCACTCCCTCACGCTTCTACCGCTCCTCGCTTGAAGCAATCAAGCCTCACCTACCAGACAGCGCCTTGATCGTCAGTGCAACCAAGGGACTCGACGAATCCACGCACCAACGCATGAGCGAAGTGGCCTACGATGTCTTAGGCCGCAAGGTTGCCATCCTCTCTGGCCCATCCCACGCCGAAGAAGTGGCACGCGGCGTGCCGACTGCCGTCACAATTGCCAGCGAACACGCGGCGCAAATCCAACAAGCCTTCATGGGCAAAACGTTCCGCGTCTATACCTCCGACGACCCACTGGGCGTCGAAATCGGAGGCACCCTTAAAAACGTGATCGCAGTGGCCGCAGGTATCCTCGACGGCATGGAGCTCGGCGACAACACCAAGGCAGCACTCATGACCCGCGGCCTCGCAGAAATCACGCGCCTCGGCGTGTGCCTCGGCGCCAAGCCAGAAACCTTTTCAGGGCTCAGCGGTATCGGTGATCTGATCGTGACCTGCGCCAGTCGCCACAGCCGCAATCGTTCCGTCGGCGAACGACTCGGCAAAGGCGAAACACTCGAACAAATCATGGGTGGCATGAAGCAAGTCGCCGAAGGCATTTGGAATGCCAAAGCCGCACGCGACCTCGCAGCAGAGCATAACATCGAAATGCCGATCACCGAAGAAGTCTGCAAGATCGTCGAAGAAGGCAAAGATCCACGTCAGGCACTGACAGATTTGATGTCGCGCGATCCCAGAGCGGAATAGCGGTGGGAGGGCTGGCCTCCGCGCCGGCCGCCGAGCCTCAGCACCGAGCCATAGCACGCTTAAACTGCAAGACGAGGCGGAGGGCTGGCCTCCGCGCTTGCGGCGTTCTACGCCGCCGCCCGCCGAGCCTCAGCACAGAACCAAAGACCGAGCCACTGCGCTCACACACTGCAAGACGAGGCGGAGCTCGTCCCTCCCTACGAGCTACCAAACACCCAGCGCTTCGAGCTGCTTGGTTGCTTGCTCGCCCCACCCTCGATTCGCGGCGGGGCTTGCGGGGCTCGGATGTAACACACGCCCGACTTGCACGTCGTAGCCTTTCAACGCGATCTTCGCACGACCTTCTGCAAAGGCCCCCACGCCTATCACCCATTCAGGTTGCAAGGCGTCCACGAGCGCACGCAAATGTGTATCACAAAGTGAATACAAGGCAGCCACCTCCGCTGCTGGCAACTTATCTGGAGTGCGATTACGCCCCGTCACTTCCATAAAAACTAATGGGCAATAATTCGCCACGAAGTGATCTGCAAAAAACGCATCGGCCGATTCGAAGCGCTCCTCAAACAAGCCCCACAATCGACGCCCGCTGACTTCACTGCGCTGACACTCAAAACCTTCGATCAATCGTTTCGGATGTTCATTCGCAGGTTTTGAAATCGGCTCATTCACTCCCACCCAATCACGCACCAACGCAATCTCTCCGAAGGGCACCCCTGTTTGCGCCATGCCGAAAGGCCCAGGGTTCATCCCCATAAAGATCACTTTCTTCTTCGAATGCGCGCGTTGCTTCAAATAACTCTCATGCCCTGCCCATGCATACTCCAACGAATTATAGACATGCGTCGTCGGCTCAGCGAAATTCAAGGCATCCACTCCCGCGGACAACTCACGCGCCGCCGCAAGCGCGGCTTCAGTGATCGAATTAGACATCGCTCGACTTCCCGCCCACATCGCTATGGCCGAGGTCACGCTCTGGTGCAATCTCATCACGAATCCGCTGCTTCAGCTCCTTCATTTCAGGAAAGCGCCCTTCGTCTTTTCGATTCCAAACGACGGTTGCATCCACCGTCACTCGAAACGTGCCACCGATATCCGATGGCCTTAGCGTCACCGCGCCGAGCTCGGATTCAAACGTGGTTAACAATTCCTGCGCAGTCCAACCCGCGCGCAACAACCAGCGGCAGCCTGGGCAATATTCGATTTCAACACTTGGTTTCATTTAAAAGAAGATGGGAGTTAGGAGTTAGGATTTAGAAGAGTGCCGGCATAGAGTTCCAGTTCAACCAGCGGCAACGCATTTAACAGTGCGTCAACTGAACGACCCCGAATCAACAAATCGGGGTTAATATCAGAGAGCGGCTTTAACACAAAGTCGCGCTCAGCAATACGTGGATGCGGTAGCTGCAAGCGTTCGCTTTCGATCTCTGCCTCACCGTAGATCAGCACGTCGACATCAATCGTTCGCGGTGCCCAACTACCAGAGCGCACACGACCCAGTTGATTTTCAACCAACAAGCATAGATCCAACAAGTCCTCCGCAGAGCGACTGGTCGACACCTCAATCACCGCATTCAAAAACGGTTCCGCGTCGCCCATACCAATCGCTCGATTCTGATATACCGAACTCGCCCGCAGCACCGAAACATCGTTCGCCGCATCCAGCATCCGCAATGCCGCGCGCATCTGTTCGAGGCGTTCGCCGACATTACTGCCGAGTGCCAGATAAGCCCTCGTTAGCGGCATCGGGTGACCTCCGCTGCAAAATAATCACAAATGCAATCCACCGGCACAGCAGGCTTCTTTACTTTGACCGTCACTTCGACGGCCTTGTCAAAGCGCTCTAAAATCTCAGTCGCAATCACTTCCGCCGCACGCTCGATCAGATTGAAACGAAAGCCTGTAAAGATCTCCTTCACCACGTCATACACTTCAACGTAGTTGACGGTCTGCTCTGGCGTGTCGTCTTCAAACTCAAGCCCATCAACCAAGGTCAACAACACATCGACTTTAAAGCGTTGCCCCAGCTTCGCCTCTTCAGTGAGCACGCCGTGACGCGCAAAAAAAGCCAAGTCCTTTAATTCGATTTTTGTCTTATTCATAACGTAAACAATGATCCATCACTTGTGCACACTCACGATGCTCGCGCACATCGTGCACACGAATAAAATCAACTCCAGCTTGCACAGCCAACGCCGTAGTTGCGAGGCTACCACTCAAGCGCGCCTTCGGGTCCGTTAAGTTCAGCAACTTTGCGATCATCGACTTACGCGACGCCCCCAGTAAGAGTGGATAGCCCAAAGCACAGAGTTCAGACAAGCGACGCATAATCTCCCAATTCTCTTCAAAAGTTTTTCCAAAGCCCAAGCCGGGATCCAACATGATCGCATCCTCACGCACGCCTGCAGCGCGCACTAATTGAATCGATTGATCAAAGAACGCACAAATCGCCTCAATCACATCCCCCGACTCCTCATCTTCGATAGAACGGTTATGCATCAGGATACAAGCCGCGTTATGACGCCCGATCACCTCAGCCATCTGAGGATCACGCTGCGCGCCCCAGACATCATTCACAATATCGGCACCGGCCAGCAAAGCCGCCTCCGCCACATCACTTTTTGACGTATCAATTGAAATCAGCGCCCCGGTGTGCGGACGTATCTTTTCAATAAAAGGCACCACACGGGCGATCTCTTCAGCAATCGCAACCGGCTGATGCCCCGGCCGCGTCGACTCACCACCGATATCAATAATTGCTGCCCCCTGCTGCACCATTTGATGAAAGCGCTCGATCGCACGGTCTAAATCCACAAACTCTCCACCATCTGAAAACGAATCAGGCGTCAGGTTCAAAATACCTGCAAGGTAAGTTTGCTGTCCCAACTCCAAGGTTCGACGCTTTGTAAAATATGATTTATGTTTATGCATTCGAAATCTCCAATGAGCTCCCCGCCTCAACCGCCGCCAACGCCTCGATCAAGTCCAAGACCATCGGATGCGAAGAACTATTCACTTCACGCTGAGCATCTCCCATCATAATTGTATCCACAGGTTGAATACCAACTGACGAGTTCGTAACAAACGCCGACTCCATCAGATTCAACGCATCTGGAAAATACGCACCTTCGGCTACCGGAATCCCTAAAATCTCCGCAGCCTCCAACACCACGGCACGCACGACGCCTGGCAGTATACCAGTGGCTAGGCCTGGAGTGTATAAGGTATCGCCTTGAACAAAAAATAAATTCCCCACGGCGGTCTCTGTTAATTGCCCTGCAGCATTCACACGCACCACATCGGTGCAACCTGCCGAACGAGCCGACGCCAAGAGCATCATATTCTCCATATAATTGTGGGTCTTATGCCCTGCGAGTAAAGAGTGCTCGTTCTGCTTCGAGTCGGATGCAAAGAGCAAACGCGCAGCACCACTCGTCATCATCGCAGGTCGCGCATACACGTAGCACTGCGAGCCTTCGCACGCCTGCACGAGCGACACCTTAATCACAGCATCCTTTAATCCATCCGCTCGCACCAACTCTCGAATCGCGGCGAGCACCTCAGGTTCGGTAAACTCAAGGTGCAAACTCAACGCTTTTGCAGACTTCACAAAACGCTGCCAGTGCTCCTCCCAGAAACAGAGCTGTGATTCCGCAAGTTTAAGTGTCTCGAAAATTCCAAAGCCATGCGCAAAGCCGGACTGCGTCGGATCTAGCGAAACAGAGTCTCCTGAATTAAGTATTATGATGTCTGACATAAAGCATCCACAGTTTCACGAATCGCACGGCCTTTATCGAGTGTTTCTTGATATTCACTTTCAGGCTCAGAATCCCAAACGATCCCGCCACCCACTTGATAATCTAAATAGCCATCTTTAAGGTGCAAGCTACGGATCGCGATATTGAGCTCGGCATTGCCATCGAACCCAATGTAACCGACCGAGCCGGTATAGACACCACGCCGAGTGGATTCGATCTCTTCGATGACTTCCATCGCTCGCACTTTCGGCGCTCCGGTAATTGAGCCACCTGGAAACAGCGCATGAATACAATCAAACACATCCTTACCTTCGGCTAAAGTGGCTTTGACCTGCGCCGTCTGGTGAATCACTCGCGCGTAGTGCTCCTGTCGATACAAGTGCTCCACATGCACACTGCCAAACTCAGCCACACGGCCAAGGTCATTGCGCTCTAAATCCACAATCATCAGCAACTCCGCACGGTCTTTCTCCGACCTGCGCAAAGCCTCCGCGTTGCGCGCATTCTCCTCTTCAGACGCACCCCTAGGGCGCGTGCCTTTGATTGGGCGCGTTTCAATCAGCCGCCCCTGCTTACGCAGAAATTGCTCGGGAGAAGTCGACAACACCGTAAAAGCATCCGATCGAATCAACGCACTATACGGCGCGGGGTTCCCCGCTCGTAGTGCTTGATACAACTGTATCGGGCAGCCCTCGTAACGACACTTCGCGCGTTGCGATAGATTGACCTGATAGACGTCACCACTGGCAATGTAACTGCGCACACGCTCGACCGCCTGCAAATAAGCACCCCGCTCAATATTCCACTCCCAGCCCCCATGTTGTGGTGGAGGCGAATTGGTTGACATCGATGCATCCGTAATAATCGCCTGCAGTTCAGCCAACACCAGATCCTCATCCGCGCGTATCCCGAGCGCGATCAGACTCAGCTCCCCTGTCTGATGGTTCAATGCTGCAATCCCATCATAAAAACCAAAGTGCATATCTGGCAGCCCGCGATCATCCACTGTTTGCTCCGGCAACGCTTCGATCTGACGACCATAATCATACGCTAGAAAACCGACAGCGCCTCCCACAAACGGGATGCCACTTTCATTCTCAAGCACATAGCCCGCCATCAACGCACGCAAAAGCTGCAGTCCATCTCCATTCAACGTTCGACGTTGGGCGTTCAATGTTGGACGTTCAACATACTCTCCATCCTTCCCCGAAAAGACCAAGAATGGGTTTGCACCAAAAAAGCTCCATTGCCCCAAGCCGTCATTCGAACGCGAACTATCCAGCACAAACGGAAGTTCCCTCGAACCGAAGCGTTCAATCAACGCATCCACATTCGGCGGATTCTGCACAGCAACGATCTTCATTGCGGATACTCACTCCTGACTATCACTTTCACTCTCACTAGATTTAGTGCTGGTTGGCTCGCTGGATCATAAAAAAGCCAGCAGCCTGAAAGATGATGTTTGGCAGCCAGATCAACAAATCAGGACGTAAAGAAGGCACACCTTCTAGCCAACTGACTGCAATGATCAAAAAGTAATAGCTCATCGCAATGATCAGTGCGATCCCGAGATTCGCATAGCTCTCCTTACGACCTACGTGAATGGCCAGAGGCACGCCAAAGATCGCCAGCGAAAACACCGAAAACGCCATCGCAAAGCTCTTTTGCATGTGCACCTGCAACTTCATTCGCGACTTCGACATCCCTTCACCGGCTTCAGCCTCTTCCGCTAACAGCAGATCACGCTTTGCCATCAACTGCGAAAAGACCATCTCCTTGGTGCGCACACGCCGCTGGCTCTTTTCACCAAAAATATCCCCCATGGGCAACTCGATCGGCAACTCTCCAAAGAAGAGTGATCGCATCGGCTCCTCGTCGAGCTCATCAGGATCGTCATTATCACGCTGCTCTGCCGTGCCATTCCGAAGGGTCAAAACTAGCGCGCTGCTTTCTTTATCAAAACTAATTTCGCCTTCCTCTGCGCGTAAAAAGAGCTTCACGCGTTGCGCGTCGTCTAGCTCCCAAATCCAGAAATCCTTCATCAGCGAACCATCGCGCCCGCCCATATAAATCACATACCCAGGAAATTCGTGGATAAATCGCCGCTCCTCAATGAACCCAATCGGGTTTTCACTGACCGCGGTGGCCATCAACTGCTTATAAGCTAAGCGTGATTCTGGCGCATATTGAAGATTCACCACAACGCCCACGACCATCCCGATGAATGAGATCAAGAACACGGGCGATGCGATTTGATACAGGCTCAGGCCCGAGGCCTTCATCGCAGTAATTTCCTGCTGCGAAGACAGACGTCCGAGCGCCATCAATGTGCCCGTCAAAACCCCCAGCGGTAGCGCATACGCCGCCACGTAAGGGATCAACAGCCCCATCAACTTCAAAAAGACGATCGCATCGAGTTTCCCAGCCGCAACCAGCTCTGCGATATCACGCATCGCATTTCCCAATAACAGGACGAACACAAAAAGCCCCATCGCGAACCCAGTAGCGACAAGAACCTCCTTCAAGACATGACGATGTAGTAAATTAAGCATTTGCTGAAATTAGAAGTTAGTAGTCAGAACGCCCGAACCACAAGCCACAAGCTCTTCCAAATAATTTTCTCTCGCGCGCGTTTCTCACTTCACACTTCCGCATTCTAACTTCAACCTGCCGCCATGGATTCCAAACAAGAAGAAGTTCTCCAAATTTTCCGCGACGGTGGCGCACTCCTCAGTGGCCACTTCCTGCTGCGCTCCGGCCTGCACAGTGCCCATTTCTTCCAATGTGCACAGGTTTGCCAATACATGGACAAAGTCACTCGCATGGCGGAACTCCTCTGTGAAGACCTCAAAGGCTACGGCGCGACGACCGTCGTCGGCCCCGCAATGGGCGGTCTCGTGATCGGCCAAGAAGTCGCACGCCAACTCGGCCTACGCTTCGTTTTCCTCGAAAAGGTCGATGATAAGCTCGAACTACGCCGCAACTTCAAATTCGCACCCGACGAGAAGGTATTGATCGTCGAAGACGTCATCACACGCGGTGGCCGCGTCGTTGAAGCACTCGAACAATGCCGCAAACACGGCGCAGATCCTGTCGCAGTCGGTGTCATCGTCGACCGCAGCAACGGCAAGACCACCTTCGACATCCCACACCACAGCCTAGCAGAACTCAGCTTCCCAACTTACGAAGCCGACAATCTCCCGCCAGAGCTACAAGGCAGCGAAGCGATCAAGCCAGGCAGCTAGCCCGTCGAACGTCGAACGTCGAACGTCGAACGTCGAACGTCGAACGTCGAACGTCGAACGTCGAACGTCGACATTTTGCTTCGACGTCGCAAAAATCCAATCAAGCTGAAAATTCTATTTTCAGCTATTTAAATTCAACATTCAAAGTTGAACGTTCGATGTTCAACGTTCAACGAGATCATCCGACACCATGCTCAGCTACCGCCACGCATTCCATGCTGGAAACTATGCCGATGTGCTCAAGCACCTCGTGCTAGTCGAGTGCCTCAACTACCTAAAGTTGAAGGATAAGCCGTTCGCGTATTTCGATACGCATGCGGGCCCGGGCATGTATGCACTGGATTCGGAATTCGCTCTGAAGACCGGCGAATTCCAAGGCGGCATCGCCAAACTATGGGTCGAAGAGGCCTTACCGGAAGCGCTCTTACCCTATTTGGAGGTGATTGAAGCGATCAATGTCAGCGACGAACTCGTCAAATATCCGGGTTCGCCGTCCATTGCCCAGCATCTGCTGCGTGAGCAAGACCGCCTGCAATTGTGCGAACTGCACAACACCGAGATTGAGGCGCTCGAAGCATTGCTACGCGTCGATGGCCGCGCCGAGGTCTGGCATGAGGACGGCTTTAATCGAGTCGAAAAGCTCCTGCCGCCCAGAGAGCGACGTGCAGTGACGCTGATTGACCCGTCCTACGAAATCAAAGAAGACTATGATCGTGTGGTGGAATTCATTACCCGCGCATACCGAAAATTTGCCCAAGGGGTTTATTTGATCTGGTATCCGGTGGTCGAACGCGCACGCATCGACCAGATGGAAGCCGATCTACAGCGTAGCGGCATCCGCAACATTCAAGTGTATGAGCTCGGCATCACCAACGACACCGAAGCGCGCGGCATGACCTCTAGCGGCATGATTGTCATCAACCCGCCCTGGACACTGAAACAGCGCATGGAGCCCGCGCTTAAATTCCTGGCCGACACACTCGGCATTGACGGCAATGGCTTTGCCAGATCCGAGCAGCTTGTAGAGGAATAATACAGGAAGAGCGGACTGAGACCTCTCCCGCATCAAGAATTGTGATTTTTTAGCTCAACCCATACGGGAGGGACGAGCTCCGCCTCGTCTTGCGGTGTGCTGGTGCTTTGGTTCTGAGCGGAGGTTGAGTGCGGAGGCTCGGCGAGACGGCAGCGTAGAACGCGGCAAGCGCGGAGGCCGTCCCTCCCCAAGAACAGATCCGTTGAAGCGCCATGAAGCGGATCCGCTCAGCGGTTCTGGGATTGAGCGCAACACATCGTCGAAATCGACCTCTAAAAATGGACTCACACGCGGCCATGCATACAATGGCACGTGAGATGTCCCAGAATTGCGATAGGTCTTGGTATCAATTATCGAGCGCTGATGTGCTTGAACGCTTAGAAAGTGCCCCCGAAGGCCTCTCTCAAGACCTCTCTCAGCGCCGCTTAGAAGAGTTCGGCTATAATGAATTAAAAATTCAAACGCCAAGCGCATGGAAACGCCTGCTACGACAATTCCACAACGCGCTCATCTATATTCTACTGATTGCGATCACCTTGACCGCCATACTCGGGATGTGGATGGACATGGCAGTCATCCTTGGAGTCGTCGCCTTAAATGTAGTCATCGGCTACATTCAAGAGGGCAAGGCCGAGGGCGCGCTCGACGCCTTAAAGCGCACACTCGTGGCAAAATGCACCGTCATACGTAGTGGCGAAGCCACGATTATCCCCAGTCGAGAACTCGTCCCGGGCGAAATCGTCAGCCTCAGTGGGGGCGACCGTATCCCTGCCGACTTACGACTGATCAGCGCTCATGATTTTCATGCCGACGAAAGCGCCCTAACCGGCGAATCCGTGCCGGCAAAAAAGGAGATCGACGCCATCGACCGCCCCGACCTCTCTCCTGGCGATCAACGCTGCATGGCCTTCAGCAGCACCTTCGCCACCCGCGGCTCAGCACTGGGAATTGTTGTCGAAACTGCCGAACAGACCGAGATCGGAAAAATTGCCGTGCTGATGAAAGAGATCCAAGCACCGCTGACACCGCTGCAGTCGAAAATCGCCGATTTTACCCGCACACTGATCATCGCAATCCTACTGATCGGGCTCTTGAACCTATTGCTCGGGCACTACGTGGGATACGCCCTCGGCTACAATTTCCTCGGCTCCATTTCACTGATCGTGGCGGCGATCCCAGAAATGTTGCCCATGATTGTGACCGGCATACTCGCGCTCTCTGCCACCCGCATGGCGCAACGCAGCGCCCTGATCCGTCGTCTGCCCGCCGCTGAAACCCTCGGCTGCACCACCGTCATCTGCTCCGACAAAACTGGCACCTTGACCAAGAATGAAATGACCGTGCAGGCGATCCTCTGTGCCGACAGCTCCTACGAAGTGCACGGCGTAGGCTATGATCCCGACGGCTTTTTCGCAAAAGACCAAGCAGCCATCGATCTGACAGAGCTACCGTCCGCGCTCCGTGAAACACTCCGCACTGGACTACTCTGCAACGATGCGAACTTAGTCAAAGAAGGCACACACCACCATATTGTCGGAGACCCCACCGAAGGCGCCTTGCTAGTCGCCGCCGCCAAAGCACAGATCACGGATCATTCAGAACGCATCGATGAAATCCCCTTCGACTCTGAAAATATGTATATGGCGACGCTGCATCGTGGCGAAAAATCGAACCACATCTTCGTCAAAGGCTCCCCCGAACAAGTGCTCAAGCTCTGCACCCATCAACTCACTCAAAACGGCCCAGAGGATCTTACCCCCGATGCCATTCACGAACAAGCAGAGCAACTTGCAGCCAAAGCACTGCGCCTCCTCGCCATGGCCACCAAAGCAGTGCCACACACGCACACGCGCATCACCTCCAAAGACCTGCATACTCTCACCTTCTTAGGGATCGAAGGCATGATCGATCCTCCGCGACCAGAAGCCATCGCCGCCATTGAAGACTGCAAACAAGCCGGAATCCGCCCCGTCATGATCACAGGCGATCACGCCATCACCGCTTCTGCAGTGGCACGCCAGCTCGGCATCTTATCGCGCGATGCCCCTCCCGCGATCGGCGGTGAAACATTGGCGCGCATGAGCGATGATGACTTGCGCGAAGCCGTCGCTCGAGTCTCTGTCTTTGCCCGTGTCGCCCCCGAGCACAAACTTCGTATCGCCCGGCAACTACAAGAACGTGGCGAAATCGTCGCGATGACCGGTGACGGCGTCAACGACGCCCCTGCACTGAAAGCGGCAGACATCGGCATTGCGATGGGCATCACGGGCACCGAAGTCAGTAAAGAAGCTGCCGACATGGTGCTGACAGACGACAACTTTGCCAGTATCGTCGGCGCTGTCGAAGAAGGACGGCACGCCTGGAAGAATCTGGAAAAGGCCATTCTCTACACACTTCCCACCAATGGCGGACAAGCCATGCTCGTCATCGGCGCGGTGCTAATGGCCACCTTCGTGCCGATCTTCGCAGCTCGACTGACGCTCGAACCCGTCATGATTCTATGGATCAATCTATTCGACTCGGTCTTTCTGACGATGCCACTGATGATGGAGGCCAAAGAGCGCAACTTACTCAAACAACCCCCACGGCCACCGAAAGCTAAACTCGCCAGCATGCTGCTACTGGGGCGCGTCATCCTGATCGGCCTCGCCATCGCCCTGCCTGGGTTTTGGATCTATCATCACTTCGGAGCCGCAGCCGTCGCCGCAGATGGCACCATCCTCGACGAGTTGCTGCTCACCCAAGCCCAAACCGCAGCCTTCTGGGCGGTGCTGATGGTGCACTTCGGATTCGTCATGAGTGCACGATCGATCGACCAGTCGGCCTTCAGTTTCAGCCCATTCTCAAATAAGTGGTTACTCGCAGGGATCGCCGCCAGCGTCCTACTCCGCCTACTGCCAAGCGTGGTGCCATCGATCGCTGCCGCATTTCGAACCGCAAACTTCCCGCTCGAATGGTGGCTCTATATCCTCCCCTGCCTACTACCTGGTTTCATCATCCTAGAAATTGAGAAACTCATTCGAAGACGATTTTCTAAAGGTCACTGCTGAACCGAGCCGAACTCTCAATTTTTAATCGCAATTCGCCGCGAGTCCTTCAATAGCTGTTCGCATGTTCAAATTCGACAGCACCCTCAACCGCCTGTGCAGCGTTGGCACTTGGGAAGCCATTTCCTCAATCCTACTCTTCGGCATCGCCATGCCACTCAAATATATATGGGGCAACGACATGCTGATCCGACCGATCGGCATGGCACACGGAATCTTATGGATGGCCTACGTCGGGTTGGCCGTGCTCGGCCAAATGGATTACAAATGGTCATGGAAGATAACTGGCTGGTTACTCGTCGCCAGTATCGTGCCCGCAGGCCCATTAGTCGCCGACCCGAAGTTGCTCAAGCACATCAAAGCCAAGTAGCCCGTCGTTGACGCGATCCATCAAGGTGCTTTCGCATCTGAAACGTGGTATTTCTCAATGTGAATATGTCTAGTCACTTTACACCGCAGCACTCAGCATGATGCATATGCCCGCCCGCATACGACTCCAT
This sequence comes from Lentimonas sp. CC4, assembly GCF_902728235.1. Lineage (NCBI taxonomy): Bacteria > Pseudomonadati > Verrucomicrobiota > Lentimonas > Lentimonas sp. CC4. The sequence goes on from NZ_CACVBO010000001.1 coordinate 725,354, forward strand.
CTACTCTCTATCTTGCTGCTGATAATGACGTCCGCTATTACCCCACTCCGCGCTGACTCCAATCAACTCGCATTCAGCCGCAACCAAGCGCTCGCTCAAACGATCAATTTGGCAGAGCGCAGCAGTGCCGAGTCAGACGTCAGCATAATCGCTGAGGCTGGTTTCACCGCGATCCGTCTGGTGCTCGCCCCCTTCAAGGAGATGCAGCAAGACGAAGGGCAGTGGCGCTTCAATACCGCATGGCTTAAGGACGTCGAGCGTATCGTCGAGCGCGCCCTTCAGCACGATCTAGCGATCATCCTCGACCACCACGAATACTTCCCCATGGGAGAAAAGCCCGAGGAAATGCACGACCAATATATGGAATCGTGGCGACTGCTCGCTCAGCACTTTGCACACCTCCCTAATGATACGGTCTTCTTCGAACTCCTCAACGAGCCGAACACCAACCTGACACCGAAACTCTGGAACACCTACCTCGCCGAAGCCATCGCAGTCGTGCGCAAGAGTAACCCAGAGCGCACGCTCATTATCGGCCCCGGGCATTGGAATAATATTAAATTCCTCAAACAACTCAAAATCCCAAAGTCCGAGCGCAACGTCATTGCCACCTTTCACTATTACGAACCATTCCAATTCACCCACCAAGGCGCGAGTTGGACACCTAACATGAAAGACGTGAAAGACGTGCGCTGGAACGGCACGCCTGAACAAATCAAAGAGGTGCTCAGTGACCTGCAGAGTGCAGCCCAGTGGGGCAAAAAAGAGCAACGTCCACTCCTTCTAGGAGAATTCGGAGCTATCAAATACGCCGCGCTCGAAGACCGCGTGCGCTACTACCACGTCGTGCATACAGTCGCCGAAAAATACGGCATTTCTTGGGCAGCATGGGGCTTTCGTGATGGCCATTACAGTATCTACGACAGCAAAAAAGCGCAGTGGAATCAGGCACTGCTCTACGGCCTACGGGGCAAGCCAACCCAGTAAGTAAGCCAGCCAGTTCTAGCACCGGCGCCAACGACTCGCTTGCGCGATACTGTATTGGAACTTCCGCGCGTGCTCCCGAATCAGGAACGGCATATCCCACTGCTTTTGTAGCTCAAAGTCTGGCTCCAGCGCGGAACGTAAGCCCTCAAACGAATCTTGTGCACCGTCGCCGAGCCAATTAGCCGACGGCGTATATTCCTCCAGCCATGTGAAGGGCGTGGTAATCAACAACTGGCCGCCAGGCTTCACCAACTCTGACAGCCGCTTCAACAAGCGCATCGGCTCCGGCAAGCGGCAGATCAAATTACAGGCAATCACGACGTCAAACTGACCGATATCGTCGCGAACACGCTGCGCATCCCCGACTTCAAAATGCACACGGTTCGGATCAATCGCGGCATCCACCTTCAAATCCAACAAAGTCGTGCCCGAGCCTTCATCCAAACGCCAAGCCGCATGCATACCAGCGGTCTTCATACGATTGGCCGCATCGATAAACGCCTGCGAGTAATCAATGCCAATCACCTCCGAGCAATGACGCGCCAGCTCAAAGGTCGAGCGCCCCACCGAGCAGCCGAGATCCAAGGCGCGCGCATTTGCTGGCAAGACCGCCACATCGACGCCCTCACTGACGCATCGCTGTGGAAACCCCAAGGCATCGGCACCACCGAAGCCATACGGGAACTGCTCCGCCGCACTGGCGTAGTGAAAAATCAAATACTGCTGCAGCAGCTCGTCGGATTCGTAAGGGTTCTCTGACATACTTACTAATCAGTGGATTCGACTGCCTTAGGCGCATCATCCGCCTTCTTACCGCCAGTAACTTTCTCCATCATTGTCTGGATTACGAAGTAGAGCATCGGCACAACAATCAAACTCAGAATAGTCGCGGTGACCATACCGCCGAACACCGCAGTGCCCAGCACCTGACGTGACGCAGCACCTGCACCCGAGGCGATCAATAGTGGAATCACACCGAGCACGAAGGACAGCGCAGTCATCAAAACCGCACGGTAACGAAGCTTCACAGCCTCGACCGCAGCATCGAAAATACTCATGCCGCTCTGGCGTTGCACACTGGCAAATTCCGTCAGCAAAATCGCAGTCTTAGTGGCGAGAGCGATCAACAAAATCAAACCGACCTGTGTATACACGTTGTTTTCCATGCCACGATATTTGATAAAGAACACCGCACCCAAGAGCGCAGTCGGCACCGCAAGACAAACTGAGATAGGCAAAGTCCAGCTCTCATATTGAGCAGCCAACAATAAATACACCATCAACACAGCAAAACCAAACACCGCGATAAGACCAGCTCCCGCTTGCTTCTCCTGATACGACAACTCCGACCACGAAAAGCCCATCGAAGCGGGCAAATTCGTAGCAGACAAAGCTTCCATGGTATCCATCGCCTGCCCCGAGCTATAACCAGGAGCTGGATTACCAAGCACCTTCACCGAAGGCATCATATTGAAACGAATCACGTTCTGCGGCCCCAGCTTCTCTTCCAATGCGACGACTGCACCTAGAGGTATCATCTCACCATTCGCACCTTTAACCGTCAGTTTATTAATATCATCCGGTTCTCCACGAGCCGGTATATCTGCTTGCGCGGTCACCTTAAAAACCTGTCCGAATAGCGTGAAGTCATTCACATACATCGAGCCAAGATAGACCTGCAACGTATCAAAAACGGCAGTCATCGATGTGCCCGTGCGCTTAATCTGCTCACGGTCAATATCGATAAAAATCTGCGGCACACTCGCGCGGAAAGTTGACCGCACTCCATTCATAATCGGACTTTGGTTCGCTTCAGCCATAAGCCCAGCAGAGACCGCCTGTAACTGCTCGGGACCACCACCCTCTTTGTCTTGTAGCATGTAAGTAAAGCCACCTGTCATACCCACGCCTGGCAACGAAGGCATCGGAAAGCCAAACGCCACTGCGTCTTGTATCTTATTAAACTCAACTTGCATCGCTGCGAGAATCCCGGACTGATGCAACTCAGGAGTTCCACGCTCATCCCAGTGATCAAAAACGATCATGCAGAAACCCGCATTCGAACCTGCCGCTCCATCAATCAAAGAATAACCAGAAACCGCCAAACAATCCACCACACCTGGCGTTGCCAGAGCAATTTTTTCGATCTGCTCCATGACCGCATCCGTGCGTTCCAAGGTCGCACCATCCGGCAACTGAGCACTCATCATGCAATAGCCTTCATCTTCTTGCGGCACGAAACCAGTTGGCAAGCTACTCATCCCCTTACCGGAAATGTAAACAAGCCCGATAAAGAGCGCTACGCCGATCACACTGTAACGCAGTGCTAAGCGAACAATACTCTGATAACCACTATTCGTCTTCTCCACCGTAGTGTTAAAGAGCTTAAATAGCCCCTTCGCTTCGGCTTGTCCCGGCTTTAGCAAAATACCACAAAGTGCCGGACTCAAGGTCAGCGCATTGACCGTCGAGAAACAGGTCGCAATCGAAATCGTAATCGCGAACTGCTTAAACATCGTGCCGGTAATACCTGGCATCATCGCAGTTGGCACGAATACCGAGAGCAGCACCAAGGTCGTCGCCACCACTGGTCCGGTGACCTCCTTCATACATTCCGCTGCAGCCTCTTTGCCGCTCAGCCCTCGATCCAAGTGAACCGTGGTGTTCTCCACCACCAAAATTGCATCATCCACCACAATTCCGATCACCAGGACCAGGCCGAAGAGGGTCAGCAGGTTGAGGGAGTAGCCCATCATCAACAACACCGAGAACGTGCCAATCAACGCAACAGGAATCGTCACGGTCGGCACCAAGGTCGCTCGGAAGTTCTGCAAAAAGATATAAACCGTCAACACCACTAGGCCTAATGTCTGCATCAGCGTAATCACCACCTCACGAATCGAAGCATGCACGACCCAGGTCGCATCATAGATAATCTTATAATCGACATCGTTCGGAAACGAATTGGAAAGCTCCTCCAACTTCGCAGTCACCCCATCCGCAACTTGAATCAAGTTAGAACCAGGTATTTGATAAATCGCCAATGCTGCAGCGTCCGCTCCATTCGACCGTGCACTGAAGTTATACACATCGGAACCCAGCTCTACACGTGCGACATCACGCACACGAATCGTTCGACCGTCCTCCGACGTCGCAATCACGATATTCTCAAACTCCTCGATTTCCACGAGGCGGCCATGCGCACTCAACACATATTCAAACGCAGTGCCTTCGGGGGCAGGCGATCCGCCCACACGACCCGCAGCGACTTGAATATTCTGTTCACGAATCGCATCGACCACTTCAGACGCAGCCAACTTACGCGCACGCAATTGATCTGGGTCCAACCAAATACGCATACTAAACTCACCAACACCATACAGCATCACATCACCCACACCCGGCACACGCAGGAGGTCATCGCGTATACGCATATTTGAATAATTCGACAAATAAGCATCATCATACGTGCCCTCAGGTGAGGTCACCGTAACATACATCACCACATCAGTGGACTTCTTCTTCACCGAAACCCCCGTGCGCTTCACCTCTTCCGGCAAACGCGGCTCCGCCAGGGAAACACGATTTTGCACCAAGACATTGGCCGTATCCAAATCAACTCCAGGCTCGAAGGTGACGGTCAAATTCATGCTTCCGTCATTCGCACTCACGGAACTCATGTAGATCATGCCTTCCACACCATTGACTTCTTTTTCAATGGTGGCCGCAACCGTATCCGAAACGGTCTGCGCATCGGCACCTGCATAATTTGCAGACACAGTAATCGTCGGCGGCGCTAAGTCAGGATAGCGTGCAATCGGCAGCATCATCAGGGAGACAATCCCCAAGACCACGATCACGATCGAGATCACTGCCGCAAAAATCGGCCTGCGAATAAAGAATAAACTAAGCATAATATGTATTAGCTAAATGAGCTATTTCGCCATTTCCGGAGTCACAGTCACTCCGTCACGCGCACGCTGCAGACCCATCACAATAATGCGATCCTCTGAAGTCACTCCATCCACAATGATCGTCTGACGCTCTGCTGGTGAATCGCCTTCAGCCTGCTTCACTATCGTATCACCAGGATCCACCCCACGGCGATGCACCACATTCTGATCATCCACCACCCAGACATAGCGACCTCCGATGTCTCTCAAAATCGCATCTGCTGGCACTAGCAAAGCATTCTTATCACTTGGATCATCTTTATTAGGCGGAACAGGGATCTTCACCAACGCATACAAGCCTGATGCTAAACCAGCGTCCTTATTATCAAACACAGCACGCATCGCGATCGTGCGCGTCATGGAGTCTACCTTATTATCCATAAAATCAATGCGCCCCGCTTCGGCATAAATAGAACCATCAGACAACTCCAATTGGATTCCCAGCCCAGTCACATACTCATCAACTGAAGAGCCCTTTTGACGTATTTGCAGATACTTAATCATTTCACGCTCAGGCACCTCAAAGTGTGCCTCAATCACGGAATCATCCACGATGGTAGTGATGACGGTGGGATCACTGAAACCCACCAAATTTTCATCACTGACAGTAGACAAGGACACTCGACCACTAATTGGTGCATTCACATTGGTATAGCTCAAGTCTAGCTTTGCATTGTTCAACTGAGCAGTCGCTTGACTGACGCTAGCAATGGCTTGAGCCAATTCAGCAGACGCAATATCAACCTCAACCTCGGCCACCGCATTCGACTTGAGCGCCTCCTCGAGTCGGCGTAATCGAGACTCAGCCAATTCGCGCCCAGCCACAGCTCGAGCCAAATCGGCCTCTGCAGCCTCAACCGCCAACTGATACGGGCGCGGTTCGATCGTAAACAAGTGCTCTCCAGCCTTCACAAAGCCACCTTCCTCGAAGTTGGCATCTTCTAAATAACCACTCACGCGAGCCCGCATCTCGATCTCCGAAACACCTTTCAGCGTCGAAGGATAACTTTTATATACAGTCACCTCGCGTGTCTCAGGGTTCGCAACCGTAACCGTTGGTGGAGGTGGCGCTTGCACCTCGGCTTCTGGCGCACATCCCACAGCAAAGATTGAAGCCAAGACTGCAGCTCCCATAGGAGCACCCAGCTTAGAGAGGTCGAAACCTCGAAGAACAAACGCACGTGTTTCTTTCATAGTGTATCTCAATTAAATCTAAAATTATTTAGCCAACTACTTCACTGGCATCGCGTCATCAGGAAACCCACCACCAAGCGACTGGTAGAGATCGATATAAAAACCAGCAATCCGACCTTCACTGAGCGCGCGGTTATCATCCGTGGTCGTCGCAGTGCGCTCCGCATCCAAAACATTTTGGAAGTCCACCAAGCCCTTAGAGTAGTTATCCTTCACCAAAGACACGGTCTCCGATGCTGCAACCGAGGCCGTCGTTAAAGCCGCTAAACGATCACGCTCAAAGGCCAACCCTCCCATCGAGGTCTCGACTTCACCCACCGCACTCAAAACGACGTTTTCATATGCCAAATAAGCCTCACGTGTCTTCGACTCTTCGATGTCAATCTGGCTACGCACACGCCCAGCGCTGAATAAGTTCCAACGAAACCCTGGGCCAAAACCATAGTCACGAGAGCCCGATTCAAACACATCGCCACTCTCAGTCGCGAGAAGCTGGAAATCTCCGTTCAAGGTAAAGCGTGGATATAGATCCGCCTCAGCGACACCAATACGTGCATGTTGCGAAGCTAAACGGCGCTCTGCTGCTCTCACATCTGGACGAGAGCGAAGGACTTCGGCGGGTGTTGCCGCAGCAGCCTGGAGCGGCGGCTTCGGAATCGAGCTGGAAGACCCAAGAAGCGCTTGTGTCTCATACGAATAACCACCGAGTAAAACAGAGAGACGATTAATCACCTCAACGCGCTCAATACCAAGCTGCGGTAAAAATGCCTGAGTATTGGATAGATTCGTCTGAGCTTGTGTAATGTCGATCTTAGGCACCAACCCCGCCTCGAAGCGATCTTCCGCCAGCTTCAGAGACCCTTGCTGCGTCTTAACATTCTCCAGAGCCAATACGATACGTTCATCTAAAGTGCGCACTTCCACATAACTACCCGCGACCTCAGCCAGCAACAGAACCATGAAATCACGATACGTTTCTTCCGTCGCTTGCAGCCCAGCATCGGCAGCCTCAATCGAACGGCGCACGCCACCGAGCACATCTAGTTCCCAAGCAACACCCGCACCCGCACCATAGTAGGTATCGGTTTGGCCACCAGCGGTGCCCGCTCCAATGTTCTCACTCGTGCGATCACGAGTCACATTGCCAGTGCCGTCAACAGTCGGATACAAGCCACTCTTCGAGATTTGACGTGCCGCCCGTGCTTGGAGCACACGCTCATAGGCAATCGCCAAATCTTTATTCGCCTCGACCGCTCGCTCGATCACTCGGTCCAAAGTCGGATCATTAAAATGCTTCCACCATTCATCTACCCCCAATGAGGCCGCAGCATTCCCAGTTGCCAATCGCTGCTGCCACTGATCCGGAACTTCCAGATCTGGTGTGACATAGTCCGTGCCAACAAACTTACAGCCTGAGAGGCCAAGTAATACAAAGAGAGCGGCTGCACCCAACTGTGACGTTGTTTGCAGGATTTTAGGGTGTTCGGATGGAAATTTCACGTAATTCGCGCTGCGAAAATAATAGGTTAAAATGGATCTGAGGACAGATTAAGTAACCAACGCAGAACAAAGCCAACACAATTAAAAGCATTCAGGCTCCGCCCTCTAAGACCAGCATCAGACCTTTTCAGACACGAGTCACCTTGAAGCACCTCAATGCTTACCCTTCCAAACACTGCACCATGTATTCGGCAGGCTTGTAATGGCGAATCAACACCGTCGTTTCGCCATTCTTAATCATGCGTGCCTCTGGCAAGCGAATCTCTGGCGTCTTGTGCGGAGCATAGAGCACATCGTCGTGCGATGCATTCTTATGCTCTTTAAACAGATCTGGAGTGATGTTGCCACCGAGGTGATCATCACGCCCAGTTGCGACGTGGATGGTGCCAAGGATCTTTTCATCCTGAATGTCACGACCAGAGAACGGCAGCACCTGCGTGCCGAAGCCCAACTCACCAATCGCACCAATCATCGGATCATCCTTCAAACGACGATTGTGGTCTTCGATTTCGGCATAGTCGCCATATACAAACTGCGACTTAAAGATCTTCCCATCCTTCACGTGTAATAAACCGATGGTGCTCTCGTCATATTTAAACGGAAACACGCCATCCGCACTTTCTGGAACGAAGTAAACCTCACCGGCCGGCAGGTTCGCGACATCGGGCTTACCCGGAGGGCACAAGCCATGACTCTTCTGAGCCGCTTGCCCGTTGGTATGCAGCACGAGCGTATAAACCTTACTCTCCACTTCAAAATCGATTTCGAAACGATCCGCTTCGGTCAAACCAAGGCGCAAGCGCTCCGCCTCCTCACTGACAATGTCATAATCCACCGCGAGCCCCGTATCCAAAATGATCTGGTTCAAACCATGCAAGGTCGCACCACGGAAGCCGAACTCCTTACACTTAGCCGTCAGCGGTGCCGTAGCTGAGAACGTCGAAACCGTCAGAATGATGTCATACTTGGTGTAGATATCCTTATCCAAGCTCAGCAAGTTGCCTTCGACATCGTAGCACTCATCCTCCATGTCCAGGTTACTACCACCGGTCTCTTTGTAAGCGAACACCTCTCCACCGGTCCAATTCATCGCCTCTAAACCTCCAGCTTTGAAGCCCTTATAAAAAGTCTCATAACCATAATTCTGAATCGAGAGCGTTTCGTCTTCGAGGAACTTAAAATCCTCAATATCTGCAGGATTTGGCAGATCGATTAGAATACAAACCCGCTCACCACTCCCGCTTCCGAAACATGTCGTCAGCAAACGAGTAAGGCTAAAGGGAGGAAAAGTGCGTTCAGAGGCATCTAAGATCATAGGTAAGTCGAGTTGGTTGGCGTTAATTGAATTCAGTTAGTAATGTGCATTCGCTCAGAATGCTGTCAAAGCTAGGTTTGACTGTATCCCAAGAGTTAATGAAATCGCACAGTATTCCCAAAACTTACACTTCCCCTTAAAACATATTCAATGAAGCGTCTTTTCGACATTCTTATCAGCCTAACACTGCTGTGCGCGCTGTGCATTCCCCTGATCATTCTGTGCGCCCTTCAACTCATCATGCTAGGTCGCCCCATTTTCTTTCGTCAACGACGGGCAGGTAAAAACGGCGCCCCGCTCTCGATTCTAAAATTCCGCACCATGCGCACAGGTGCCGGTAGCGATGCGGAACGACTCACCAAATGGGGACAGTTCCTACGTTCCACCAGCTTGGATGAATTGCCAGAACTCTGGAATGTGCTCCGCGGAGAAATGAGCCTCGTCGGGCCACGCCCACTACCCACCATCTATTTAGACCGTTACAACAAACAACAAGCCCGCCGTCACGATGTGCGTCCGGGCATCACAGGCTGGGCACAGGTGAATGGCCGAAACGGACTCACCTGGGAGCACCAATTCGAACTCGATCTCTGGTATGTGAAACACCACAGCTTCTGGCTAGATATTAAAATACTAGTGATGACCGTCACCACTGTATTGAGCCGTGAAAACATCTCCGAAGAAGGCCAAACGACACGCAGCGAATTCATGGGCTCACCGACGACCACGGACTAGGACTCCCCCCACTGCCCGAACAACACCCAAGCACGACTTCGAAGTAGGACAGAACATGCCCTCGCCATGCAAACAGGCTCCCGATGAGAAGCTCGCCCCACAAGAGAGTCGAAGTTTACTCTATTTTTGAGGCGCACGATTCCGAAAGCCTACCCCACCTTTCACGGTAAACAAAAAAAGCCCGTCCATTGCTGGACGGGCTTTTTGAAATTTAAGACAAGAGTAGAATTAGTCTGCCTTCTTAACAGCTTTCTTAGCGGCCTTTTTGGCTGCCTTCTTGGCAGGTGCCTTCTTGGCTGCTTTTTTAGCGGCCTTCTTGACTGGCTTCTTCTCTTCCGCCGCAGGTGCTTCCGCTTCAGTTGCTTCCGCAGCTGGTGCTTCGGCTTCTTCTGCAGGAGCTTCTTCCTTCTTCTCAGCTTTCTTTGCTGCTGGCTTAGCAGCCTTCTTTGCTGACTTCTTGGAGTAGCCTTCGTCGTTACCGTCGATCAATTCGATCAATGCAACTTCAGCTGCATCGCCGATACGTTGACCGAGCTTGTAGATACGTGTGTAACCACCATTGCGCTCAGTGAACTCGCTTACGCGCTCATCAAAGAGTTTAGCAACTGCTGCTTTATCACGAACGCGTGAGATCGCAAGGCGACGGAAGTGCAACTTACGTGCAGCGTCGTTTGCTGACTCAGCCTTCTTAGCGAGCGTAATGATCTTCTCGATGAAAGGACGAAGCGCTTTCGCTTTAGTCAGTGTTGTTTGGATACGACCATGTGTGATCAGTGCAACTGCGAGGTTGCCCATCATGGCGGAACGGTGTGGTCCGGAGACCCCTAGTGTATGTCTTCTTTTGCTGTGACGCATTTTCTAAATTGCTTGTGCCTAAGTGGCGGGATTAGAGCTCGGTGCCCTTTTCAAGGAGGCGCTCGTCGATTTTCATCCCAAGAGAGAGGCCAAGCTGCTCGAGCTTGTCTTTGATCTCGTTGAGGGACTTCTTACCGAAGTTACGATATTTAAGCATTTCTTGCTCAGACTTCATTGCAAGCTCACCAACTGTAGTGATGTTTGCATTGTTCAAGCAATTTGCCGCACGGACGGAAAGTTCGATTTCGTTCACGCTCATGTTGAGCAGCTTACGAAGGCGATTCTGTTCTTCGCTGATTTCCTTGCTTTCGCTTTCGAACTCGATGTCTTCCTTCGATACTTCATCGAAGACGTCCATGTGGTGCTTAACGATTGCAGCGCTCTGCTTGAGGGCTTCGTCCGGAGTGATACGTCCGTCAGTAGTGATCTCAAGGATAAGCTTGTCGTAGTCCATCTCTTGTCCAACACGAGTGTTTTCAACAGAGTATTTTACAAGCTTAACAGGACTGAAGAGAGAGTCGATCGCGATGACGCCGATCGGTTGGTCTGCCTTCTTATTTTCCTCACCTGCGCAGTAACCACGGCCAACGCGCACTTCAAGCTCAGCGAGAAAACGCTGCTCTTTGTCGAGTGTGCAAATGACTTGGTCTGGATTAACGACCTGGATATTGGCGTCGAGTTGAATGTCAGCCGCAGTAACGGGACCTTCACGGTTAACGTCAATGATCAGGTTCGCGGCCTCACGACCTTCAGAAACGAGGAGAACCTTTTTCAGATTCAGAACGATGTCGGTAACGTCTTCGACGATACCTTCAATGCTCTGGAACTCATGCTGCACACCATCGATTTTAATCGATGAGATGGCTGCACCTTCGATAGAGCTGAGAAGAACACGACGGAGAGAATTCCCGATAGTGTGCCCGTAACCCGTTTCAAACGGCTCAGCTTGGAAAGTGGCAAAAGTGTCGGAAGCAGTTTCCTCGACTTTTACTAGCCGGTTTGGAAGTTCGAATTTTCCTAAGCGCTTTGGCATAATATGCTTTGTTTTAACTGATTACAATGAATTGCTAATGTCTGGCCAGAACGGCCATGAAACGAGAACTGATTATCGGCTATAGAATTCAACGATCAGTTGAACGTTAATGCTGTTTTCAGTTTCTTCTGTAGTCGGAAGGCGATTAATAGTCGCCTTGAGTGCGTCCGCATTGAGTGTGAGCCACTCAGGAACGGTGCGTCCTTGACTTTCTTCCATGCTGCGAGTCGCAAGCTGACGGGATGAGGTGCGCTCACGCACTTCGATTTCGTCGCCTTCCTTCACGATGAAGGAAGCAATGTCAGTCTTCTGACCGTTCACGCAAACGTGACCGTGACCAACAAGCTGACGAGCTCCAGCGCGTGACTTAGCAAAGCCGAGGCGGTAGATTACACTGTCCAAACGTGTTTCGAGCATCTGGAGAAAGATCTCACCAGTGACACCACGAGTGTTTTTAGCTTTTTCGAAAGTGAGACGGAATTGTTTTTCCGTGATGCCATACATGAAGCGAAGCTTTTGCTTCTCGTTCAAGCCAACAGCGTATTCGCTGAATTTACGGCGGAGACGAGGGCCATGCTGACCAGGAGGGTGTGGCTTACGCTCGAATGCTTTAGTAGGCGCGAAGATGGCCTGACCGAAGCGGCGATTGATGCGGGTTGTTGGTCCAGTGTAACGGGACATAATATTTCCTTTGGTTTTCTGCGGACTAGTTTAAATGTATCTACGTGGCAGAGGCACGATTAGACACGACGACGTTTTGGAGCACGGCAACCGTTATGAGGGACCGGAGTCACATCAATAATTTCGGTTACTACCATGCCTAAAGACTGGAGAGCACGGACAGCTGAGTCACGTCCCATACCTGGGCCGTTCAGCTTAACTGTGACTTCCTTCATGCCGTGGGACATTGCCACACGACCTGCATCTTGAGTCACAACTTGCGCTGCGTATGCAGTGGACTTACGAGAGCCACGGAAGTTGCATTTACCGGCACTTGACCAGGAAATAACATTACCGCGCGCATCGGCGAAAGTCACTTTAGTGTTATTAAAAGTAGCGAGGACATTAACAATACCTACAGTAATGTTTTTGCTGCCCTTGGCACGACGGATTTTAACACCATCGAGATCGCTCTTAAGAAGATCTTCAGCAGTTTCTTGCTTCTTTACAGGTGCTTCGGCTTCGCCTTCAACAGCTGCATCAACAACTACTTTTTCTTCTTCTACAGATTTTGTTTCTTCTTCGCTCATAGGAATGATCCTCTAAATGGGTTACTTACGGACTGGCTTGACCGCGCCCTTACGTGTGCGGGCATTAGTTTTAGTGCGTTGGCCACGAACCGGAAGTCCACGCATGTGGCGAATACCACGAAGGCTGCGGATGGCTGAAAGGCGCTTTAGGTTGGCAGTGCGCTCACGACGGAGGTCACCTTCAACGATGTATTGTTTATCCGCAACAAGAGATGCGAGCTGATTGAGCTCCTCTTCGCTAAGGTCACCGGCACGGCGATCTGCATCGAAACCAGACGCTTCGACAATTGCCTTAGCGCGTGTTGGCCCAATGCCATAGATGTAGCGAAGCGAGTATTCTAGCTTCTTGTTTGCGGGGATATCGACTCCAAGTATACGTGGCATGATAAAAAAATGTTATATAACCCGTAGAATTACGGGAAAACGGTGGAACGTAGCAGTTAAGTTTAGTTTGAAAAGTTAATTTTTCGGAATTGTTAAAATTTCCGGATCCCCGCCAGTGACGAGAACGGTGTGTTCAAAGTGGGCAGATGGCTTTCGATCGCGTGTTACAGCGGTCCAACCATCATCGAGCATCTCGATTGCGGCACCTCCAAGATTGATCATCGGCTCGATTGCGAGCGCCATACCAGGCTTGAGTAATGCACCGCTTCCGCGACGACCGTAATTTGGAATCTGCGGTGCTTCATGCATCGTAGCGCCAACCCCATGTCCTACAAACTCGCGAACGATACCGTAATTGTGACGCTTAATAAAGCGCTGCACGGCATTCGAAATATCGCCGACACGGTTACCAGCACGCGCAAAGCTAATCGCATAAGTGAGCGCCTCGCTTGTTGCATCAATGAGCTTCTGGTTTTCATCCACTACTGGTGGAATCAAAACCGTCTTCGCATTGTCGCCGATAAATCCGCGGTAACGAACAACTACATCGATGGAAACAACGTCACCGCCCTGAATGGGGCGACGCATGCTACCAATACCATGCACGATTTCTTCATTAACTGAAATGCAGGTATAAGCAGGGAAGACGTGCTCACCGTTACGATAATTGTAACAAGCGCTTTCGGCTCCAAATGCCTCAATGGCCTTGCGGCCAAGTTGATCGAGATCATAGGTAGTCATCCCCTCGCCCACTGCATCGACCAACTGCTTTAATACAGTCGCTGCGATTTGGCAGGCTTCGCGAATCGATTGGATTTCTTCGTCGGAACGAATTGCTTTCATCGGTTTACGGTAAGGAGATTAATCAAAGAACAGGAAATAAAACGGAGAGGCATTTCAGATCAAAATGCGCCTGCGGATACTATAACGACCAAGGGCTTCGCTTAACCGAGGTTAAAGAAGAAGGAAATGATCCCGAGGGCGAAAAGTGCGACCGCGATGAACAAGAGTGGACGCCAAGCGGTCCAGAAATCTTGCAAACCAGCGGAATCAACGAGTTGCTTATTACGCGCTGCGGAACGACCGCGGATCTTACCCTTCTTGAGAAAGCCATCATAATGGCGCTGCAAGAGGTAGGTTTCGATTTGACGCATGGTGTCGAGCAAAACGCCGACAGTAATGAGCATCCCGGTGCCACCGAAGAATACGGCGACAGAGAAAGGAACGTTATAAGTAAAGAGTAGGATATCAGGGAACAACGCGATCACAGTCAGCGACAAAGCACCGAAGAGAGTCAGACGTGTCATGATATAATCCAAGAACTTCGCAGTCGGCTCACCAGGACGAACGCCTGGAATATAACCACCGTTTTTCTTCAAATCGTCAGCGATCTGAACCGGCTTGAACATCATCGATACCCAGAAGTAACTAAAGACGAAGATCAAGAAGCCGAACACCAAGTAGTAGGCGACCTCACCGCGACCGAGCGACTCAGCGACGTCATTGAAGAAACGCATATTCGTTGCAGTGCCCAAGTAGCTCAGGATCTGAGTGGGAAACATCAGGATCGCTGAAGCGAAAATGACGGGCATCACACCTGCATAATTCACCTTGAGCGGCAGGAACGAGCTCTGACCACCATAGACCTTACGACCTACGACGCGCTTTGCATACTGAACTGGAATCTTACGCTGTGCTTGAGTGATGGCGACTAGACCTGCGGTGACCGCAAACAATAGAACGAGCATCAGCACACCTTCAGGCGCACCCAGTGCAGCACTTTCAGAACCGACAGGTGCGACAAACATCTGATAGGCCGACGCAACAGCAGCTGGAAGACCAGAGATAATGCTCACTGTAATCAATAGCGAGATACCATTACCAATCCCCTTCTCAGTGATCTGCTCACCAAGCCAAACCATGATCATAGAACCAGCAGTCAGGAAGATTGTGCCTGTAATCAGGAACTGTGCCTTACCAGCAATAACGACAGGGCCATATTGTTCAGGGCTGAAGCCTTGTCCAACAATGCTGCCGGGATTGGTGCTAAGCGCAACCAAGAGAAGCAAGCCTTGAACCACACAGATACCCAGCGTCAAATAACGAGTGTATTGATTGATCTTTTGACGACCGACATCCCCCTCTTGCTGTAAACGAGCAATCACAGGGAATACCGCGCCGACCAACTGCATGATGATCGACGCGCTAATGTATGGCATGATACCAAGAGCGAAGACGGCTCCATTAAGGAGCGCCCCGCCGGTAAACATGTTGTAGAGCCCCACAAGGCCACCACTAGCGGATGCTTGATCCGCCATGAACTCGCGGATTGGACCAATATTCATCCCTGGCAGTGGGATATTAGCCCCAACGCGAGCGATGAAGAGCAGAGCCAACGTGAAGAAAATCTTCTGGCGCAGCTCTGGGATCTTCAGAGAATTTGTAAAAGCAGAAAGCATGTGTGGTAACTCTAAACGAAGCGATTAAAGGAGTGAGCGATTAAGCCTCTTCCTTCGTTTCAGCAGCAACGGGTGCTGCTTCGACGATCTTGCCGCCTGCAGCCTCAATTGCCTTCTTTGCAGAAGCAGAGACTTTGCAGACTGTTACCGTATATGCTTTGGAAACTTCACCATCACCAAGTAGCTTTACGCCTTGCTTGTTGTCACGGATAAGACCGGCAGCGATCAAAACCTCGCGAGAGACGACGTCTCCTTCGAGTTTTGCAAGCTGTGCAAGGTTAACAAGCTGATAGCTAGTCTTGAAGTTGAAGTTATTGAAGCCACGACGTGGAAGCTTACGATAGAGTGGCATTTGACCACCTTCGAAGCCGATACGGATACCACCACCAGAACGAGCCTTTTGACCCTTATGTCCTTGGCAGCAAGTCTTACCGCGTCCGTTACCCTCACCGCGTCCAAGACGCTTAGTTGGGTGTGTAGCTCCCTGAATTGTAGGAATTTTTTCGAGATTCATTGTAATGATCCTTACGCTTCCGCAGCGGCTTTATCACCGAAACGGACGTTTTTGATTTCCTCGTTCGAACGAAGCTGCACGAGTGCTGCCATTGTCGCCTTAACCATTGCAAGGTGATTGTTCGAGCCGAGAGACTTAGAAAGAATGTTCTTGATGCCGACAGACTCGAGAACCGCGCGGCAACCGCCACCTGCGATTACGCCTGTTCCGTCCGATGCCGGGCGAAGAAGAACTTTACCGCCGTCAGCTTCACCCAACACGTGGTGTGGGATTGTGTCGCCGCGGAGCTTGATAGTGATGAGGTTCTTTTTGGCCTGTTCTGTGCCCTTACGGATCGCTTCAGGAACTTCCTTAGCTTTGCCGTAACCGACGCCAACTTCACCTTTTTGATTACCTGTAACAACGAGTGCGGAGAAACTGAAACGGCGTCCGCCTTTTACAACTTTCGCGCAACGGTTAATGTGAACCACCTTTTCAACGTATTCTGGTGCTTCTTCCGGCTCGTTCTTCTGAGAGAATGATCTGTTTTGTCTGCTCATATGATAACCTTAGAATTGTAGACCACCTTCGCGGGCAGCTTCTGCAAATGTTTTTACGCAACCGTGGTAGCGGCGACCGGAACGGTCAAAAACAACAGACTCGATGCCTGCAGCCTTTGCCTTTTCAGCCACTGTCTTACCAAGTGCGAGTGCACCTTCAGCGTTTGCCTTAAGAGATGAATCTTTAGTAAGCGATGTAACATAGACCAATGTGTGGCCCTTTACGTCATCGATGCACTGTGCATAGATGTGCTTATTGGAGAAAGTAACAGCAAGACGTGGTCGTTCGGCAGTGCCGTTGATTTTCTTGCGAATGCGCCATTTGCGCTTCTGTAAAAGAGATTTTTTCTTATCGAGTTTCATGTTATATATGCCTCTTTAGAAATTAAGCGGATTTCTTACCCTCCTTACGACGGACGTATTTGCCGACGATGTGGACACCCTTGCCCTTATAAGGCTCGGCTGGGTAGAAATTAAAGATAGATGCTGTGATGTGACCGACCAAGTGCTTATCAGCACCTTCGATCGTCAGCTTAGTGTTTTCTGCAACAGTGACAGTGATACCCTCTGGGATAGTCACCAAGCACGGGTGTGATTTGCCTAGGGCAAGATCAAGAACGTTGCCACTAAGGACAGCGCGGAAACCGACACCTTTGAGGACGATCTCTTTCTTGAAGCCTTCAACAACGCCGATCACCATGTTGTTCACGATGGAACGTGCGGTGCCGAACATAGCGTTCGCGTGGCGGCTGCTGTCGACTGGAGATACCTTGATTTCGTTATCCGCAAGTTCGAAGCTAATCGAACTGTCAAAAGTCTTTTCAAGTTTACCCTTAGGGCCTTCAACGCGGACAGTTTGACCATCAATAGTCACTGACGCCTTATCAAGGACGGGAATAGGAAGTTTACCAATTCTGCTCATTTATAGTAGTCTCCTGAATTACCAAACCTTGCAGAGCAGCTCACCGCCAACACCCAATTCACGGGCATCGCGGGCGCGCACTACGCCTTTGGAAGTTGTAAGGATTGCAACACCCAGGCCACCAAGAACACGAGGGATCTCAGTTGCACCGAAATAAAGACGACGGCCTGGCTTGCTGTGACGCTCGATGCCAGTGATAGCAGGAGTCTTACCGACGAACTTCAGAGTCAGTTCGATGGTCTTGAAACCGCGCTTATCAGTGCCTTCCGTGAAATCACGGATGTAGCCTTCTTGTTTAAGGATCGCTGCGATAGAAGCGCGCATTTTGGAGTGCTGCGTGATGCAGACATCCTTGCGAGCGGCGCTACCGTTGCGGATGATGGTGAGGAAATCACCGATTGTATCGTGAACTGCCATAGTCTAACTAATGGGTTTTCAGTGGGTGTATTGAGCCTTGGTGGATTACCAAGATGATTTTGTCACACCGGGAATTTTGCCTTGTGTAGCAAGTTCACGGAAAGTGAGACGAGAGAGACCGAACTTACCAATGTAAGCACGTGGACGACCTGTTACAGAGCAACGGTTACGTGCACGGATCGGAGAGCTGTTCTTAGGAAGCTTTGTAAGCTTCGCTTGTGCCTTGTAGAACTCATCATCCGGAGTTTCCGGATTCTTAAGGATCGCTTTAAGTTCTGCACGCTTAGCTGCATACTTCTCAATGAGACGCACGCGCTTGAGGTTACGTTGGATTGCTGATTTTTTAGCCATGAGAAATTCTTTCTGTTATGCTTGAGCTGCTGCTGCGGCTTCTTCTGCTTCCACTTCGGAAGTCGATTTGCGGAACGGCATGCCGAAGAGAGCGAGGAGCTCGCGACCTTCTTCATCGTTGCTAGCACTTGTGTTGATGCAGATATCCATACCAATGGTAGCTGTTGTGCCATCGGAACTGACTTCTGGGAAGATCGAGTGATCAGAAACACCGAGTGTGTAGTTACCTTGACCATCAAGCTTTGCAGGAACGCCACGGAAGTCACGAATGCAAGGAAGCGCCACTTGGATCAAACGGTTAAGGAACTCATACATGGCGCGGCCACGGAGTGTTACCTTAACGCCAATCGGCTGGCCTTCACGGAGCTTGAAGTTCGAGATACTAAGCTTTGCTTTGGTCGTCACGGGACGTTGACCAGCAATCTTACCGATCTCTTGGTTCACATACAGGATGTGGTTCTTGTCATCAGTCGCGCTAAAGCCCGAGTTGAGGACGATTTTTTTGACCGAAGGAACCTGGTGTGGGTTGGCATATCCGAACTTTTTCATAAGTGCGGGAATGACCGTTTCGGTGTAATGTTTCTTGAGTGCTGGTGTTTGCATCGGAGTTAAGTCGGATTTCTGTCCCGGCTAAGTTAATGGATTGTCGATGTGAATTTGGAAAAAGTGCGTGAAAATGAGTAAAATACTCATTCTGGCAAGCTTCGTTTTACTTTGCCTTCGCGTCGAACTTCTCAGCCAACACTACATTGGAGTAGTGAATCGGAGTTTCGCGCTCTACAGAACCGCCTTCGGGGTTCTCTTGAGACTTAGGAAGGAACTTAGTGATTTGGTTAACGCCTTCGATCACGACGCTCTTCCCTGCTTTAACAGAGAGAACTTTACCGCGCTTGCCCTTGTGAGAGCCAGAGATGACGACAACTTCTTGTTCGCGTTTAATTGCTTTAGCCATGATTAGAGAACCTCCGGAGCTAGTGAGATGATTTTCATGTATTTCGCACGGAGCTCACGAGCTACTGGTCCGAAAATACGTGTGCCTTTGGGGTTACCATCGGCGTTAAGAATAACAACCGCGTTGTTATCAAAGCGAAGGTAGCTGCCATCACCACGGCGGATCGGTGCTTTTGTGCGCACGACGACTGCCTTTACAACTTCACCCTTTTTAACGGATGAGTCTGTGGATGCGACTTTAACATTGCAGACGATTACGTCGCCAACATCAGCTGTGCGCTTGTTTTGTCCAAGACGACGGATCATCTCCGCTTCCTTGGCACCTGTGTTATCCGCGATAAATACGCGGCTGTTCATCTGAATCATATCTAAATCTCCGTTATACGGTTAAAAAATAAAAGACTTAGCACTTATGCTTCGTCACCAATGCGTGGTGCTCTTTCGAGAACCTTAGTGACGCGCCAGCGCTTGAGCTTGCTAAGAGGACGTGTTTCCATGATCTCAACCTTATCACCAAGGAAGCAGTCATTTGTTTCGTCGTGAGCGTGAACCACTGTCTTACGCTTAATCTCCTTACGGTAAAGCGGGTGTGGGATCTTGTAGAGGTAAGTGACTTTGATTGTCTTGTCTCCGGAACGACTTGTTACGGTGCCAATCAGGGACTTACGGGAATTGCGTGTTGCTTCCATATTATTAGTCGGCTGTTGAGATTAAGCAGAGGCCGCAGCCAACTTCTTCTCTTTAAGAATGGTTTCGAGGCGTGCGATTTCGCGACGCAGTTGAGTAAATTCGTGCGGGCGCTCGACCTGACCGGTCTGCTTACGCAGGCGAAGGTTAACGTGTGCATCGTGCGTGTCGCGGAGCTTCTTTTCGATTTCGACTTCGGACATTTCGCGGATATCTTTTGTGGTGCTCATATTAAATGATTCCTTTGGATAAAATTAATTACGCTTAGTCTTCGCGAGTCACGAAGCGGCAGTGGAACGGAAGCTTAGTATCGGCCAAGCGGAGTGCTTCTTGAGCAGCAGAGTGCGAGCAACCTGCGATTTCGAAGAGCATTGTGCCAGGGCGGATCACAGCGACCCACTTTTCGACAGAACCCTTACCTTTACCCATGCGGGTTTCAGCTGGCTTCTTAGTAACAGGCTTGTGCGGGAAAACACGGATCCATACTTTACCCTTACGCTTGAGGCTACGTGTCATAGCGACACGAGCAGCTTCAATTTGTTGGGAAGTCATGCGACCACGTGTGAGAGATTGGATACCGAATTCGCCGAAAGCGAGTGCGTTACACGACTGGGCTGTTCCGTAGATGCGGCCAGTGTGAACCTTGCGGTATTTTGTGCGTGATGGAAGATATGCCATGTTTCGCTCAGTTTAATAGATTAAAAGGTGTCGTAAATGACGTGTGAATTAAGCTTCACCTTCCTCAGGAAGGCAGATCCAGCATTTCACGCCAATGATACCATAGACAGTGTTTGCTTCGCTGAAGCCATAGTTGATGTTCGCGCGAAGTGTCTGAAGCGGCACTTTACCTTGGTGTTGGCGCTCTGTGCGAGCGATGTCAGCACCACCGAGACGACCACCACACTGGATACGGATACCTTCCGCGCCCATTGCCATTGTAGTCTGAACGGCGCGCTTCATAGCACGGCGGAAAGCGATACGACGCTCAAGCTGAAGTGCAACGTTCTCAGCAACAAGTTGTGCTGAGAGGTCAGGGCGCTTCACTTCTTGGATGTCGAGCATGATCTCCTTCTTGACGACCTTGTTGAGGCCATCCTTAAGCTTATCGAGCTCTGCACCTTTACGGCCGATGACAACACCAGGACGTGCAGTGAAGATCTTCACACGAATACGGCCAGAAGCGCGCTCAATGAAGATGCGTGGCACTGAAGCGTAGCGAAGCTTGCTTGTGAGAAATTTACGAATTTCGTAGTCTTCTTTGATGAAGCCTGGAAATTCTTGCTTAGACGCATACCAGCGTGAATCCCAGTCGCGGGTTACTGCAAGGCGGAAGCCGGTTGGATGAACTTTCTGTCCCATAATAAAATCGGTGTCGTGTTAACTTAGGCTTCGTCTGTAAGGACGATACGAATATTGCTAGTAGCCTTCTTGTAAGGATGCGCCGAACCGCGAGCGGCTGGACGGAAACGCTTGAACGTAGGACCTTGCTCAACGATTGCAGACTCAACTGTCAGCGAATCGGAAGATAGGTTGTTATTGTTTTCCGCGTTGGCGATTGCCGACTGAAGCGTTTTGCTTACGAGACGAGCCGATTTGCGCGGAATAAAGCGCAAGATTTCGACTGCTTCGGCAGCATTACGGCCTTGGATGGCACGGGTGATATCGCGCACCTTGCGGGGCGACATACGGGCGTATTTGGTATAGGCTTGGACCTGCATGAGATTCAGCTGTTTTGAAGTGTTTTTACGCGGGCAATGTCTCCCGCTTGAATTGTGGAGTCGTCGACCAGCTCTAGGATCAATCCTGCAGAGCGGTCGCTTCTTGATTCGATTATAATCAATTCGCCGATCGATTGTGTGCCGCGATTAATGCGGCAAACCATCCCGAGACGGATGCCTTGCTCAAGTCCGCCGTCAAGAATGACGACGTCTGCGGCAAGGGCAGGAACCACGGTCGAGACCGTGGCTGCGTTCGGGCTGTAGATCGACTCTTTGACGAAAGCGGGAACTTCCGCACGCACAACGCACCCAGCAAACAGAGCTCCGAAAAGGAACAAGCTAGCTAGCTTTGAGTGGCGTTGTGCGGACAAAAGGTGCATGACGTAATAAGAGGTTTACTTATTTCTTGCTGGCGACGTGGCCCTTGAACGTGCGTGTCGGCGAGAACTCACCAAGCTTGTGGCCAACCATATTCTCGGTCACATAAACGGGCAGAAAGCTGCGACCGTTATGGACGTTGAGGTTGAGACCTACGAAGTCAGGAGTGATCGTCGAACGACGAGACCAAGTTTGGATCGGCTTGCGATCATTATTGGCCTGAGCCACAGTTACCTTCTTGGCAAGATGTGGATCAACAAAGAAACCTTTTTTAATGGAACGAGACATAGCTAAAAGAGTTTATTATTTTTTCTTGAGCTGACGACCGTTACGGCGAACGAGAATCTGCGAGTTTGTTGGGTTTGCCTTCTTACGAGTTGGGAAGCCCTTAGAGAGCTGGCCCCAAGGAGACTGCGGGTGACCACCACCAGAAGTCTTACCTTCACCACCACCCATAGGGTGATCGACAGGATTCATCGCAACACCACGAACGCGAGGGCGACGGCCCAACCAGCGATTACGACCAGCCTTACCGAGGCTTTGGCTGCCATGCTCGTGATTACCGACTTCACCGATCGTTGCACGGCAACGAGCGTTGAGGAAACGAATTTCACCGGAAGGAAGCTTCACGACTGCACGATCACCATCGATCGAAACAAGCTGAGCGGATTGACCAGCAGAACGGGCGATTTGAGCGCCACGACCTGGGTGCAATTCGATTGCGTGAATCTTAGTAGCCGGCGGGATTACTGCCAGCGGCATGCTGTAACCGGGAGAGAACTCGACGCGTTGGCTTGCGTTGATGAGTGAGTCACCTGCCTTCACACCACGAGGTGCGAGGATGTAACGCTTTTCACCATCTGCATAGGCAAGGAGAGCAATGTTAGCCGAGCGATTTGGATCATACTCGATTGCCTGCACGTTTGCTGGGATGTCCAACTTGTCGCGACGGAAGTCGATGATACGATATGCGCGCTTGTGACCACCACCACGACGACGAGAAGTGATACGACCGTAGCAATTACGACCCTTCTTCTTGTGATTGTAAGTAGTGAGCTGACGCTCAGGCTGCTTTTTGGAGACTTCAGCCTTGTTTCGGATGAGGAAACGAGTGCCTGGAGTCAAAGGTCTGGATTTTACGAGTGCCATGATATTTAGGTCTCTTTCGTCTTAGACGAGTTCGATCTTATCTCCTTCCTTAAGGCTAACAATGGCCAACTTGCGGCCGCCTTTAGTGCCCGGACGGCCACCACGAGAGCGGTCTGTCTTAGCTTTAGGCTTTCTGTTAAGAATGTTTACGTTGGTTACTGATACATTGAATACCTTCTCCACTGCACGAGCGACTTCCTTGCGGTTAGAGCGAGGGTTCACTTCGAAAGTGTATTGGTTCAAGTTAGCGGCGAGATTCGCAGCCTTCTCAGTAACGCGGAATTCGCGTAGAATAGTATTTGCAATAATCATTACTGACCTCCGTTTGCACGAGCGATGATAGTGTCGATGCCCTTAGCGCTCACAATAATGTGGCGGTAGCGGACAACATCGAGTGTGCTCAAGTTGCAAGCTTCAGCGAGGGTCAGACCATCGATGTTACGAGCAGCAAGTGCAGTGTTTGTTTCAAAAGCATCGTCGATGATGAGAACCTTGCCGCGCTTAGGAAGCACTGCAGTCAACACCTGATTGAAAAGCTTTGTCTTAGCCTCTTTAACTTCAAACGCTTCGATGACGGAAAGACCGCCTTCAGTTGCGCGATTGAAAAGAGCGCGACGGAAAGCAAGCGCCTTCATCTTGCTGTTAATTTTCTGCGAATAGTCGCGAGGCTTCGGGCCGTGAGCAACACCACCATGACGCTGGTGCGGTGCACGACGTGTGCCTTGGCGAGCTGTGCCACTTCCCTTTTGACGGAAGAGCTTCTTACCAGAGCCACGAACTTCCGAACGTGTCTTTGTGCAAGCATTGCCTTGGCGGAGATTCGCCTGATGAGCGATGACTACCTGACGAAGAGCAGCAATGCCCTTGTCGTCGGTGAAAGCGGGAAACGTTGAGAATTCCTTCTCTTCGCTCTTTGTCCCGTCAGCTGAGTATACGTTAAGTTTCATCTTAGTATGTCCCTTCGATTACGCCTTAGAGGCTTTTGTTTTAATCGCAGTGCGGACGGTGACAAGGCCACCACGTGAGCCAGGAATGCTGCCCTTCACAAGGATCAGATTCTTATCGGCAATCACTTTAACAACTTCAAGGTTTTGAACAGTGCGCTGAACGTCACCCATGTGACCAGGCATCTTCTTACCTTTAATAACGTGGCCGGGCCACTGACACATACCATAAGAACCACCACGACGGTGGAACATGGAACCGTGGGATGCAGGACCACCAGCGAAACCGTAACGCTTAACAACACCCTGGAAACCACGTCCCTTGGATGTTGCGACTACGTCGATTTTCTGGCCTGCTTCAAAGCGCTCAACAGTCAGCGTATCGCCAAGGTTGAGATCGGTTTCACCATTGGTGCGGAACTCACTGAGTTCAGCAACTGGCTCAACACCTGCTTTTTTGAAGTGTCCAAGAGCTGCCTTAGAAAGGCGGTGCTCTTTTTGCTGACGGAAACCAATTTGAATGGCATCATATCCGTCGACTTCAGTCGTCTTGACCTGTGTGACCGGGCAAGGACCTGCTTCGATGACAGTAACAGGAATAAGACGATTCGCATCGTCGAATACCTGAGTCATACCTATCTTTTTACCAAGTAGGGCTATGTTCATAATACTAATAGGCAGGTGGAACTGGATGCTCCGTTTACTAGACCTGCGTTAGTGGTTAAAATAAAATGTGATTGATCGCCTCAGATGGGAAGCGAGCGACGGAAAAAAGAGGACTATGCCTCCCTCGTCAACCTCGTAATCTTAAAAAATGAATTATTTTTCAAGTAATACACATCCTCCCCCATAATTGACCGATTTGCAGAACCGCGCAGACCTCAACCCCTAAAGGAAATAAGGCCGCGCTCCAAGAGCGCGGCCTCATGCCTGTCCTCAACCAGCTATCCGCGTCAAGCCGCTGCCGAGCGACTCGCTTGCCTCGACGGTCGACGAGCTGACGAAGCAGTCGACTGCGAGCCCCCCTTCACTTGCGGCGAAAGAAACTCCACCTTATAACCGGTCAATAGTATCCGACTGCGCTTCTCGCCACCTTCCGTCTCCCAATTATCCTGCTTCAAGCTGCCAGAAACCAGCACCTTGGAACCCTTAGACAAATAATCGGCCAGATGCGGCATATTCCAGCATTCAACCGGAAGAAAGACGACACGGTCGCCTTCATTGCAAGCAAGCGTGAACTTGCTGAGGTGCTGCTCGCCCACTTCCCGAGTTTCAATTTCGGCTGTGAGGTTTCCACTGAGTATCGTCTGATTCATGATATTTCCTTTTAGTTACGTTAATTATGCTCTTGTGAATGAATCTGCTCCAACGATTGGAACGCTACATAATCAAACACAGACACCTCCATACGTCAAATTAAACATGAACATAAGAGCACCTTCAATGATCCACCCACAAGCCACTCGATACGTTTATGCAATACAACGCGCCCAAAGGTCACTCATCTCAACATTTGCATATACTGCCCAAGCCATTACAAATACAGCCTCTCCCTTATCCCAAAGAGAGGAGCTAGAAGGCAGTCGTTCGAAATTAGGAGCTGATGATCAGTGCCTCATGTAGCTACTGCAGTTCGCCAAATTGGCGACAGCATTCCTGATCCTCAGCGGTTCACGACCAAAGACTCACTTCTGACTCCTTACCTCTAACCCCTAAATATAGATTTATATATAGAGCCACTATGATTCATCGCATCCTCCCCCTCATCGCCAGCCTCATTCTAACTAGCCTAGTATCGCTTCAGGCCGAGCGAACCTACGAACTCTGGGAGAACGCGCCCGCACCCAACCGTGGAGCCGAAACCGAGCAACGCTCGAATGGCACCTTCCCCTTTGATTCCGACTGGGAGTCATGGTCCTATCCAATAGGCAACGGCTACATGGGCGCCAATATCTTCGGACGCACGGACGTGGAACGCATTCAATTGACCGAGAAGACACTCTTCAATGCAGGCCTCTACGGACTAGGAGGCCTAACCAACTTCGCCGAGATCTATTTACAATTCGACCACGCCGAAGTCACCGACTACCGCCGCTCACTCAACCTCAATGACAGCATCGCCCATGTGAGCTACAAGGCCGAAGGTGCGCACTACACCCGCGAACACTTTGTTAGCTACCCTGACAATGTATTGGTCATCACGCTAAAGGCCGACAAGCCCGGTGCCCTCAACTTCACACTCGCCCCTACGATCCCCTACCTCGACAGCCTGCGCGACATTGATCGCAAGACCGGCACCGTCACAGCCAAGGGCGACACCATCACCTTGGCTGGCACCCTCCCACTCGAAAACAACAACTACGAAGCACAGATCAAAGCGCTCCACACCGGTGGAACGCTCACCGCCAAAGACGGTCAGCTCATTGTGGCGGACGCCGATGCAGTCACTTTGATCATCGCAGCCGGCACGAACTACGAGCTCTCCCAGAAACTCTTCACCCAGAATGGCTCCGACAAGCTCGATCCCAACAAGACACCTCACGCCGAGGTGAGCGCACGCATCAATCAAGCCAGCGCAAAGGGAGCTACAGCCCTACGCGAGCGCCACATAGCTGACACGCACAATCTATTTGGCCGCGTTCAAATCAACCTCAACTCAGAGGTCTCGCCCCTACCGACACACGAACTGCTCGAATCCTACAAAGACGGCACCTTCGACACCTACCTCGAAGAGCTCATGTTCCAATACGGTCGCTACTTATTAATAGCGAGCTCTCGCGAAAAGACCCTCCCCGCAGGCCTACAGGGCACATGGAGCCAATATGAAATCACACCGTGGACCGGCGGCTACTGGCACAATATCAATGTGCAAATGAACTACTGGGGCGCCTGCTCGGTGAATTTGGCCGAAACCTTCGAGGCCTACATCAACTACTATAAGGCCTACCAAGTGCAGGCCCAAGAAGGTGCGCGCCATTTTCTAGAAACTCACCACCCCGAGCGCGTCGCTGAGAACACTGCAGACAACGGCTGGACCATCGGCACGGGAGCGACCCCCTATAAGATCAACAAGCCCGGCGGTCACTCCGGGCCAGGCACAGGCGGTTTCACCACTAAGATGCTAGTCGACTACTATGAATTCACCATGGATGAGCAGTATCTCGAAGAGGTCGCCTACCCTGCCGTGCTGGGCATGAGCCGCTTCTTCTCGAAAACACTCGTTGAGCGTGGCGACCACTTGCTCGTCAAACCATCGGCGTCGCCCGAAAACCCAATCCGCAACAAATCCCAACTCGTCGGCATGCCCGGGCACCTCGCCGAAAACGGCAAGCACTATGTCACCGAAGGCTGCACCTTCGACCAAGGCTTCGTCTGGGAAAACCACACCGACGCCCTCGACATGGCTGCAACGCTCGCAGACAACGACCCACTACTAAAAACACTCGAGGCTCAGCTACCACGCCTCGATCCGATCATCATTGGTGACTCCGGCCAAATCAAAGAGTGGCGCGAAGAGACCACCTACTCATCGATCGGCACGCCCAACCATCGCCATATCTCCCACCTCTGCGCCCTTTACCCTGGATCCTTGATCAATGACGCGACGCCAGAATGGATCGAAGCCGCCAAGACAACGCTCGAGCTACGCGGCGACCTCACCACCGGCTGGGCAATGGCGCATCGCATGAACTGCCATGCTCGCCTCAAACAAGGCGAACGCGCGCACGAAGTCTACCGCCTGTTCATCGCCAACAAGACCGTGCCCAACCTCTGGACCCTACACCCCCCCTTCCAGATTGACGGTAACTTCGGCGTGATGGCTGGCATCTCAGAAATGCTCCTACAAAGCCAACAAGACTTCATCGAGGTCCTACCCGCGCTTCCGACCGCATGGGCCGACGGTTCCTATAAAGGACTCGTCGCACGCGGCAACTTTGTGCTGTCCGCTGATTGGAAGAACGCCCAACTCACCGCGGTATCCGTGCATGCTCGCAGCGGCGGCACTTGCCGACTCCAACTGAACACTAGCAAAGCACCCGAAGTCACTAGCAATGGCAAGGCAGCCACAGCTCGCACACATGCAGACGGCTCCATCGAATTCGACACGGCCAAGGGCGCCCACTACGAGATCGCGCTGACAGAATGAGAACGCAAAGCACCCATTAGGCATGACACATCACAGGGCTTATCTCATTTTATTGTAAGGACTTCAGCCGCTCACCGTTCCATAGGCATGAAAGTCATCTCAGCTGAAGAACAAATCGAACCTACTTATCAACAAGCTTTGAAGGAGGTCGTCTCGCGTAATGGCTGGGACTTGGACTCGCTCTCCAACGAGCATCCAACCATGGTGGTCTTCTTACGACACTTGAACTGCATCTATTGCCGCGAGTCCCTCGCAGAACTCGGTCGCCTCCGCGGAGAGATCGAAGCAAATGGCGCAAGGATCGCCATCGTCCATATGGGCACCGAGGAGCAGGCCGAGTATTTACTCGAACTCTTCAACCTAGAAGATGTGGAGCGCTTCAGCGACCCCGAGCGCAAACTCTACCAAGCCTTTGGACTCGAGCGCACCACGCTAGGGCAGCTCATTCGCCCCGATTCGTGGTTCGGGATGTTAAGCGCGGGGATTCGCAACCAGTTTTTACCAGGTAAAAAGCTCGAGGGTGTCGTCGGTGACGTCCTACAAATGCCTGGCGTCTTCCTACTCAACGAGGGCTGCATCATCAGAGACTTTAAGCCAGAGCGCGTAGACAAGCGACCCGAATATCTAGAGCTCGCGGCGATGGAATGCTAGGCACCGGACACCCCACTCAACAGATCACACAACCAGTTCTCAAGAATCAGCATTCAACTCGGCAGAACTCATCCACTCCTGCCTCGCCCACACCGCTTTAGGACTCACTGAAGCAGCGTATAGCCCAAACTTAATCCACAAAAAAGCCCGCGACTCTTGCGAGCGCGGGCTTTTGTAAATTTCAGGTCTCAGTCCTCAGACTTCAGCCCTACGATCAACTAAACGTTGATCGAGATATCAACACCTGCAGGGAGGTTGAGCTTCTTGAGCTCGTCCACTGTGGCTGCAGTTGGCTCAACGATGTCGATGAGGCGCTTGTGTGTGCGGACTTCGAATTGGTCCATGGACTTTTTGTTAACGTGAGGAGAACGGTTAACAGTCAACTTTCCAACGTGAGTTGGAAGTGGCACTGGGCCAGAGACGCGTGCGCCAGAGCGCTTTGCTGTTTCAACGATGTCTGATGCAGACTGGTCGATAACGCGATAGTCGAAGCCTTTAAGGCGGATACGGATACGTGGTGAGCTCATATATTGTATTTGTTTGAGATTTTAGCTATGTGATTTTTAAAAACGAAGGGAGTGCTAGCTTCTGAGCAGGCGTTTTACAACGAACGCCTACGACTAATACCTACCCCGCGTGGAAGTTTCTAAGATTTTATTAACGATGTTCGACGGCACTTCTTCAAAGCGCTCCGGCTCCATGCTAAAAGAAGCACGGCCTTTGCTCAATGAACGCATGATCGTCGAATAGCCGAACATTTCCACCAGGGGAACGAGGGCCGAAATTGAGATAAACGAGGGCTTCGCATTGATATTTTGGATTTGCCCGCGGCGGCGATTCAAGTCGCCCATGATGTCGCCCTGATAATCTTCAGGGGTTTCGACTTCCACATGCATCAGCGGTTCCAAAACGATGGGTGCTGATTTTTCCATCGCATCACGGAAGGCAAAAATACCTGCCATCTTAAACGCGACTTCAGAGGAATCGACTTCATGGAATGAACCGTCGAAAAGTGTGACTTTGCAATCAACCACTGGATAGCCAGCAA
Source organism: Lentimonas sp. CC4 (assembly GCF_902728235.1). NCBI lineage: Bacteria > Pseudomonadati > Verrucomicrobiota > Lentimonas > Lentimonas sp. CC4. The sequence continues at coordinate 755,435 of NZ_CACVBO010000001.1, forward strand.
CTGTGCCATTGCACGATGCCTCTTTGATACCATCCATGGCTGGTTTGATAAATTCTTTTGGAATGACACCACCAGTAGTCTTATCAACCACCTCAAAGCCTTCGCCGCGTCCTAGCGGTTCGACCTTAATACGGACGTGCCCATACTGCCCCTTACCTCCGGTCTGGCGGACGAACTTGCCCTCCCCTTCAGCATTGGCTGTCATTGTTTCGCGATATGCGATCTGCGGACGACCGGCTTCGGCTCCGACTTTAAATTCACGGAAGAGACGATCTTTAATGATCTCGAGGTGCAACTCGCCCATCCCGGCAATCAAGGTCTGGCCGGTTTCTTCATCAGAACTCACGATAAAGGTCGGATCTTCTTCTGACAAACGCTGGAGACCGAGCGCCATCTTTTCCTGGTCAGCAGTGGTCTTAGGCTCGATGGACATCGAGATCACTGGCTCTGGAAATGTGGGTGGCTCAAGGCGCACATCAAAACCCTTCGTGCACAGCGTATCACCTGTTACGACGTCGCGCGCACCAACGAGCGCACAAATGTCACCCGAGTATGCAGTGTCGATATCTTCGCGGGCATCCGCCTTCATCACGAGCAGGCGTGAGATGCGCTCCACCTTACCCGTGCGCGGGTTGTGCAATACGGAACCTTTGGAAATGGAACCGGAATAAACACGGAAAAATACAAGCTTACCGACGTAACCGTCGTTCATCAGCTTAAATGCCAAACCAGACAGCTTTGCATTATCATCAGGCTTGATCTCAACGGGACGCCCCTTGCGGTCTTCACCCTCCATAGGCGGAAGATCCAGCGGCGAAGGCAGGTAATTCACAACCGATTCAAGCACGGACTGAACGCCCTTGTTCTTGAAGGCACTGCCTGGAATCACTCCACAGAAATCAATCGAAATGGTCGCGGTGCGAATCGCAGCACGAATATCATCCGCAGTGAGTTCCTCACCTTCGAGATATTTATCAGCGAGCGCTTCGTCAAAATCAGCAAGTGCTTCGACGAGCTTTTCGCGATACTCAGCAGCTTGATCGACATAGTCGGCAGGCACATCAGTCACCTCGACTGTCATACCAGACTCATCTGCAGGATCATAAATGATCGCCTGCAAAGAGGCCAAATCGATGACACCTTTAAAATCTTCCTCTGCACCGATCGGAATAAAGATCGGGTGTGCATTAGCACCGAGGCGTTCGCGCATCGTTTCGATGGCTGCGAAGAAGTCCGCACCAGTGCGGTCCATCTTGTTGACGAATGCAATGCGCGGGACATTGTATTTTGTCATTTGGCGCCAGACCGTTTCGGACTGTGGTTGGACGCCGGCGACGGCGCAAAATACGCCGACCGCCCCGTCTAACACACGAAGTGAACGTTCCACTTCGGCTGTAAAATCGACGTGCCCGGGGGTGTCGATAATATTGATCTGGTTACGAATCCCGGCATAAGGCCCGTGCTGATTCGTCCAGTTACAGGAGATTGCGGCTGAGGTAATTGTAATACCACGCTCGCGTTCTTGCTCCATCCAATCCGTGACCGCGCTCCCCTCATGCACTTCGCCCATTTTGTGGACGACGCCTGCATAGAAGAGGATGCGTTCGGTCGTAGTCGTCTTGCCCGCGTCGATATGTGCAACTATGCCGATATTACGCGTATGCTCCAAAGGGAACTTACGTTTCGACGAGTTTACACTGGCTGACATAGTAGCGGACATTGAGATGGACTGGAAAAGAACAGGAGGGCGAAGCAGGAGCCGAAACTACCAGCGCAGGTGAGCAAACGCGCGGTTTGCTTGAGCCATACGGTGAGTTTCTTCCTTCTTCTTAACGATCGCGCCAGTGTTATTGTAGGCATCGACGATTTCGTCAGCAAGTGCTTCGTTCATAGGAACGCCCTTGCGCTTGCGAGCAGCTGCTACCATCCAACGGAAGGCGAGGCTCTGCTGGCGCTCAAAAGAGACTTCGACCGGCACTTGGTATGTAGCACCACCTACGCGGCGGCTCTTCACTTCAAGTTTAGGACGTGCATTCTCGAGTGCGCCCATTACCAAATCAACAGGATCACCCTTGCCGATTTTTTCGCTTACACGCTCGAAAGCGTTATATACGATGCGCTGAGCCACAGTGCGCTTACCGCGCTCCATGATCATGTTAACGAGATTGGTGACCAATTCGCTATTATAGCGTGGGTCAGGAATGATTGGGCGTTTTACGGCTTGTCTACGACGTGACATAATAAAATACGTTTAAAGATTAATTCGCGTCCTTAAGACTTAGGCTTCTTGACACCGTATTTGGAACGGCTACGGCGGCGCTTTTCAACACCAACACAGTCAAGTGTGCCACGAACGATGTGGTAACGAACACCAGGAAGGTCCTTTACACGACCACCACGAACAAGAACGATACTGTGCTCCTGCAGGTTATGACCTTCATCGGGAATGTAAGCGATGACTTCGATTCCATTAGTAAGACGAACCTTTGCCACCTTACGGATAGCGGAATTCGGCTTTTTAGGTGTGCGTGTCATGACCTGGACACAGACGCCGCGGCGGAATGGATTAGCGCGAAGTGCTGGTGACTTCGTCTTCTCCTTCTGCACAATACGCGGATTGCGGACGAGTTGATTAATTGTAGGCATTGAAAATATGAATCGCTGGATTTTGAGAAAGACGGCGAAAGTAGCGTTTTGAAAAAGCTGTGCAAGGATTATTCTTGCATTTTTTTCGGCGTCAAAATCGCGATAATCTAAGATTGAATTTGTGAGTGATAAAAAGAGGCGAGCGAATCAAGATCCGCTCGCCTCTGTAAAAGATTGAAACGGGTTAGCTAGCTTCTTCGGCGTCGGCAGGAGCCTCGGCGGTTTCGGCGGGTGCTTCTTCTGTTTCAGTCGCGGCCTCAGGAGTCGCAGTGGCTGCTTCTTCAGTTGGCTCTGGTGTTGGGATCGACACACCTTCGACAAGCTTTGCAGCTTCTTCGGGTGACAATTTAACGGATTCAGCACCGAGCGTATCGATACGGAGGTTACGGTAAACTGGTAGGCCGGTGCCTGCTGGAATCAAGTGACCCATGATGACGTTTTCCTTGAAGCCCTTGAGGTTATCAACCTTGCCCAATGTAGAGGCGTCAGTGAGAACACGAGTGGTTTCCTGGAAGGACGCGGCAGAGATAAAGGACTCTGTCTCAAGTGACGCCTTAGTAATACCGAGGAGCACTGGCTCACCTTCTGCAGGCATACCACCAGCATCTTCGATATGATCATTGGCGCTCATGAACATGAAGCGGTCAACTTGCTCGCCCCAGAAGAAGTCAGAGTCACCTGGATCAGTGATACGAACCTTCTTGAGCATCTGCGAGATGATCACCTCGATGTGCTTATCATTAATGGTAACACCCTGGAGGCGATAGACCTTCTGAATCTCAGCGATCAGGTAATCCTGAACAGCCGATGGTCCGAGAATGTCGAGCACTTCGTGCGGATCAGCACCACCTTCAGTGAGGTTCTGGCCACGATGGACCAAATCACCTACCTGAACGACGATGTGCTTACCGTGCGGAATGAGGTGCGCCTCTTCTTGATCTGTTTCCGGATCAGTCACAAGGAGCTTCTTCTTACCACGGACCGTGCCGTCAAGTGATACGATACCGTCGATCTTAGCCATTTCTGCGGCTTCCTTCGGACGGCGCGCTTCGAAGAGCTCAGCAACACGCGGTAGACCACCGGTAATGTCCTGCGTCTTCGACGCCTGACGTGGAGTCTTCGCGAGCATGGTGCCCGGTGCGATTTCGTCGTCTTCATTAACGGCGACCTGCGCACCAGTTGGAATCGCATAGGTAGCGATCACCTTACCAGCGTCGTCAATAATTTCGACTTGCGGATTCAGATCTTCCTTGTGCTCGATCACGACAGTCGCGATACGCCCAGTGGACTCATCGAGCTCGCGCTTCACGGTGACCCCAGGGATCATTTCGTGGAAGCCGATACGACCAGCCTTCTCGGAGAGAATTGGAATATTGTGCGGATCCCACATGGCGAGGATATCGCCCTGCTCAATCATTGCACCATCATCACGTGTCAGAACCGAACCAACGACGATCTTGTAAACTTCGACTTCGCGATCATCCTCATCAAGAATCTGGACGGAACCAGTCTTATTAAGAACAATGTTAGCGCCGTCAGCAGTCTGCACGATACGGAGGCCACGGTATTTAACCTTACCACCTGTGCGGATCTTGATTTCAGGATTCTTGAGAACACCAGACGCGATACCACCAATGTGGAATGTTCGCATTGTAAGCTGAGTGCCCGGCTCACCAATCGACTGAGCAGCGATAATACCAACAGCAGAACCACGCTCAACCATGGCGTTCGTCGCCGGATTGATGCCGTATTCCAGTGCAGTGATACCGACCTTCTTGCGCGTTGTGAGTGAAGACAGAACCTTCACGCGCTCGATGCCTAGATCTTCGATCTGCTTCGCAGCGTCTTCTGTGATGAGCTCACCATTCTTGACGAGGATCTCATCAGGATTGAGTGGGTTCTTAATATCATTCGAAGAGCAACGGCCAACGATACGGTCGTAAAGAGAGACGATTTCGTCGTCACCTTCATAAATCGCATGCTTCCAAACACCATCACGGTTGCCGTCATCGTATTCTTCGATGATGCAGTCCATAGCGACGTCACAGAGCTTACGAGTCAGGTAACCAGCATCCGCAGTCTTAAGAGCGGTATCGGCTAGACCCTTACGAGCACCGTGAGTGGAGATGAAGTATTCGAGAACGGAGAGACCTTCACGGAACGAGGAAAGAATCGGACGTTCGATAATTTCACCGGACGGCTTAGCCATCAAACCACGAGTTCCGCAAAGCTGACGAACCTGCTGCTTGTTACCACGAGCACCGGAATCCATCATCAAGTAAACTGGATTGACTGAGTCTTTACCACCATTGGTCTTCAACTCATGGAATACCGCCTTGGCGATTTCGTCAGTGCAACCAGTCCAGATATCAATGATCTTATTGTAACGCTCACCCTCGGTGATGATACCCTTGTTGTATTGACCTTCGACTTCGTCGATCTTCGCACGAGACGCTGCAACAATTGCAGTTTTCGCCGGCGGGATGATCATGTCATCGATACCGATGGAGACACCCGCACGCGTCGCAACCTTAAAGCCTACATCCTTTAGAATGTCCAGCGTCTCAACGGTGCGAGCCTTGCCGACAGTCTTGTAAGTTTGAAGAATCAGATCACCTAGCTTGCTCTTAGGAACTGGGAAGTTAATGAAACCGAGCTCATTTGGCCAGATCGTATTGAAGATCACGCGACCGATAGTGGTGCGGATAACCTTCTTCTCTGTGTTACCATAAGGGGTCTCTTCCTTACCGAAGTCAGGATTGATGTAGTTGATCCAATCGTGATCCTTGAACGCACCATCAGCAACAGCAGTTTCAACCTCGTCGGTATTAACAAGCATCGAGAGACGCTTACCTTCGACAGGCTTCTTTGGTGGATCCAGGGTCAGGAAGTAGGAACCGAGAACGATATCCTGCGACGGTGTCAGAATTGGATTACCACTGGAAGGCGAGAAGATATTGTGCGTCGCCATCATGAGGGTCTTTGCTTCCATCACCGCTTCGAGCGATAGAGGCACGTGAACCGCCATTTGGTCACCATCGAAGTCAGCGTTGTAAGCTGTGCAAACGAGTGGGTGAACACGGATCGCATCGCCTTCAATCAACACAGGCTCGAAGGCCTGAATGGAAAGACGGTGAAGCGTAGGTGCACGATTCAATAGAACCGGGTGCCCCTTAGTGACTTCTTCAAGAATATCCCAAACTTCTGGAGATTGCTTTTCGATCATCTTACGCGCACCACGAACGGTGTGCACGAAGCCGAGCTCTTTGAGGCGACGGATGATGAATGGCTCGAAAAGAACGAGTGCCATTTTCTTAGGCAAGCCACACTGGCTCAACTTAAGAGAAGGACCAGAAACAATCACCGAACGACCGGAGTAATCGACGCGCTTACCGAGAAGATTCTGACGGAAGCGACCTTGCTTACCCTTCAACATATCGGAGAGGGACTTAAGCGGACGGTTACCAGCACCAGTGACCGCACGACCGTGACGACCATTATCGAAGAGCGCGTCCACAGCTTCCTGCAGCATGCGCTTCTCATTGTGAATGATCACGTCTGGAGTCTTCAGCGAGAGAAGGTTACGCAGACGGTTGTTACGGTTGATCACACGACGGTAGAGGTCGTTCAAATCGGATGTCGCGAAACGGCCACCTTCCAGTGGAACGAGCGGACGAAGATCTGGTGGAATCACTGGAAGCACTTCGAGCACCATCCACTCTGGACGTGTGCCAGATTCCATGAAGCCTTGAATGGTCTTCAAGCGCTTGGAGAGCTTCTTCTTGATCTGCTTCGAGCGAGTGGCGTGCATTTGCTCGTGGAGCTCAGCAACAGTCGACTCAAGCTCAACGCGTGAAAGCGCATCGCGAACCGCAGCTGCACCCATGCGAGCAACGAAGGAATCTTCGCCATACTCGTCTTGAGCTTGCAGATACTCCTGCTCAGTGAGGAGCTGACGCTCTTCGAGTGGAGTCTTGCCCGGATCGATCACGAGATAGTTCTCGTAATAGATGACGCGCTCAAGGTTACGTGCAGTGATGTCGAGTAGAAGACCGAGACGACTCGGCATGCTCTTCAAGAACCAGATGTGAGAGACAGGAACGGCGAGTTCGATGTGGCCCATGCGGTCGCGACGAACGCGAGACACGGTCACTTCGACACCACAACGGTCGCAGATCACACCCTTATATTTGATACGCTTGTATTTGCCACAAGCGCACTCGTAGTCACGCACAGGGCCGAAGATACGTTGGCAGAAAAGACCACCTGGCTCCGGCTTGAATGTGCGGTAGTTAATTGTTTCGGGATTCTTGACCTCACCGCGGGACCATTCACGAATGGCGTCCGGGGAAGCGACAGAAATGCCGACCTGGTCGAAGGACTTGGTGGCTTCATAGCCAAGGATGTCGCGTGCTACTTCAGTGCTCATTAATAAAAACCTTTTTTGAAATTTGCGTTTAAACGATACCCCTATGCCTGTGCGTCAAGGACGGTGCTGGAAGCGAACTTCCCTTCAGAGCTAAGACGAACATCAAGACAGAGACTCTGAATTTCCTTCATCAAAACGTTGAACGATTGAGGCGTGCCCGCTTGCAAGCTATTGTCACCCTTAACGAGTGATTCATAGATGCGTGTGCGTCCGGCAACATCATCGGATTTAACAGTGAGAAGCTCCTGCAATGTGTATGCAGCACCATAGGCCTCAAGAGCCCAAACTTCCATCTCCCCGAAACGCTGACCACCATACTGCGCCTTACCACCGAGCGGCTGCTGGGTGATGAGCGAGTAAGGACCAACCGCACGAGCGTGAATCTTCGATGCAACAAGGTGATTAAGCTTCAACATATACATGTAGCCAACCACGACCTCTTGAGCCAATGGCTCGCCAGTCTGACCATCATAAAGAATGCTTTTACCTGTTGTTGGGAGACCTGCTTCAGCGAGATACTCACGAACACGTGCTTCGCTGATACCGTCGAACACTGGAGTCGCAACTGTGATGCCGAGCTTCTTACAAGCCCAACCAAGGTGCGTCTCGAGAACCTGTCCAACGTTCATACGAGAAGGAACGCCGAGTGGATTCAAGCAAATCTCAATTGGAGTGCCATCTGGAAGGTGCGGCATGTCTTCTTCAGGAACGACCTTAGCGACCACACCCTTATTACCGTGACGACCAGCCATCTTATCACCGACCTGCATCTTCTGCTTTTTGGCGATGTAGACCTTAACACTCTTGACGACGCCTTGATCTGAATCTTCACCAGAGTCGATACCTTCGACCTTGCGCTCACGATCATAGTCGAGCTCGTCGAACTTACCTTGGTAGTTGCTGACGATCTCCATGATCTTGATCTTCACCGGTGACGGATCGATTTCGATGTGCTTGGAGACAGCTGCCAAACGGCGAAGCAATGTCTTAGTGATCTTACGATTCGCAGGGATGATGATTTCATCCGTGTCGCCGTTCTTGACGTCGAGTGGAATCTTTTCACCCAAGAGGATGTTAGAAAGTGCCTCAGTGAGATCTTCACGGAGTTTATCACTCTGCGAGCGATACTCTTCGTTGATCTTCTTTTTCTGACGACGACGATCGGAAGCGGAAAGCTCTTCTGGCTCACCATCAACGCGAGCCGAGACCTTAACATCCATGATGATGCCGCGAACGCCCGATGGCACGACGAGTGAAGTATCCTTCACGTCAGCTGCCTTCTCACCGAAAATCGCACGTAGCAATTTTTCTTCCGGAGCAAGTTCTGTTTCAGACTTAGGAGTGATCTTACCGACGAGGATATCGCCAGGTTTGACTTCCGCACCGACGCGGATCACACCGTCGTGGTTGAGGTCCTTAAGAGCCTCTTCACCGACATTAGGGATATCACGTGTAATTTCTTCTGGTCCGAGCTTCGTATCACGAGCGGTCACTTCAAACTCGCTCACGTGGATCGAGGTGAAGATGTCGTCCTTTACGATCTTCTCGGAGATGAGGATAGCATCCTCGAAGTTATAACCATTCCATGGCATGAACGCCACAAGGATGTTACGACCGATTGCAAGTTCGCCCTTATCAGTCGAAGCACCATCCGCGAGGACGTCGCCCTTCTTGACAGGTTGGCCCTTGGCAACGATTGGCTTCTGATTGAAGCAAGTGCCGGCATTCGAACGCATGAACTTACGGAAGTTGTAGACATAGACACCCTTCTTGGCATCTGTCTTCAATTCCTTCATCTTCGGAATTTCGCCGTCGTGTGTGAGAACGATATGGTTCGCATCCACACTCGCGATGATGCCGTCGATGTCAGCGACCTCGACTGTCTTCGAGTCAAGCGCGACACGGCTTTCAATACCGGTGCCAACAAAGGGCGCTTCGGCTTGAAGGAGCGGCACACCTTGACGTTGCATATTCGATCCCATGAGCGCGCGATTCGCATCATCGTGCTCGAGGAACGGAATGATACCCGCAGCAACCGAGATCAGCTGCTTTGGAGACACGTCCATATAGTTAACGTCCTTAGGTGCGATTTCGAGCACCTCATCACGGTTACGGCAAGTAACGCGACCAATGAGATTACTGTTTTCGTCGAGTTCAGAATTCGCCTGCGCAATCATGTGCGGCTCTTCTTGGTCGGCGTTCAAGTATTCAACTTCGTCTGTTACGTGACCATTCACTACCTTACGGTAAGGTGTTTCAATGAAACCGAATTCATTGATGGTTGAGTAAAGTGAAAGCGAGTTGATCAGACCAATATTCGGGCCTTCCGGAGTTTCAATCGGGCAAATACGACCGTAGTGAGACGGGTGAACGTCACGCACCTCGAAACCGGCACGCTCACGATTCAAACCACCGGGTCCGAGAGCGGACAGACGACGTTTGTGTGTGAGCTCAGCGAGCGGATTAATTTGGTCCATGAACTGAGAGAGCTGACTACGCGCGAAGAAATCGCGAATAACAGTGCTCAAAGCCTTAGGATTGATCAGCTTCTGTGGAGAAATGGAGTCAACGCTCTGATCGTAAAGCGTCATACGCTCTTTAACCAGACGCTCTGTGCGAGCGAGACCGACACGACATTGGTTCGCAAGAAGCTCACCAACTGTGCGGACACGACGGCTACCCAAGTGGTCAATATCATCGAGCATACCATCACCACGCTTCAGGCGTGTGAGATACTTTGTTGCTTCGACGACGTCTTCTGCGCTGATCACGCGGAAGTCGAGATCCGTGTCCATCGCAAGCTTCTGATTGAGCTTGTAACGACCTACGCGACCGAGGTCGTAACGACGTGGATCTTGGAAGAGACGCTTGAGCAATGCCTTGGCATTTGCTGTTGTGGGGGGCTCACCCGGGCGAAGACGCTTGTAAATATCCTTAAGCGCTTCTTCTTCGTTCTGAGTCGGATCCTTCTTGAGGCAGCGAATGATCGCACCATCGTCAACTGTCGTGTCGATAGTAACAACCTTCTGCAGGCCAGCCTTCTCGAAAGAGCGAACGATCGTTTTAGTGAGTGGCTCAAATGCACGTGCAAGCACGACGCCCTTATCCGCATCAACGATGTCTTCGGTGAGCACGAGATTGGAAACAGAATCACGCTTCAGGGCATCTGCCACTGTGATTTCTTCCAACTCGTAGAAAAGATTTAGGATGTCTGCATCAGAACCGTAACCCATTGCACGGAGCAATGTAGTGAGTAGGAACTTACGGCGACGGCGACGGCGGTCGAGGTAGACATAGAGAAGATCGTTCTGATCGAACTGAACTTCGAGCCATGTGCCACGGTCTGGAATGATACGGAAGGCATGAAGCACCTTGCCGCTGGTGTGCACGCTTTCTTCGAAAGCGATACCAGGCGAACGGTGGAGCTGGCTAACAATAACGCGCTCGGCGCCGTTAATGATAAAAGAGCCACGCTCGGAGATCATTGGCAATTCGCCCATGTAAATCTCCTCGTCCTTGATGTGGTCCTCTTCGCGCAGGCGAAGTTTGACATACAGAGAAACAGAGTAAGTTACACCTTCGCGGATCGCTTCGATCTCAGTTTCGCGTGGTGGTGTAGCAGTGTAGCTGACATATTCGAGATGGCAGCGACTGTCATAACTCTCAATAGGAAAGACCTCGGAAAATACGGCTTCGAGACCCACCTGTTTACGTTGAGTGGGAGCCAGGTCCATCTGTAGGAATTCCGTGAAGGAATCGATCTGATTTTCAATCAGATTAGGTGGCTGGATAACTTCCTTGAGTTGACCGAAATTAATGCGTTTTGACATAGAGCGGATGTCCGATGACGGTGAAAAAAGAGTGTGTGACTGGCATGTGCCGATCTAAGATCGGCGAAAAGACAAAAACAGTTAGGCGAAGCTCACCCGATTTGGGTGAGCTCACCTAACTGTGAAAATTGTGGGCTATTGAATATAAGCTTGGATGGGTATCCGATTACTTCAATTCAACCTTAGCACCTGCAGCTTCGAGCTTCTTCTTGATCTCTTCAGCTTCGTCCTTAGTAGCACCTTCCTTGACTGGCTTAGGTGCACCTTCTACGAGGTCCTTAGCTTCCTTCAGACCGAGGCCTGTGATAGCGCGAACTTCCTTAATGGAAGCGATCTTGTTAGCACCTGGAGCTACGAAGATGACGTCAAATTCGTCCTTTTCTTCAGCAGCTTCTGCAGGAGCAGCACCGCCAGCAGCAGCAACGGCTACAGGAGCAGCAGCGCTTACGCCCCACTTGTCTTCGAGTTCTTTAACGAGATCTGCTACTTCAAGCACTGTAAGTGCGGAGAGGAAATCTACTACTTGTTCTTTTGTGATATCTGCCATGATGTTTTACCTTTCAATTGGTTAGCATCCCAAGTGTTGGGACATTTAAGAGGTGGATTCCTCCTAACCGGATTATTGGGTTATTGTTTAAATAGCCGCCCACCCGAAGGATGGACGGCCAAAAATGAATTGAATTGTTTCGAAGATTACTCGCCGTCTTTTTCGGCCTTGGCCTGAAGAGCGAAGAGTAGGCTTTGAGGAACAGCGTTGAGGATACGGACGAATCCGGTCGCAGGCTGTGTAAGAAGTCCGAGGAGCTGTGCACGAAGTGCTTCGAGCCCTGGAAGTTTCGCAAGGGCTGCGATTTCTTCTGCAGTCAGTGCTTTCTCATTCAAGATGCCGGCTTTGACTTCGACTTTGTCCTTCTTCTTGAAGAACTCACCGATGATCTTAGCGACGCCTGATGGATTATCACCACCGACGATGATCGCAGTTTGTCCAGTCAAGTGCTCACTGAGGTCAGGGAGTTCTTTAGCTGCGGCTGCGACACCGAAAATGCTGTTTTTGATAACGTGGAACTCAGCGCCATGCTCAGAAAGAGAAGCACGTAGTTCTGCGATTTCTTCCACTGTAATACGCTCGTAATTAGCGAGGTAAACGTAGTCGGACTTGTTGAGGTGTTCATTCACCTCTTCAACGAGATATTGTTTTTCTGGTCTCATGTGATGTCAGTCTCCCTTAGCTCTTGTTAGCTGATGCAGCGTCAACGCTGATGCCTGGGCTCATAGTCGAGCTCAAAGCGAGCGACTTGATGAACTTACCAGTAGCACTCTGAGGGCGGGCTTCATTCAGGGCATTAATAGCAGCCTCTGTATTTTCCACGATTTGCTCAGGAGTGAAAGAACGCTTACCCACGACGACGGCGACGTTTGCAGTCTTATCCATCTTGAATTCAACGCGGCCAGCTTTGACTAGCTTGATGCCTTCAGGGATATCGTCGGTAACAGTGCCAGACTTTGGATTCGGCATAAGGCCACGAGGTCCAAGCACGCGAGCTACCTTACGGACGCTCTTCATGGCACTAGTTGTTGAGATCGCGACATCGAAGTCGATCCATCCACCGGTTACCTTCTCGATAAGATCTTCGAATCCGGCTTCGTCTGCGCCAGCTGCAAGAGCTTCTTCAGGATTTTCGGTGAACACGATAACGCGAACAGTCTTACCGCTACCGTGAGGAAGCTGGAGAGTGCCGCGCACCATTTGATCGCTCTTACGAGGATCAACCGTAAGGTGTGCGTAAAGCTCAACTGTTTCGTCGAACTTCGCCTTCGGTAGTTTGTTTAGTAACGCAGACGCTTCTTCGACCGAGTAGGTCTTTTCCAAGTCAACCATTTCGGCTGATTGGCGATAGCGCTTGCTTCCCTTAATTTGCTGGGTGGCCATAGTTATTTATATTTTGTGGTTAAAAAATCTTATCCTGCAACTTCAAGACCCATCGAACGCGCAGTGCCTTCGATGATCTTAACGGCAGCATCTTCATCTGTAGCATTCAGATCATTCTTCTTGATCTCAACGATCTCAAGGATCTGCTTGCGTGTCACCGAACCGACTTTGTCGCGGTTTGGCACACCAGAACCCTTGGCGATGCCAGCGGCCTTCTTAAGAAGAACAGCTGCTGGTGGAGATTTAAGGATGAAACTGAAAGAGCGGTCAGCGTAGACTGTAATGACAACAGGAAGGATCATGCCCGCCTGGTCTTTAGTCTTCGCGTTATACTCCTTACAGAAGCCCATGATGTTTACACCCTGCGCACCGAGAGCTGGACCAACCGGAGGGGCTGGGTTAGCTGCACCTGCTGGCAGTTGTAAGCGAATTTGTCCTATTACTTTTTTAGACATGGCTGTTTAGCTTTCTTCTGTTCTCTGGACTTGCCAGTATTCAAGTTCAACAGGCGTGAATCGCCCGAAAATAGATACGGAAACCTTGAGTTTACCCTTATCAGGGTCGATTTCCTCGATTTTGCCAACGAGGTTCATGAATGGACCATCGTTAACCTTAACCATTTCACCGATATCGTATTCGATCTTAGGCTTCTCTTTGCCTTCGGCTTCCTGGACTTGGTTGATAATGCGCTCAATCTCGCTCTTCTTGAGCGGATTTGGGCGGTCACCACCAACGAAATTGATGACACCGTGGCCTTCGCGAACGAAATACCAAGGCTTCTGCAACAAGTTGCCGTCATCATCATACAGGCGCATATTAACGAAAATATAGCCTGGGTAGAATTTACGCGTAATTGTCTTCTTCTTGCCGCTCTTTACCTCCGTTACGGTCTCGGTAGGCATGAGCACTTCAAAGACATAGTCCTCCATCTCCTCGATCGAGATGAACTTATCGAGGTATTTCTTCGCCTTGCCCTCTTGATTAGAAAGAGTCTGGACGGCGAACCAATTGGGACCTGAGAATGAATTAGACATATTTACGTCTGGATCTGAAAAAAATTAAAAGTGCCTGAAACCAACGAGGATTCGGCGAAACGCTAGCGAACCAATGAGGTCAGCAGCTCGACACCATTCATGAGCGAGAAATCGGTCAGTGCGATAAAGGAGCCAAGGATAACAGTGGCGAGAAGGACAACGAACGTCGAGTCACGCAATTCTGTCTTGCTCGGCCAAGAGGCCTTCTTGAGCTCGGTCATCGTCTCCTTATAAAAGAGACGGATGCTTGTGAATGGATTTTTCATTTTACTTTAAAATGGCAGGAGAGGAGGGACTTGAACCCACAACTTACGGTTTTGGAGACCGTTGCTCTACCAATTGAACTACTCTCCTGTAATTTTTGAACTAAAGTTCAGTTTAAGACAGTAAAGCCGAGAGCCCTAGAAGAGCCCTCGGCAGAAACTGTAATCGGCCTAACTCAGGTTATTTGATAACCTCAGTGATACGACCAGCACCAATAGTGCGGCCACCTTCACGAATCGCGAAACGCTGCCCCGGCTCCATAGCAATCTTCTTACCGAGCTCGATAGTAACCGTAAGGTTATCACCAGGCATGACCATCTCAACACCCTCTGGGCACTTGATGATACCAGTAACGTCGGCTGTGCCGAAGAAGAACTGTGGACGGTAACCGTCGAAGAATGGAGTGTGACGACCACCTTCATCCTTAGAAAGGACATAAAGCTCTGCAAGTGCAGTTGTGTGCGGTGTAATTGTGCCTGGCTTAGCGATCACGTGACCACGCTCAATCGCTTCCTTATCGATACCACGAAGAAGGATACCAACATTGTCACCCGCTTGACCTTGATCAAGCTGCTTGCGGAACATTTCCACACCAGTAACAGTGGTCTTCATTGTGTCACCAAGACCAACGATCTCGATTTCTTCACCAACTTTAACAACACCGCGCTCGATACGACCTGTTGCAACTGTTCCACGACCTGTGATCGAGAAAACGTCTTCAACAGACATAAGAAGTGGCTTGTCGATTTCGCGAGCAGGCTCAGCGATATCTGTGTCGATCGCATCCATAAGAGCTGTGATCGCATCCGCACCACCTGGCTTGTCTTCGAGAGCTGCTGTAGCAGAACCGCGAACAATAGTGATATCATCACCAGGGTAGTCATACTTAGAAAGGAGGTCACGAACTTCCATTTCGACGAGCTCAAGAAGCTCTTCGTCATCAAGAAGGTCAACCTTGTTCAACCAAACAACGATCGTTGGAACACCAACTTGCTTAGCCAAAAGGATGTGCTCGCGAGTCTGCGGCATAGGGCCATCAGAAGCAGAAACAACAAGGATCGCGCCGTCCATCTGGGCAGCACCTGTGATCATGTTCTTAACGAAGTCAGCGTGACCTGGGCAGTCAACGTGTGCGTAGTGACGCTTTTCTGTTTCGTATTCAACGTGTGCAACAGCAATCGTAACTGTCTTAGTAGCGTCACGAACTGTGCCACCCTTAGCGATATCAGCATAAGACTTGAACTGCGCGAGTCCCTTGTCTGCTTGAACCTTAAGAATAGCAGTCGTTGTAGTTGTTTTACCGTGGTCAATGTGGCCAATAGTGCCGACGTTGACGTGTGGTTTTGTTCTTTCGAATGTTTCCTTAGCCATGATTGATGTTATTTAGTGTTGAGAGATTGTTATTATGTTTATGCTGGAGCCCTCGAGCGGGATTGAACCGCCGACCTCATCCTTACCAAGGATGCGCTCTACCACTGAGCTACAAGGGCGCATTAGCAAAGACTGTTAAAAGAGCTATCCCATTCCCCACGCAGAGAGCGTGGAAAAATGAAAGTCCGCGAAAATGCTCCCCGCCCCTAGCCCCGTCAACACTTATTTCAAAAAAATAAGCACCACGCGAAAACCGCTCATTTACTAGATTTCCGCACGCCACAGAGCCGCGAAAATCCATTCACCACTAAATAGGTGATCGCTGCGATCAGAATAACAGACGGCCCACTCGGCAAATCCAGCGAAAAGCTCAGCCCCAGACCCGTGAAAACGAATGCTACGTTTAGTATAATTGCCACAAACAGCATGCGCCACAGACTCCGAGCGCCCAGTGCCGCAATCGCTGGCGGCAGCGTCAATAGCGCGATCACGAGCACGATCCCGACAAATGAAACCATAATCACGACCGTCAACGCGGTCAGCATTAACAGCAACATATAGACCCAGTCAGAGCGCACTCCACGAATGGATGCATACTCCGCATCGAAGCACACCGCGATGATCTGCCGATGCCAAAGCCCCAGTATCCCGAGAATCAAGACGCCGACGCCGCCCGCAATCCACAGATCCGATGCCGTCACCAATAATATATCCCCAAAGAAGTAGGCCATCGGGTCGACGTATCCCGGAGTCCGAGCAATAAAGAGCAGGCCCACCGCCATGCCCGTTACCCAAATCGAGCCAATCAACGCATCTTCGCGTTGCCGCGAGCGCAACGACACCCAGCCGATCAAGCCTGCAGCTGCCAACGCAATGACTAAGGCACCGAACATCGGGTGCAACCACTCCCAACCATAGACACTACGACAATACAACGCGGCACCGATCCCACCGAGCGCCGAGTGAGCGATTGCCGCCGCCAGATAGCTGATCCGCCGTGCCACCACAAAGGTGCCCACAGCACCGAGCGGAATACTGCCAATCAGCCCCAAGCACAACGCGTAGCGCAAAAACACCAGATCCGGATCCATCAATGCCTGTAAAAAATTCACCATGAGTAATTCAATTTTTCAGCCGTAAAGCCTCAGCTCTCAAGTTTCAGCCCTCAGCCCTCTAAGAGTGATGATGCCCTCCGTGACTATCCAGATGCTCATGATCATGCTGCACCATGCGCATCTCAAAACCATACAACTGCCTCAAGCGCTCATCCGTCAACTCCGCAGTCGGGTGCACATGCACACAACGATTCACACAGACCACCTTCGGCACCGAACGCGACACGAAGGCCAAATCGTGCGACACCGTAACCAAGGTCAAATCCTTGCGCAGCGACTTCAAGCTATTCAACAAGCGCTCCTCCGCCGCCACATCCACATGCGCCGTCGGCTCATCCAACAGCAACACATCCACTTCCGCAGCCAAGGCACGCGCGATCAACACCGCCTGTCGCTGCCCCCCCGACAACGCCGCAAAGGAACCCAGCGCGCGATCCGCCAAGCCCATCTGCTCCAACGCCTCAAGAGCACGCGCCGTATCTTTACGACTGCAAAAGCCAAAACTCCGCCGCGTCAAACGCCCCATCAGCACCACATCGAGCACCGATACCGGAAACAACGGGTCAAAATCAATATGCTGCGGCACATAGCCGACACGCGAACGCGATCGCTTCGGCGCATCGCCGAGCAAGTGCACCTTACCCTGATCTGGCTGCAACAAACCCAACATCAACTTCAACAGGGTCGACTTCCCTCCCCCATTTGGCCCAACCACACAGACCGACTCGCCTTTATATATGTCAAAGTCTGCATCCTCCACCACCAGCGAACGCCCGTAACTGAAAGAGACACCCTCAAAGCAAATCACTGGCTCACCTGAATGGTGCTCACAACCGCATGTCGTATGCGCGCCACAATCACTCATTACTAAAGCCCCCTTCAAGCGCATTGCCTATCTCAGTCAGCCCAACGATATAGTCTGTCGGCAGTAAAACGACCTCCACCACTGGCACACCTAGCGCATCTGCTAAAATCGTCGCCGTCGTCCGCCCAAACTCAGGCTGTGTATAAATTGCTCCAACCTGCGCCTCGCGTGCCTGTGCAATCAAATCCGCCACACGCGCAGCCGACGGCGCAGTGCCCGACTGCTCGATCGACATCTGCACCAAGCCATAGCGCTCCGAGAAATGCCCCAGCGCGGGGTGGTTAATAAAAAATGCTCGCCCCGCATAAGGCGCCAACTGCTCCCGTAACGCCACGTCGAGCGCTACCAATTCAGCGATCAACACCTCCGCATTGCTCCGAAACACTTCCGCCGACTCCGGCTGCATCTCGATCAACGTATCGCGCATATGCTCTACCACATCAACCATCTGCACCGGATCGAGCCAGATATGCGGATCATGGTCACCATGATCATGGCCATGGTGCCCGTGATCGTGCCCGTGATGACTGCACGGCGCCGCAATCTCGCCGCCCGTCTGCACGACCCGCACCCCTGACATCGACGATTCCATACGTTCAAACAACGGTGCCTCAATCGGCATTCCGATGCCAAAATACACATCCGCGCGCGCCAATTGCGCCACCTGAGCAGCGCTCGGCGTATACATTTCAGGGCTTTGTCCGGGGTGCACCAACACTTCAGCCGAGACTAAACCACCGCCGATTCGCTCCACAAAATACGCCTGCGGCTGCACAGTGCACCACACCGATAAGCCAGAAACCTCGACAGCCTCCTCCTTCGCACACGCTGCACAAAACAAAGCAACCAGCACAGTTACCGCCCCAACAAAGAAAGATTTAATCCACTGCATACCCATAACAAATAAGAACTCGAACAATCACCCATGACACCCAAGCCTCCTGCGACAATAACAAAACTATCAAGCTCGGCGAATCAACCTACTGACATACTATAAAACAGCACAAATAGAGCCAGTATTAGGAATAACGCTCTCTACCCCACCTCCAACCCACATGAATACAGAAAAAGACAGTTGCTCCACTGGCGCTTGCGCAGGCCCAGGCATGTGCCCTGGCATCGCACTCTTACCATCGATCATCATCGGATACGGCATCACCGAACTCAGCGGCAGCCTACTTCTAGGCTGGCTAGTCGGCGCACCACTCTTCCTAGCCTTGATCTTAGGCTGGCACAAGAAAACTGCTCGGCGGTAATTGAAGATTGCCGCAGCAACTACGCTGAGCATCCTAGCGAACCGCACGATCAACGAATCCTACTCCGCTGAATCGACCACCCGCCCCTTGGAGTAGCGCACCTGCTTCCCGTGGATAATACAGTTGAATAAGATGCGCCCGACATAGTCTTTGGTGAAATAACCATGCGACTTTTTCTCCATCGGTGAGACGACGATCTGCTCATCCGCATCAATGATCTCCACATTCAGATTGGCAAATTCCCAAAACCGTGGATGCGAATGATGTAGATCCGCACTGAAGCAAATGAACTTGCGCCCATTCACCCAATAGAACCATAGGTCATTTGAAACGATTGAAATCGGAGCCACATACGCGATCTGCACTGCATCCTCAGCTCCTACCCGCCCCACATGATGCCCCTCGGCCTGAAACACACGCCGTGCCTCGTTACGCAAACGATTCAAAGTCGCCTCATCGGGAAACTGCTGATCATTACGCGTGCGAAACAAATACGCCATCATCTCATCGTAGTCGTAACTGAGACACTCATAGCGCGACGCATCCCACTCTAAATTTCGATAATGCTGCGCCGACTGCACCTTGAAATAAGGATCCTTCAGCTCAACATCCAGCTTCTCGATCGTATACTCCGAGCGCTTCATAAGCACCACCAGCTTAGTCAGCGGAAACACAATTTCTAAATATTCAGACACATCGCCCGCGTCGCGCGTTGGTTCCAAATAGCGATAGTGTAAATCAATCGTATCCGTCTTCTTCAAAGTCTCAGCCAACACAGCGTCATCCATATGCCAGCGGTAGAGATAGCGAACCAGCTCATAGCCATAGGTCTGATCAAACGGCGCGGCCTTTGCAGCGGAGAGACTTACCATGCAACAACAAGAGAGAAGGAAAAGTGCAACCAGGGTTTTCATTAGCGATTTAAGTCTTTCAAAGTGAAGAAGCGGTTCCCCGCCAGCGAGCCGTTCTGGTCATTCGGAATCCGAACAAAGTTACCACCAGAATGGAAGTTGTGCCGATCCGTCATCCACGAATACGCGCGCCCCGTCACAGGCGTGCCATGCACCTGCCGGAGATCGATAAACAAATTCTCTGGCCGATTGAGATGTGCGATATACCCCGACGCAATACTGCCAGCATAGTTGAGCAAACTCGCAAAACGCCCTGGTGCACCATCCTCAGCAATCTTCATCAAGTAGGTCATACGCTGCTGTATCCGCGGCACCACCACCGCCGCCCCACTAGCGTCACGATAAAATCCCTCGATCTGACCATGCAAACCGCCAGCCGTCATCACATCCAACAACCTCGCCGAACTGGTCTGGGCGATCTCGACACGCTTATAAGGCACAGGCACATATTTAATCCGCGCATCCAAGACCAATAGTATATTCGCCATACCTTGCTTCGCGTCAGCCTCACTGATGTAGCCACGCTCCCCTGGGAAAGATACCTCATTAACCAAGAGCGTCGCCAAATACCCCGCCTCGGACTGAAATGACGGAAAAGTCACATTATTCGCAACCATCGACGAACTCGCCACCACACACACACCGCAGAACACCAATACACGGCGTATCGAACGGCGCACCTTCAGAATAGAACAGGCGAATAAAACAGAATAGGACAAGACACCCATTACTGAGAAAGTGCCGCCCTGACTCAACAAAGAAATCGCCCGCTTACGCGCGACGATTTCTCGAAAAACTTAAACTGAAAAAAACAACTACTGGCCTAAACCAAAGGCCGCATGCACCACGCGAGTCGCCTCTTCCGCATCCTTCGGATCAATCCCCACCGAGATCTTAATTTCAGAGGTGCTGACGAGCTGGATATTGATGCTGGCATCCGCGAGCGCATCGAACAGCTTCGCCGCCACACCAGAGTGCGAACGCATGCCGACACCGACAACAGAGACCTTGGCGATATCATTGGCTTCGAACAGCTTACCGCTGTCTTCACCTGGGAACGACTCAGTCACGACCTTTTCGGCACGGTAAATATCCTCGCGTGGCACAGTAAAGGTCATGTTCGCCTTACCATCGCGACCGACATTCTGGACGATCATATCCACACTGATATTCGCATCAGCTAATGCCTTGAACAGCTTCGCAGCAGTTCCGGGACGATCTGGCAAATCGCTTGCAACGATCTTTGCCTGGTTCTTATCAAGTGCGACGCCGTTCACCACGACGTCTTCCATAGAGGCTACTTCTTCTTTCACGATAGTTCCGGGGTTGTTGTTAAAACTGGAGCGGACTTCAAATATGACATTAAATTTTTGCGCGAACTCGACCGCACGATTTTGCATAACCTTCGACCCGCTGCTGGCGAGTTCGAGCATTTCCTCGTAAGAAATCTCATCGAGCTTCTTCGCATCCGGCACGATACGCGGGTCTGCGGTGTAAACACCGTCTACATCCGTGCAGATTTGGCAGAGGTCTGCCTTAAGTGCCGCAGCAATGGCGATCGCACTGAGATCCGAACCGCCACGACCGAGCGTAGTGATCTGACCTTCAGGACTGTGCCCCTGGAAGCCCGCTAGGATCACCACCTTGCCAGCATCTAGTTGCTCTTGAATGTCGCCACCAGAAATACTGGTGATGCGCGCACGTGTATGTGCAATATCAGTCAAGATACCCGCTTGTCCGCCCGTGCGAGAAACCGCAGGCACGTCTAACGCATGGAGCGCCATCGCCGTCAGAGCGATCGTTTCTTGTTCGCCGACAGTGAGCAGCATGTCCATCTCACGCTCATCTGGATATGGATTCAGCGCCTTTGCACGTGCGATCAAATCATTGGTTACACCCGAACGAGCTGACACGACGACAACGACCTGGTTACCAGCGTCACGTGTTTCTTTCACTCGACGAGCTACATTCTTGATGCGATCGACATCGCCGACCGATGTGCCGCCGTATTTTTGAACGATGAGTGCCATGATTAAAAAAGCTGAAAATTTGAAAAAACGTAAACGCTAAAAGCAAAGAGAGTGCAGAAAGGAATACTAGGTTAGACAAGTTTCAAGAACAGACTTCGCTACCTGGAAGAGAATTCCACTCGCCCGAGAAATGGCTCCCGATGAACCACACTCCTCAATGATACAAATTCCAGCGACACAACCGCTGGCGATCAAATCACAGCAAATCTTTATCGAATGTCACTTGCTTGTGCGCGACAGGCTCCCCTGGGCTACTTTTATTCTTGTTCTTCTTTTTGCTGGGCTTCGCCTTCATCCGATTGCGCAGGGAATTTGCCATCCCTCGATACTCCTCCATTAATTTATTTGAAGTGGCATACTCTGCAACCACATCCCCTGCCGTATTGTATACCAGAACCACAATACCCGCCTTACTGTCACCAGATTTATAGCTACTGCTATAACCATACGAAGATTTAAAACTCCTTTCAGTATGCGAGACCACCTTCGAGACCTGCGTCTCTACTGGCTCAGCAAAAGACACCTGCTCAAACAGTCGCCCACAATCCACCTCTCCCTCTGATATGATGAAATACTCGACCCTCAAATCACTCACAAAATGAGAGGAGGACCCTAGGTTCATCTCGAAATAATTCGCCTTCTTCACCTCCTTCTCCTCATCGGTGTAAGTGTAATAACCAGTGCTGGTGTTCCGATCGGTATCCGTCGATGTCTTAGTGCGCCGCACCACCTCGAGGGTAATCCTAGCATCCTTCGCCATCTCTTTACTGATTTCCGCCCAACATTTTTTCGACAATAACTCAGGCGCGATCTTGATCTTATTATACGCACCGACACGGCGCACAGAGAGTTCCACTCCATCATAAAAGAGCTTATCGACTACGATATCGCGCCCCTGCTTATCCGTTAAAGTCCACGTTTCCGCTGCGAACATCTGACCGTAGCCGAGCAAGGCACCTAATAGTAAAATTCTAAGCATCATAACCAGTCAACATCATGACTCACCCTACCATCGTCGGTCAAGACACTAAGCGTCCCTGCCATCTTTCATCAAAAGCGTTTTGACCTATCGCAGCTATTTCCACTTATTGAGGCTCCCGCCCCTCTCGAACCGCCCTCTAAGCCGTCCTATATTGTAAATGAAAATACTGCTCGTTGCCGATCTACACTATACCCTACGCCAATGGGACTGGCTCAACGACACCGCAGACCGCTTCGACCTCGTCGTCGTCGCAGGCGATCTGCTCGACATTGCCTCCATCGTGCCATTGGAAGCGCAAATCATCGTGGTGCGCAAATATCTACAACGCCTCACGCCACAGGCTCCCATCCTCGTCTGCTCTGGCAATCACGACATCCTCAGCAAAGACGAGACGCAGACCCGTGAGGCCGCATGGCTACGCGACAAACAGGGCGATGTCTATCTCGCCGATGGCGATCACTTCGAGCAAGGTGCGTTCTATTTCAGCATGATTCCGTGGTGGGAGGACGAGACACAACGCGACGCCATTGAGCAGCAACTGATCGCCCAACAAGTGGAGGCAGCCGGCAAACGCTGGATCTGGGTCTATCACGCACCGCCCAAAGGCACGACAGTCGCATGGAGCGGCAAGCGCGATTTTGGCGACGAGGCACTTCCCACATGGATCGAGCGCTTTAGCCCCGAACTCGTGCTCGGCGGGCATATTCATAACGCGCCCTTTTACGCCGACGGCTCCTGGATCGACCACATGCACGGCGCATGGGTGTTTAACGGCGGTAAACAAATTGGTAGCATTCCCTGCTTCACCGTGATCGATACCGAAAACAACAAAGCCATGTGGATGTCAGCCGCCGAAGCAGAGCAAGCCGAGCTGACCATGCCGCTGCAACGCCAGCCACTAGGGTGACACACCTACCAAGGCTTGAGCCTAAAATCATAGGTGACTTGCTTACTTGGCATGAGCTTATCGAATGCAGCTGCTCACCCACGGCTAGGAAATGTGATCGATAGCCGAATCAGTATTAATGCTATATTCAGGAGTTAGAAGTTAAGAGCCAGAAGTGAGCCTTTAGCAATGAAGCGCTTACAGCCGAGCGTGACGCCGCCTACCGAGCCCAGCGACACTTTATTATGCCCTTGGGTGCAACAATTGGCGAGCGGTGAAGGGGCTATAAAGCGCTGATGCTCAGCTTCTAACTCCCACCTTCCACCTTCCAACTTCTAACTACTCTTTTTAGCTTAGTGCTTCGTATGTAAGAACGAGTCCAAGACCTCATGCACCATGCCGAGGTGACTACCATCCTCCGCATACTGCTTTTTGATGTCAGTCAAGTAGCTTGCCATAAAATGAACTTTGCGCGCCATACCACGCGCAAGATGGAGCATCAGCTCCGGTCGCTCCAATAAGAACGCTTCCGCATCACTCACGAAATGCAAGCTCACAGCTCCTACCGCACGCGTATCCGTCAACGCAGGCCCATCCAATAAGATCGCCACATCGCCAAACGCGAAGCCGTATTCACTGATGTCGGTCACCCGCTCGCCATCGCGCTCCACTGCGACTTGCCCAGACTTCAAGAAATAAAGACCATTGGTCTTCTTTCCCTCTGCAAGAATCATATCCCCATCTTGAAATTCAACGACGGGCAACTCAGCCAAAGCAGCATTCAAATCAAACATAGCGCAAGACAAGCAGATCTTGCGCCATGATGCACGGTCGAAAATCCAAACACCGCAGTCGCTAGCAACTCGGATCGAAGATACGGAAGCTAACTGGCGGCTCTACAACCACTGCCTCAGCGGCCAACGCAGCCTTGGCAGTCGCGATGGCGGTCTCGCTACTCTTATGAGTCGTCAACATAATCAGCGCACTACCATCTTTGAGCTCCTTCTGGTTCACCGTCGTAAAGCTGATATGGTGCGTGGCCAGTATATTCGAAATCTTCGCTAACACACCCTCTTCATCCTTCACGTGAATGCGCAGATAATAGCGCCCCGACAAATCCCCAGGTGCAGCGAGTTCCAGCCCATCCGCCAATTGCTGGTAAACCTGCTCGTCTTCCTCAGAAATCACTGGCTTCGGCGCGCCCTGCAACATGAACACGGCATCCGCAATGTCACTGATCACAGAACTAGATGTCGCATCTTGCCCAGCACCACGGCCAATCAACACCGTCGTGCCGACGACATCGCCAGTCACACTGACACCGTTATAGACTTCATCCACTCCCGCGATCACTTCGCTCTTCGCGATCAAGGCAGGGTGCAAGCGCACGGACAATTTATTCGCCTCGAAATCACGTGCGATCACTGCAAGCAATTTAATCTTATAGCCAAGCTGGCCAGCGATCTCGATATCTGTGCCAGAAATCTCGCGGATGCCTTCACAGATGATCTCGTTAAGCTTCACCCACTTGCCATGCGCCAAGTATGCAAGGATCACCGCCTTATGCGCGGCATCAATACCATCGAGGTCAAGCGCCTCGTCCGCTTCGACATAACCAAGCTTGCGTGCATCGCCGAGTGTCTCGTCAAAACTTAATCCCTCACGCTCCATGCGTGTCAAAATGTAATTGGAAGTGCCGTTCAGGATACCGAAAATCAACTTAAAGCGATTCGCGACTAAGGCCTCACGAATCGTCTTGATGATCGGGATACCACCGGCAACCGATGCTTCATAGAAATAGTGGCCACCATTCTCGTTCGCGATCTTGAACAGCTCTTCACCATGTTCGCAGATGAGCGCCTTGTTGGCTGTCACCACGATCTTGCCCTGTTGCAACGCCCGACGTGTCAGCTCAAGCGCCTCCCCCGTGCCGCCCATTAGCTCGCAGACGATGTCGATCTCAGCATTATCCACCACGCGGGATGGATCATCGGAATAACACTCCGCTGGCACCGCCACCTCACGCTCCTTTGACAGATTGTTGACCACCACCTCGGTAATGGCGAGCTGAGCGCCCAAGCGAAACTCCAAAGCCTGACGGTTTTTTTCGATATTTTTCCAAACCCCTTGGCCGACGACGCCGAAACCAAGAAGACCGATACGAATGATGCGTTTTTGAGACATACTACTAGTGAGAGTAAAAGTGAGAGTGTGAGTGAAGCAACGAGTCAGAAGAACCAGAGCACTCGATCCGCCATGCGCGAAACGCTCCACACAATATGAGGCCTGCAAAGTTTCAAGTGTGAAACAGACATTCCTGCCTGTCGCATCGAGCTCACCCCAAATAGGAGGCCTAGCACTAGAACTGCCTTAAGTCGTCGATCCGCACGCGCTCCTCGGTGCCCGAGCCGGGTAAGAAATACGCCGAGACGACCCCCAACTCCACACGGACGATCATGATACCGTGCCCCTTTACCTCGAATGAGCCATCCTCTGCCGCAAAGCCAGAGCCCAAAATATGCTCTGAAGTATCCATGATCAACATATGCGCATACATGGCAGCATACGTATCCCAATCGGTCGGATCCTGATCTACCGTTTGCGCATCAATATAGCGATCCTTCGCCTCGTGGTAATCAGTGGCTAAAGCGAAATACTCCGCGAAATAGGACCGCACCGACTTCAACCAAGCGATGTTCGCCTCAGCCTGACGATAGCCGTCATCATCTGCCTTTTCCCCCGCAGCCAAAATCTCCTGATTAGACGTCTCCATCTTCTCGCTAATAAACTTCAGCCCACGCTCCAGATTATCCCACTTCAACGAGCTAAACAGATATTTATACTCCTGATGCAGCCCACTATCACTTTGGAATTTACGTAGCCGATTGTTCCCTAAATCGACATCCATCACCAACACCGCAGGAAACTGCCCCTTTAACGCACGCATCGCAGCATCGAGCTTCACGGCATCTGCAGGCGCGACATCAGGAATCGCACTGACCGCTGCCCCACCTTCCGTCTGTCCTGTAATTTTGTATTCAAACAGCTCGCGCTGGCGCGAGATCCGCTTCCGAGCGTCAGCACTCAACTCAGAGACAATAATCACCTCCGCAGCACTCACACTCTCAGGCGGCAGGCCATCGAGCTTCAAAACACCCGCAGTCTTTGCGACTGACTTTGCCGCAGCTGCAGGCTTGGGCGCAGCGACTGGTTTAGACGGCGTATCAGAACACGCAGCAAAAAGAAACAGGCTCACAAAAGCGGACGAAACATATAACAGACGTGAAAGCATAACGCTACGGATCAAAACTAACCCCCCGAAGCTCGTCAACTCATTGCGCCCGCTGTGCTATTTTTTAAAACTATTCTCAGTGCCCTGAAACATCCGAACGATGTTCGAACGGTGACGCACGACGATCAACACCGCCAACACCAAGCCAAGCGTAAAGCGCGGATCGGCAGCCCCATACAGGAAGTAAGCACTCACTGCGAGACTCACAGCAAACGACATGGAGGCGACAGCTACCAATTTTGTAGTAAAGAAAATCGCCGCCCACACAGCCACACCGATCAACAATACCACCGGCATGAGCGCAACCAATCCCCCCATAGTGGTAGCCACACCCTTGCCGCCTTTGAATTTCAAAAAGACCGAAAAGCTATGACCAATGATTGATGCAATGAGCCCAATGATACCAAGCTTCAGGCCAAGATCGCCACCATAGTAAAACAAAGGCCAGCCTGCAGCAATGCCCCCCTTGAGCGCGTCGCAGGCAAAGACAATATTGCCAAACTTTGAGCCCAGCGCGCGCGTCACATTCGTGGCACCAGGGTTGCCGCTACCATATTTCAAGATATCCACACCCTGACTTCGGGCGACGATCACGGCAAAACTAATAGCGCCGAGCAGATAGCCGACAATGGAAACGAGTGCGATGTTGAGACTGCTCATAATAGGATGGCATAAAAAAACCGCAGAGCGCGCGATGGCAACAGAGAATCATTCCCTGCGTCCAGCGCGCACCCTGCGGCTGATTAAATAATACGCTTATAGACGAATCACGCGATACTTCTCGATCGCAGGATTTTCAGTGATCTTCTTGGCAGCGACCTCAGATGGTGCGCTATCAAGCTCGAAGACACTCACTGCATAACCTTCGCCTTGGTCGCGGCTGAGCGACATGTTGGCGATGTTCACCTTGTCCTCGCCGAGTGTTACCCCGATGAAACCGACGATACCAGGAACGTCCTTGTTCTTCAGAACCAGCAGCGTTGCATCGGTGCTGACCTCAACACCATGCCCGTCGAGTGTGACGATACGTGGAGTCTGGTTTTTACCAACCAATGTGCCACCGATCGTGCGCGTCTTGCCGCCCTTGCAGGTGACCTCAACTTCGACGAGTTCAGTGAATTCAGCGTGCACGGAAGTCTTCACCTGCTCGGTGATGATACCAAGGCGAGCAATCTTCTTCGGCGCATTCACGTCGTTCACATTCTCAGAGATGTCACGCAGGTAACCGCGTTGGATCGCATATGTGAGCGGAAGCGTGTCGAGCTCAGTGATCTTACCGAAGTAGCGGATCGTAATCTTCTCAACAGACTCTGGAGCCATTTGCTGAGAGAATGTGCCGAGTTTCTCACCCAAAGTCATGTAAGGAGCGAGCTGTTCGAGTGCCTTCGGATCAAGCGATGGCATGTTGAGCGCATTGCGAACCATCTCACCCTTGAGGGCTTCGATCATTTGCTTCGCCACATCGATACCAACATTCTCCTGCGCTTCTTGAGTCGATGCACCGAGGTGCGGTGTGAGCACTAGATTCTTAATCTGACGTAGCGGGCTATCTTCAGCCGGCGGCTCGTCTTCGTAAACGTCGAGGCCAGCGGCTGCGACTTTACCAGAGTTCAACGCTTCGATCAAAGCAGCTTCGTCAATGATACCACCACGAGCGCAATTGAAAACGCGAACGCCATCCTTCATGCGACCGAAAGCATCTGCATCGAGCATGTGCTTCGTGTCTTTTGTAAGTGGCATGTGCACAGTGATGTAGTCAGCTTGCTCGATCACTTCGTCGAGAGTGGCCTGCTTCACGCCGAGCGTCTTCGCACGCGACTCTGTCAAATACGGATCATAGCCGAGCACAGTCATGTTAAACGCTTGTGCGCGCTTAGCCACTTCCGCACCGATACGCCCCATTCCGAGGACACCGAGCGTCTTACCGTTCAGCTCGGAACCTGTGTAAAGTTTACGATCCCAGCGACCAGCTGTCATGCTTGCAGCAGCTTGCACGATCGGACGTGTGCCAGCGAGCATGTGCGTGAAAGTCAGCTCGGCAGTCGCCAGCGTGTTACCAGTTGGCGTGTTCATGACGATCACGCCGCCGTCTGTAGCAGCTTCGATATCGATATTGTCGACACCGACACCGGCACGACCGACAACCTTGAGCTTCGGCGCAGCGGCGACGACCTCAGCAGTCACACGTGTGTCGGAGCGCAATGCAATCGCATCAACGTCCTTAACGATTTCAAGGAGCTGCTCAGGAGTGGAGCCATAAGCTTCGATCACTTCAAAGCCTGCTTCAGCTTTGAACAAATCAACACCAATGGGAGAGATACGGTCTGCGATTAGTATTTTCATAGGAAAAGCGGAGCAGTAAATTTCACTCGCACCGAATTGCAACGAAAAGAAGCAGATTGCCCCATCTTCTTTTCTGTCAGGCCGATAGCGCCGCGCTCCAGTCAGTCCCATTCCAGATGCCCCAGCACCATGACGCGCCCGCGGAGATGCCACGAAGATAGACGAACCCATCGTTCTCTTTGCAGCAACCGAGCAACGTGCGAGTGGCGCTTATATAAGGTTTTGCCAGTGAAGGCAATAGTGTTAAATTAAAGTATTGAAAAGTCGCAATTTACGTTGTCAGCACAACCTAACCGACTAATATTTAAACTTAGTTATGAGTCGTATAAAAAAGCCAATCCTCTACGTCAAATCCGGCTGCCCATGGTGCCGTGAAGCGCTCTCGTTCTTCAACACTCAAGGAGTCGATCTTGACATCCGCGATGTGTCCGAAAATGCCAAAGATATGGACGCGATGGTTGCGATCAGCGGCCAAACTAAAGTGCCGACCTTTGAATATGACGACTTCGTCGTAGCCGACTTTTCAGTCGATGAATTCCTCGCCGAACTCAGCGAATTCCCAGAAACGCAGCACAACCTCGGCATCAGCGACGACGAAAACTAAGTGACACAGGCATTCCTGCCTGTAAAAATCACACTCGGCACACTCCCACGCGCCAAACAAGCTGTGATCCATTCAATCGCTCAGCCTTGGACGCTGAACGATTAAATGAATCACTGCGCCTTCGCTAATACCTTCGCCAAGCCGAGATCATATCAACCCTGTTCAACGTTCAAAGTTCGACGTTCGATGTTCAACGTTCAAGGCTCCGCCGCCTATGTATCCGTGGAACCACGAACGGCGCTTCAACGCCTACCCGCAATATTTCAAGAGAACCTTCGGGCAACGCGTTCAGAAAGTCTCGATCGACGCAGGCTTTAGTTGCCCCAACCGCGACGGCACTGTCGCCTACGGCGGTTGCACCTTTTGCGACAACCGCTCCTTCAACCCCTCCTACTGCGACCCTGAGAAATCAATCACTCAGCAAATCAACGAAGGCACCGAGTTCCATAGAAAGCGCTACCACAACCCCGGTAAATACCTTGCCTACTTTCAGGCGTTCACCAACACCCACGCCCCTCTGGCAAAGTTAAAAGAGCTCTTCAGCGAAGCACTGAGCGTGCCCGGCGTGATCGGCCTAGTCATCGGCACACGCCCCGACTGTATCGACGAAGAAAAGCTCAAATACTTCCGCGAGCTCGCCCAGACACACTACGTAATCCTAGAGATCGGCATCGAGAGCTGCTACGATGCCACGCTCAAGCGCATCAACCGTGGACACAACTACCAACAAGCCGTCGATGCCATAGAACTCACCGCCTCCTACGGCATCAAAGTCGGCACCCACATGATCCTCGGCCTACCAAGCGAGACCGAGGACATGCTCCTCGCCGAAGCTGAGATGCTCTCTAAGCTTCCGCTCAACACTATCAAGTTCCACCAACTGCAACTCATCCGTGGCACCGCAATGGTCACCGACTACGAGCGCAACCCGCAGGACTTCAAATTCTACGAGCTAGACGAATACATAGACCTCATCATCCGCTTCATTGAGCGACTCAATCCGAACTTCGTAATCGAGCGCTTCTTCAGCGAAGCCCCACCGGCCGACAACCTCACGCCGATTCAATGGAATCTGCGCAACGACCAAATGCTGAACTTTCTCGAAAAGATGCTAGCCGAAAAAGACACTTGGCAAGGAAAGAGGTATAGAGCGTTCACCCCACTGATTTGAATTGCCCACAACCCAGATCGTCGGCATTCCTCTTCTACTTATGAAAAGCCTGATCTACACGAACGAATTCCCTCCCAATATTTATGGCGGCGCAGGTGTCCATGTGGACTACCTAACCCGTGAACTGGCCAAGTTAATGGAAGTCGATGTCCGCTGTTTCGGCGATCAGGATATCAAAGAGCCCACCTTGACTGCCAAAGGCTACCAAGTCGACAAGAGCGACTACACCTGCCCCAAGAAACTGCAAAGCGTGTTCAGCTGCCTTCAGCAAGGCCTCGATTTCAACACAGATGGCAACGACGCCGAGATCGTGCACTGCCACACGTGGTATACCCACATGGCTGGCATCCTTTCGAAGCTCAACTACGGCATCCCTCTCGTTGTCACCGCACACTCCCTAGAGCCACTACGCCCATGGAAGCGCGAGCAGCTCGGCGGCGGTTACGACTGCAGCAGCTGGGTCGAAAAGACAGCCATTGAAATGGCCGACGCCGTCATCTGCGTATCCGAAGGCACCAAGGCCGACGTCATGCAAAACTTCAACGTCGATCCCGCCAAGCTTCACATCATCTACAACGGCATCGATCCCGACGAATATTATAAGCAGGACGCGACCGAAGCCCTAGAGCGCTTTGGCATCGATAAAGAACAACCCTACGTGCTATTCGTCGGCCGCATCACTCGCCAGAAGGGCATTATCCACCTCGTCGAAGCCATCAAACACATGCACCCCGGCTATCAGATCGTGCTCTGTGCGGGTGCACCCGACACCCCTGAGATTGCGGAAGAAATGAAAGTTGCGATCAACGAAGCCAAGAAGACACGCGACGGCATCTTCTGGATCGACGAAATGGTCGACAAGCCCACCGTCATCAAACTCTATTCCGGCGCAGCCGTCTTCTGCTGCCCATCTGTGTATGAGCCCTTCGGCATCATAAACCTCGAAGCCATGGCCTGCGAAACGCCAGTCGTCGGCTCAGCAGTCGGCGGCATCCCCGAAGTCGTCGTGCATGACGAAACAGGCTACCTCGTGCCACTCGCCCAGAGCCACGAAAGCCCCTTCAGCCCACTCAAACCCGAGGCATTTGCTGAAGATCTAGCACATCAAATCAACCGCCTTATGGATGACCCCGAAAAACGCGAAGCCTTCGGCAAAGCCGGGCGCCAACGCGCAATCGACCACTTCAGCTGGGCATCCATCGCCAAGCAAACACAGGCGCTCTACCAAGAGCTAATTGATCAAAAGTAACTTTACAAATCTCTCACCTCAGCCCTCAAGTCTCAGGCCTCCCACCTCTACCATCCATGAGTTCGCTTAAAAAATTCAACGGGCGCAACCGCGTCGTCGTCGACACCCTCACCCCTGCCCTCGAAGCAGAGAAATATCCACTCAAGCGAGTGATTGGCGATGCGCAAGAATTCCGCGTGCACGCCTTCACCGACAGTCACGACCTCATCACGGTCGACTTCTGCCACCGCCGCAAAGGCGCCAAAGAATGGATCAAGACCCCCATGCACGAAGCAGGGAATGACGAATGGACCCACACCCTGCAACCATGGGAAATCGGGTTGTATGAATACTGCGTCATGTCCGCGGTCGATCACTTCGCATCTTGGAAACACGGATTCAATCGTAAGCTTGCCGACGGCCAAGCACCCGACCTCGAACTCCTAATCGGTGGCGATATCGTGCTCGAAGCCGCCAAACGCGCCACTGGCGACGAAAAAGTGCGCCTCAAAGGCTTCGGCAACGCACTCAAAAACACCGAGCGCAACGTGCGCGAACGGATCGACGCTGCCCATAGCGACGAGCTACGTTGGCTAGTCTCACGCACCTTTGACGAGAGCCGTGCGACCAAGACGCCGATCCACCTGCTCTTAATTGAGCGCGAGCTCGCGGCTTTCAGCACGTGGTATGAATACTTCCCACGCTCCTGCGGCCCTGACACCAACACACACGGCACCTTCGAAGACGCCAAGAACCGCCTCTTCGAAATCGACCGCATGGGCTTCAACATCGTTTACTTTCCGCCGATCCACCCGATCGGTCATGCCTTCCGCAAGGGCAAGAACAACACACTCACTCCAACCGACACCGACGTCGGCAGCCCTTGGGCAATCGGCGCATCGACTGGCGGACATAAGGACATCTTGTCCGAACTCGGCACACTCGACGATTTCAAATCCTTCATCGATGCCGCAGCTGACTACGAGATCGAAGTCGCAATGGACATCGCTTTCCAATGCTCCCCGGACCACCCGTGGGTCAAAGAACACCCACAATGGTTCAAGTGGCGCCCAGACGGCACCTGCCAATATGCAGAAAACCCGCCCAAGAAGTATCAAGACATTCTCCCGATCAACTTCGAGAGCGACGACTGGGAAAACCTATGGCTAGAGCTGAAGTCCGTATTCGATTACTGGATCAGCGTCGGCGTTAAAGTCTTCCGCATCGACAACCCACACACCAAGTCTTTCCAATTCTGGAACTGGTGTATTTTGGAAGTCAAAGCCGCACACCCCGAGGTCATGTTCCTCGCCGAAGCGTTCACACGCCCGAAGCGCACACACAACCTAGCCAAGGCAGGCTTCACTCACGGCTACACTTATTTCACATGGCGCAACTCGCCCTCTGAGATGCGTGAATATGTAACGGAGCTCACACAATCGGAGACCAAAGACTACTTCTGGCCCAACTTCTGGCCAAACACGCCGGACATCCTGCACGCCGACTTACAGGTCAACAGCCGCGCCGCCTATCTAGGCCGCTACGTGCTCGCCGCCACTCTCTCCTCCAACATGGGCATCTACGGCCCAGCGTATGAGTTGATGGACTTCGAGCCCTTCCCCGGCAAAGAAGAGAATAACAACAGCGAGAAATACGAGCTCAAGCAGTGGGACTGGGACAAGCCAGGCAACCTCAAAAACGAGATCGCCCGCATCAATGCCATCCGCAACACGCATCCGGCCTTGCAACGCACGTTCAACGTCACCTTTGCCGACACCGACAACCCGCACTTCCTCTGCTACATCAAGCAGAACTGGGATCGCACCGATCAAATCCTCGTCATCGTCAACATGGACTGGGAAAACACGCAGAGCGGCTTCGTCTACCTGCCACTCGACCACCTCGGCCTCGGGGAGCACGACGGATTCACCGTCCGCGATCTCTACGATCCATTTGAAGCGGAATACACCTGGCAAGGCTCTCGCAACTTCGTGAAGATCAACCCGCACCAGCGCCCAGCGCACATCTTTAAGATTCGCAGGCTGTAGTCCAGCGACGATCTACAGTATTTCCAAAGCCTCGGTGTTCACACGCCGGGGCTTTTTTATGATAAGACAGTGCCGCCCCCATCGATCGAGCATTCACCCAAAGACCTGTTTACGCAGACCCTGAATGACAGCAAGGCCGCCCCAATCACCGCGCATCGCATTCACCTTCGGAGGGTGCTTTCGCCCACGCTCCATTTGCCATGCTCCCGTAAAGCCACGCACAAACTCTGCAGAACCCAAAATCGCTCCGTCAGTAAAATAGCGCACACGGCAGCGCAGCATGGCCGCTTTTGGTAACTGCCCGTCTGCGTCTAGCACCTTCAAGGCCTGCTGACGCGTCATCTCCGGCAATCCCGCATCCGCGCCACGCTTCCCAAAGATCAACGAACGGTGCGCTTGCAAGGCCGAGTCGATACGCTTCGCACCACGGTCTGTCCAAATCGCAACCAGGCCACGCGCCGCCGCGCCCGCCTGCCCTGAGCTTGTCGAATGGGCCACCGCCTCTGCATAGCCACAGAAACGATAATCCTTCAGGTCTTTAACGATTCCCGCACGCACAGGGTTAAGGTCAATATAGGCTGCCATCGTTTGCAGCGGATTCCCCTGCCCCTCGACTAGCACCGACTTAAAACGGTCCGCCCACAAGGTGCCGTAACGCTGATGATTACGATTAAACCACACAGAGAAGCGCTGCTTCACCGCCTTCATGTATTCAGAGACATCTCCCATACGAGCCAGCAGTTTTGCGCGTAATTGCTGCGCATCTTCAGAGTCAGCCTCCAGCTTGGAGGTCAGCACTTTGACCGATTCAGCCTGATACTTCGTAGGCTTTGGGTAGAGCACCTGGTAGCGCCGCATCAGCTCTTTATCGTCAACCTTTTGCCGATCCGGAACACGCAACAGCACATGAAAATGGTTCGACAACACACAATAGGTAAGGACTTGCACCCCGCAGAAGTCCGCCACCTGCCAGATCATCTTACGCAGCATTTCCTTTTCGCGATCCTTAAACAAGCGCTCCCCATTCACCACGCGTGTCATACAATGGTAAACCGCATCCCTGCCCTGAACTTTAGTGCGTCGCACCTTCATAGATCAGAACGAAACCAACTATTCAAAAAAGTCCAGCGACTCTCTCATTCTTATAGCCTGGTTAATTGTTTGGGTTTGGTTAATTATTTGGGTTAATGAACCCCAAAATGTAGACAGCCGTAGTAGCGATACGACGCCAGTCGTGTCGATTACTGCGGTTCCATGCCGAAACACAATCGACCGCGCTAGCGCGTGGTCGCTACAAAATAACACTGAAACTCGAAACTAGTTTTACAGCCTGTCCCCTTTTTAAGAATCTTACTGGAATATGTGAGTTCGACTAAAAACCATTCTTCCAAATTACGCACTAATTCAGGCGGCAAGGGACGGCGAATTACGGGTATGTTTTTAGAAGAAACTCAATAATGTATGGAACTCTTGGCGCGGGGTCGTGACTACTAGAGCGTCATGTAACACATGGCTTTTTCATATGTTAAGTTAGGGGTAACTTATAAGGTAAAAACAGACTCCCCGCCTCTCTTTGAGAGGCGGGGTTTAATGTATCTGGGGCGTAGAAGCGACACTCATGTCACTTTTGCGTGATTCAGAGGGAAAGCGACTGGAAGCGCGCTTCTACTGAAGCTCTCTCTACTTTTAGAGTAGCACTCCCCCCTTCGATCCGTTTAACCTGCGCGACATGAATACACCGATCCTTTACGTAAAATCCGGCTGCCCTTGGTGCACAGAAGCCCTCAGCTACTTCAGCACAAACAATATTCGCCTGGAAACACGTGAAGTGCGTAGCAACAAGGTCTTCATGGAGCAAATGGTTAAGCTCAGCGGCCAAACTAAGACACCGACTTTTGTGCTCGGCGATTTTATGGTAGCCGATTTCGATATCGGTGAGTTCCAGACCGCACTGGCTCAGGCGCCCACAGTCAAAGCACAACTCGGGCTTTAGCTAGGAACGCCAGGCTCCGTCTGGCTGAGCTAAGAAACTCAAATTCGGAGATTGGCCCTCCCGTGTGGCATCGCTCACACGGCCGCCATAGGTTTGTCATAAAAAAGCGCCTTCCCTTTCGGGACGGCGCTTTTTCCAAACAACAAACTTATGAAAAAACCTTATTAAAGATTATATAGTCATAGACGGGGCTGCGGCCTAAACGTTCAAAATAGTTTTAAATTTTATTCGGAAAACTACTGAACGCGGCCATTTGCGCGGTGAAACACCAACAGAAATAGACTGACGGCAGGCGTAAATGCAGCTTGCGCGGAACCCATCCTGCCCCGACAAAAAAAGCGCCGGCTCTTTCGAGACGACGCTTTCCAAACAACAAACTTATGAAAAAACCTTATAAAAGATTATATAGTCATAGACGGATCAGCCGCCTAAACGTTCAAAATATTATAAGTTTTTTCTGAAAAGATTTCAAAGCCGCTGCCACAAAACATATAAGTCACTATAAATCAGTATACTTATCACTTCGACCGCGCGCCTTTTCGACCGGATATTTTTCTGCGTTCCGCTTCATTTTTTTCTCAATGATCGCCGCGATGTCGATTCCAGTGACATTCGCGAACTCGATCGCAAAAATAAAGACGTCAGCAAGTTCTTCCTCTACTTTTGCGCGCAGCTTGACTGCCTCGGCATCCACGTGCGATTGCTCGGGGCTCTGCCAAAGAAAATGCTCCATCAACTCAGCCGCTTCGGCGGAAATCGCCATCGATAGATTTTTCGGGCTGTGAAACTGCTCCCAATCGCGCTCCTTGGCGAAGGCCAGCACACGGTCTTTGATTTCCTGCAGGCGAGTCTCGGCATCATTCATAGATATGAATGTATGACACCAGCGTGCCATTCCGCAAGACGCCACAGGCGAATATACTCACGCGCATCAAGTATTGTGATTTGTAAAATCGAAGCATCTGGCGTAGGGGTGCTGCTTGCCGTTTCGACAGGCTCAAGGCCCAGAGTTTGTCGAGGGGCGGCACCCGCGAAGGCAGCTAAAGTTTCACAACTTCCGATGCGTTTGGCCTTTGCGCGGTCTTCGCAAGCAAAGCCCCTACGAATTCAACACTGTTTGAGAGACAAGCAACGATCAGACATTGTAAACAAAAGCACCACTGCCCTAATCGACAATCAGAACAGTGGTGCTGGGTAAAGATGAACTGGTTACGCTTCGGTCTTGAATTCAGACAGTGACCATTGGGCGGCACCACATTCTTCTGCGATCTCATTGAACGCTTCAATTTCGGCAGCAGAGAAGAGAAGCCCACCGGCTTTCACGACGCGCTCTGCCCATTTGGCTTCGAGCTGCCCTGGTAGGAGGCAATTTTCATTACCATGCCCAAGGATGTCGTCGATCACTGCTTTGACGTTTTCAGACTGGTTGCGGCCCTTGGCGAAGGCACCACCGTTGATGGCGTCGGGATGGATGACTTGGAAATAGAATGCGGGAGTGCGCTTTTCACCTTCAGGGATCTCGCGACTGCGGAGTGTCGGCAAGCTGCCGCCAATAAAGCCGCCGACGATTTCGTTGATGAGACTCAAGCCGTAGCCTTTGTGCGCGCCGAATGGCACCAGTGCGTTGACCGCATTAGCGTCGGTGGTTGGGTTACCGTCTTTGTCGACTGCTGCGTTGGGTGGCAGTGCGACGCCTTCGCGTTGAAATTGCTGCACGCGGCCCATCGCGATCACGGACGTCGCCCAGTCGATCACGATCGGATAGCCAACTGCGTCTGTCGTTGGGAAGCCCCAACTGTGTGGGTTGGTGCCGAGCGTCGGGAACTTGCCCATGAATGGCACAACCTCTGCAAGCGCTGCGGTGCAATTCGTATAAGCGATGTAGCCCCGCTTGGCGGCTTCCATCACATAGCCACCTCCCCAGAGGTAGTGGAATGCATTGTCGACGGAGACTTGGCCGATGCCGTATTTGTCGGCGAGCTCGATGGCGCGGTCGACTGCTTCATAAGCAGTGGCTTGGCCAAGCTTCTTGTTGGCGTTCCAGGTTTCGCTGGCAGCGAAGCGGGACTCGATCTTTTCGATTTCGGCACCTGGCGTGCAACCATCAGTGGCACTACCGAAGAGATGGTCGAGGTGCAGCGCCTTGATGGCGTTGTGCGTGCGGATACCGTGATGCGAGGCGAGCTCCGAGAAGCGCGCGGCTTGCGCAGCTTCGTCGGCGGTGTAGCCGCGGTGTTGATAGGCTTGTTTGACGAGCGCGTTGTGCTGCTCAGCGGGGACGATGTAGAATGTTTCGGACATGATTAGAGAATTAGGAATTACGAATTAGGAATTAGGACTCATTGAACATCGAACGTTGAACGTTGAACGTCCAACTTTGAACTTTGAACTTTGAACTTCGAATGATCAGTTAGGCGGCTGTGCCGCAATTTTCTATTCAATGTTCAGCGTTCGATGTTGGATGTTCGACGTTCAAGGAACGTTTAGATCAACGCTGCCGGGGGCGGAACGTCATTGACTTGAGCCAATGCTTTTTCGCCCTTGAGGAGGTTGACTAGATTTTGCGTGGCCATGCCGGCTTGGCGTTGGACGCTCTCGAAGGTGCGTGAGCCGACGTGTGGTGTGATGATGCAGTTCTTCGCACCGAGTAGCGGGTGATCTGCAGGGGGTGGCTCTTGGTCGAGCACATCTGCGCCGTAACCACCAAGCTTGCCACTGTTGAGGGCAGCTGCGATGTCGGTTGTGTTGGTGAGTTCGCCGCGGCCACAGTTGATGAGCGTCGCGCCATCTTTCATATTATTGATGGAAGCCTCGCAAATCATGTCGCGTGTTTGCTCGGTGAGGTTCGTGTGCAGCGATACGACGTCTGAAGCGCGCAGGAGCTGTGTGACGCCATCGGCGCGTTCGATGTTTTGCTCTTCGGCAAATTCCTCGGGCCAGTAGAGATCGTAGCCGACGCACTTCATGCCAAAGGCGTTGGCGCGGATCGCCACTTCGCGGCCGATACGACCGAGGCCGATGATGCCGATGGTCTTCCCCATGATTTCGTGGCCAGTCATACGCTTCCAACCGCCTGCAGCGGTGGTGTTGGCTTGCTCGATTAAGTTTTTATTAATCGCAAGCAGTAACATGAAGACGTGCTCGGACACTGTCGTGTGGTTCACGCCAGGGCAGAAGCTGACGGGGATCTGCTTCTCGGTGGCGTAGGCGACGTCGATCTTGTCGACGCCGATACCGTATTTCGCAATGACCTTGAGCTTCGGCAGTGACTGATCGATCACGGCTTGAGTGATCTCGTCGTCGCCACAAAGGAAGGCGTCGAAGTCGCCTGCGAGTTCGAGCATTTGCGCTTCACTAAGCGGTCCGCGCTCGCGCACGATTTCGGCGCCGGTGCTTTCGAGGAGTGCATGGTGATCGCCAGGGCAATCCTGGTAAGAGGTGGTGGTGAGTAGAATACGCATGGAGAATTAAGAATTACGAATTAAGAATCAGGACTTGCAGATGAGAGTTTGCGGAGTTCAGCCTATCGGCTGCTTAGACTCCGGGAAAGGCGAAGTAGCGTTGTGCGTTGCGGTAGCAGATGTCGGCGATGAGCTGATCGAGCAGTTCCTCATCGTCAGGGATGAGGCCGGCTTCGACGTCTTGCCCGATGATACCACAGAGAATGCGACGAAAGTATTCGTGACGTGGGAAGCTGAGAAAGCTACGGGAGTCGGTGAGCATACCGACGAACTTGGAGAGTAGCCCAACACTGGAAAGCACCTCTATTTGAGTGCGCATGCCGTCGAGTGTATCCACGTGCCACCAACCTGAGCCGAGTTGCATCTTGCCTGGCGTGATGCCGTCTTGATAGCTGCCCATCAAGGTGGCCAATGCGTAGAGCATGTTGGGATTGATGTGGTAAAAGATACATTTCGGCAGTGCGTCCTCGATCGCTAGGCTATCGAGAAATGCGGCGAATTTACGGATCACTGGCTCGTCGAGCATCGAGTCGTAGCCAGTGTCGGGGCCGAGCTGCTTAAACATCTTGGTGTTATTATTGCGGATCGGGCCGATATGGAATTGGAGCGTCCAGCCGCGAGCAGCATTCCAGCGAGCGACATGCTGCATGATGTAGGTCATCCATTGCTCGGCTTCGGTGCTATCGAGTGCTTGCTCAGCGCGAAGCTTGTTAAAGATCGCTGCTGCCTCTGCGTCGCTGCAAGCGATGTAAGGGCAAGCCTCAAGGCCGTGGTCGGACAGGCGGCAACCGTTTACATGGAAATAATCGTGACGTGCTTTGAGCGCGGTGATCAACGCGGCAGCAGAGTCGATAGCGGTGCCTGCGCTGCTGGCGAGCTGATCCGTCCAAGCGTTCCACGCGGCCACATTCGTGGTGATCATGGCCTTATCAGGGCGGAAGGTTGGCAGCATCTTGGTAATGTGCCCACTGGCGTTGAATGCAATGTGATGCTCAAGGTTATCGATCGGATCGTCGGTGGTGCCGACAGCGCGAATGTCGAAGTCTTTGCAAATATTCTGCGTCGTGAAGCTCGACTCGGCGATCTTCGCGTTGGCAAGTTCCCAGATCTCGTCAGCCGTCTTCGGGCAGAGCACGAGGTCGGTGTTAAAATAGCGCTTCAGCTCCAAGTGTGTCCAATGATGCAGCGGGTTGCGCACGGCCTGTGGCACGGTGCGTGCCCATGCATCGAACTTCTCTTTCGGACTGGAGTCCTTGCCAGTGATGAGCGCTTCGGGTTCGCCGGCGGCACGCATGGCGCGCCACTTGTAGTGATCGCCACCGAGCCACATGTCGGACAGATTGGAGAAGCCGACATTGCCCGCGAGCTGCTCAGGAGGCAGGTGGCAGTGGTAGTCCATGATCGGCTGGTTCGCTGCCACCTCATGAAAGAGGCGCTCAGCGGTTTCATTCGGCAGGAGGAAATTTTCGTTTAAGTAGTTCATGAGGTGGTGGAACTTCGAACGTCGAAGTATTCGAACAGGCCGCTAAGCCGCGGGGATTATAAATAAAGGTTCAGTATTCAAAGTTGGACGTTCAAAGTTCGATGTTGGACGTTCAAATGGTCATGGAAGCGTAGCCGCCATCGACGACGATTTCGGCGCCGTTCATGAAGCTACCGGCCTCGGAAGCAAGTAGCAGTGTCGCACCGATCAGCTCGCTCGCTTCGCCAAAGCGGTTGGCTGGTGTGTGCCCCATGATCGAGGCGATACGCTCAGGGTTGAGCACCTTCTTGTTTTGCTCTGCTG
Organism: Lentimonas sp. CC4; assembly: GCF_902728235.1. Lineage (NCBI taxonomy): Bacteria > Pseudomonadati > Verrucomicrobiota > Lentimonas > Lentimonas sp. CC4. The sequence continues at coordinate 796,910 of NZ_CACVBO010000001.1, forward strand.
GGAAGAATCCAGGGACGATGGTGTTGACGCGCACCTTTTGCTCGGCCCATTCGCGGGCGAGGTTCTTGGAGAGATTATGCACCGCCGCCTTCGTCGCCGAGTAAGTGAACACACGCGAGAGCGGGATGATACCACTCATGGAACCAATGTTAATGATGCTGCCGCCTTCGCCGCGATCGACGAGGTATTTGCCGAACACTTGCGAGGCAAAGAGCACGGCCTTCAAGTTGGTGTTCAGGATACTGTCGAACTCGTCCTCCTCGATGTCAAAGATGGGGGTCGGCGAATTCACGCCTGCGCCGTTGACCAAAATGTCGATCTTACCGGATTTGGCGATGACACTGTCTAACAGCGCTTGGATGGATGCCTTCGAATTGACGTCGACCTTCTCAAAGTAAGCTTTACCGCCTGCGGCTTCAATTTTAGCGAGGCGCGCAGCGGCTTTTTCTTCGCTACGACCAACGAGCACCGTTTCAGCGCCCGCTGCGGCGAGGCCCTCGGCCATCGCACCGCAGAGTTCGCCCGTGCCGCCAATGACGACTGCGACCTTGTTTTCCAGATTAAAGACAGAGTGGAGGTATTCTGAGGAATTCATAGCGGCATTATAGCAGCTTCGCCCATAGTGATAAATGGATTGCCTCGGCATTGATTTGCATTTTTTAATCATTTCAGGATGAACTACATCGATTCAGAGCTCCCCTTCGACGGGCTGCATTTAGTCAACCGCCCATGGTTCCCCTATGTGTGCACCGAAGTCGACCACTGGCAGTGGCAGTCAGATTACGGGCGAGCGCACTACAACTTCTGGGCGGTGCTGGAGGGCGATGGATATCTAGAGACAAATGGGCAAACCTTTCGCCTACGCCCAGGGATGTTTTTCATTTTTTCACCGGAACAGCGTATTTCGGCCGCGCATTACTCGGGCGATCGAATCACCCGTTTTTCGGCGCACTTCATCCCGCTAAGCGGCGCTACAATCATGGATGCCGTGCCAGGCTTCCCCATGCTGGGAGGCGATGTGGGATCGGTGGCTTTATTTAAGCGACAGATCGATGTGATCATGCGCATGGCAATCAACCGAGCAGACGAGGAAGCGCTGCACCGGCTGATGCATGAACTCATTGAGCGCGTGTGCTCGACGAAGCGCTCAAGCGTAGACGTGTTGCTCAACCCAAAGGTCGCAGAGGCGATTCAATTGATCCGGAACAATCCGGGAGCAATCGAATCCATGAATGCAGTGGCACAGCAACTAGGCTGGTCGCGCTCACACTTTGACCGCGTCTTTAGCAAAGAGGTGGGGCAAGCGCCCAAGCAATTTCTCCTCAACTGTAAAATGATCGAAGCACGTCGCTATCTGGAAAGCAGCACACTGAGAATCGGGGAAATCGCCGAGGCGCTAGGCTACCGCGACATCTATTTCTTCAGTCGCCAGTTTAAGCAGTTCTTCGGGCAAGCGCCGCTGGCGTATCGTCAGTCACTGCAGGAAGAGTGAGCGATCGGAGATCACGAACTTTCAACGTCCAACTTTCAACGTTGGACGTTCCTCAGAATTCATTGAGCGCGCATTTACAATGCAACCCAGCCTACTATCCTAATGTCATAAACGGATATGAGCGCTCTCACAGACTGGATCCAGGCCAACCAACAGCTACTGCAGCTGCTGGGTAGTTTGTCGCTCCTGCTACTGGCGCTCACGCTCGTCGCGCTAGCGCTGGTCGTCATCACACTACCCGAGGACTATTTCACACGCGACCATCGTGCGCCTGCAAGTCTCGCGCACCCACACCCGCTGCCATGGCGTGCACTCTCATTACTGAAGAACCTAGTCGGCATTCTACTGATTTTAATCGGTATCGCGCTGCTGGTGCTCCCAGGCCAAGGTGCACTGACCATCCTCATCGGTCTGACGATGACGAATTTCCCCGGCAAATATCGATTGGAACGACGCATGATACGTCAGCCTGCCATCCACAAGTCGCTCAATAAAATCCGAAAGATGGCGAATAAGCCACCGCTCAAGGTGCCGAGATAGAGCAAACAGCGATAGATCCGCCATCTATAAACCATAATTAGACAAGTTTGAGACGGAAAAATAATCACGCAACAGACACCAGTCGAAAATCGTCCACCCTCGCTTCGCCGTATAGCGAACAACGACTCCCCGCTCAACAGAAAGAATAGTTGCACGCATCCACCAACCGAGTAAATTAAAGTAATGCTAGCAGTTGAGCAAATCCGACAACTCTCAAAAAAAGAGAAACTCATGGCAATCGAGGCTATTTGGGAAGAATTGCTGGTTGATGAGGAATCGTCCATCGAGTCACCAAGTTGGCACCTTGAAGCACTCAAAGAAACCGAACGGCGTGCAGCTGCCGGGTTGGAAGAACCTATCGACTGGGAGCAAGCAAAAGAGAAATTGAGAAAAGAATTTGAATGAGGCTTCAGATTCGCCCTTCGGCTTTGGCCGATCTCGCAAAAGGCCGTCGGTTCTATGACTCTCAAGAATTAGGTATCGGTTATTATTTTTTCGATTCCCTATTTGCAGACATTGATTCTCTGCAGCTCTACTCGGGAATCCACCCGAAGGTGATGGGGTATTTCAGAATGCTCGCCAAAAGGTTCCCCTACGCGATCTACTATGAAGTCGTAGAAGATGTCATTATCGTTTCGCGCACATTGGACTTAAGGCAGAATCCGAAATCCATCAAAGAACAGTTAAAGCAGTGAAGCGCCCCTCCCTTCCGTTCACTTAAAAACAGACACAAGCGTTCATCCACTAAGGGTGCAAAAACGCACAGCGGCTGACTCAGACGGGGAAGGCAGAAATACAAGTATCACTCTCAGTGCTACCTCAGCACCACAACGGCAATCGAGAAATAAATAATCAGCCCGAGCACGTCCATGATCGACGTAATGAGCGGACTACTTGCCGCGGCCGGGTCAACCCTCAGGCGGCTCAGCACAAACGGTAACAATGCCCCGAAGCTATTCGCCACAAAAACGATCGCAATCATACTCAAGCCGACAATCAGCGCGATTTTCGCATCGCCACCGTAGAGGTGACCGACCACTCCGGCGATCACCGCCATCGCACTACCAAGCAACACACCAACGAAAAGCTCTTTGCCAACCGCCATTAACCAATCGCTCAATTCCAAATCACCTGTGGCAATCGCACGCACCATCAGCGTGGCCGATTGCGCACCACAATTACCACCACTTGCAATCACCAGCGGCATAAAGAGCGCCAAGGTAATGAACTCCATGACATACTCCTCATAACTGGAAATCACACTCGCCGAAATCAAGTTGACGAAAATCAGAATCAGGAGCCAACCGATGCGCTTACGAAACAGCTGCATCGGCGAGGCGACACTATAGCGCGTCTCCAAAGGAGCAACCGCCGCACCCTTTTGAATATCTTCCGTGGCCTCTTCTTCGGCGACATCGAGAATATCATCGACCGTCACGATACCGAGCAATACGCCTTCGGAATCAACCACCGGCAGCGCATTCACGTCGTAGCGTTGAATCATCTCAACGGCCACCTCTCGGTCATCATACGCTGAAATGCTCACACAATTATAGTTGAGCATCTCCTGAATGAGCGTCTGAGGATCAATCATGATCAGGCGCCGCATGCGCACGATGTCCACCAGCTTACCGCCGGCATCCGTCACATAGAGAATATTAAAAATCTCGGAGTCGCGCCCGAATTTACGAACATGCGCAAGGGCTTGCTCACACGTCCATTCGGCACGCAGCCGAATATAGTCAGGCGTCATCAAACGACCGACACTCTCTTCGGGGTAGCCCAACAATTGACGTGATTCCGCCAAATCGGCAGGGCTCAATAATTGCATGAGACGCCGCGTCACGGTCGCCGGCAGCTCTTCGAGCATCGCAGTTCGATCATCCGGGCTGAGATCTGCCAGCAATGACCGCGTATCTGCATCGGTCAAGGCGCTCAAGAAATCGTCCTGATCCTCGGGCTCGAAATGAGCAAACACATCGGCAGCACGTTCACGCGGCAACGCACGATAAACCAAAACTTGGTGCGGCCGATCCAATCGCAAGATCAGATCCGCCACCTCAGGGTCTGCCCAACTAGTCAAAGACTCGGAAAGCGCCTTTAATTGGCCCTTCTCGACCAAGGCCTCGACCTCTGAGTCTGTAACTGTGTTTTCTTCAAGCATCAAGCCACAGGTAATAGAAGCCCCACAGGCAGAGTAAAGCAGCGAAATCCCAAGGCTCTACTTTTTAACAATTACGACACTCTATTTTTCAACAGAACGCTCGCAACCATACTGCTCGAGAAAATCACTCACCAGCGATGGTAGATGCGATAGAGTTCCGCCCGAATCAGCAGATGCAGCGGCACAGGATACATAACCAAGACTCTCTTCAGTCGATACAGTCAAACCCCGCGCGTCCAACCACTGGCTCAATACGACCAAGGCCTCCACCCATTGATGCAGCGAAAAGCCACTGTCATCGGCCTCATCCAGCAAAGCACAGAGCAGAGCGTTGTGACCCTTAAAATGGGCTTCGAGGTGCGCCAGCTCACGTGGAGCATCCGCAAACTGCTCAAAAAATCTAGTTATCTCAAATTCCTGCATCGCGGCAATCTGCGACTAAATTTGCCTGAGACAAATCTATCTCACTCATTTCTACCACCTAAATCGCACCTCAGCAGGTTTTCCCACGCTTGAGTCTTGCTCATCTGTGATTCTCCCCTTGGCTGTTACCATCTTATGCGCCCCATCCGCACAGCCGCCAGAGCCTTAATTATATTAGAGGGCAAACTACTCGCCATTAAAATGCGTGATCAGTCCGGTGTGTTCTATATTCTACCCGGAGGCGGCCAACATCACGGCGAAACGCTACGCCAAGGCCTGCAGCGCGAATGCCTCGAAGAAATCGGCACGGATGTGGACGTCGGCGAGCTCCTCTACGTGCGCGAATACATCGGCAAGAACCACGAATTTCGCCACGCACACCGCAGCTTTCATCAATTGGAAAGCGTCTTTCGCTGCTCACTCCCGAACCCGGACGGCATTGGCCCAGGCACCGAGCACGATAAGAAACAGGTCGGTGTCGAGTGGATACCTTTAGATGAATTAAGCGACCGCCGCTTCCTGCCAGCCGCGATCATCCCGTATTTTACCGCTGAGGGCTTTGAGCCTCCGTCGAACTACCTCGGAGACGTCAACTAATAGGAAAAGTTGGAATACTGAAACTTGGAAGCACTACAATGAGTTGTGGATTCCTAATTCTTATTTAGAGCGAAACGAATGAGCATCTACCGCCGAATTTTCAGCAAGAAGAATCAGAGCATGATGCATCCTGACGACGGGCGGCGCATCGACTGGATCAGCCCAGCCTGCATCCTACTGCTCTGCGGCGTCAGTATCCTGTTCATCTACTCCGCGCAATACACGCACGGCGGCGGCGACTGGAAAAAGCAGCTCTTCTGGGTCGCCTTAGGGCTGAGCACTTATAGCATCGTCTCGCTGATTAATTATAAGGTCTTCCTAGGCTACGCGCATTTCATCTATGCCGCTGGAATTTTCGGACTGTTGCTCGCCACGAAAATCAGCCCCATCAGCGTTGAAATGATGGGAGCGCGTCGCTGGATTGACGTAGGGGTCACGATCGTCCAGCCGACTGAAGGAGCAAAAATCGGCACATTGATCATGATCGCCAGTATTTTAGCGCGTTCAGAGCTCGGATCAGTGCGGGATTCACTACTGGTTTTGACCAAAGTCGCAGTGGTATTTTTAATCCCAATGTTATTGATTTTCTTGCAGCCTGACCTAGGTTCCTCGCTTGTCTTCCCTCCAATGATTTTCGCTCTGCTATATGTCTCCCGTTTGTCGGAGAAATTTTTTGTGAGCGCCTTTGCTCTATTTGCCGTCGCCGTAAGCGTCGTCGGCCTAGACATCTACGCCTACAGCCAACACCTCGAACAGGAGCGTGCAGCAGAAGTCAGCGGAACTACTTTAACCACAGAGGAGTATCATTCACTCCTTCCAATTCACAATTATCAACGAAACCGGATCTTAACCTTCGTCGCACCCGACGTAGTCGATCCGGAAGGCACCGGCGCAAGCTGGAACGCCAAACAAGCAAAAATATCTGCCGCCACAGGTGGTCTAGCCGGCAAGGGCCTGTTCAAAGGAACACAAGCCCAACTCGGCTACCTCCCACAAGCGGTGGCACACAACGACTTTATTTTCTCCGTAATTGCGGAGGAAACAGGCTTTCTTGGAAGCGCGTTCGTCGTCGGACTCTTTTGTCTGATGGTCGCCAACGGCATACGTATTGCCGGACTCGCAAGAGATCGATTTGGAATGCAACTGGCCATCGGCGTCAGTGTGCTGTTCCTCGTCCACTTCTTCATCAACATTGGCATGACTATCGGCATTACTCCGATTACAGGACTCCCGCTTCCGTTTTTAAGTTACGGAGGCTCCTTTGTTCTGAGCTGTTTTATTCTGCAAGGATTAGTGCAAAGTGTTTATCGATACAGAAAGGATTATACATGATCCCACTGACGATACACACAGGCACTCACCTGCAGCAGCCATCAGAGCATCGGATCCCCACTCCAACCAGGGACACCCAATACCAATGCCAGATTCAAACACTGAAAATTCCGATTCACAATTCACCGAAGAACTCACCTCTGCCCCAGTAGAAAAAAAGGCAAAGCGAATTGACCACAAAGAACTCAAAGACGACGCAGCAAAACGAGCAAAGAAGCAGCCATTGGTGACACGCATCATCAAGGCGATTAAGAAAGAAAAGAAGTCTTATTCAGAGCTGATCATCAACTCTGAGCCGCTCGAAAAGCGCGTTGCCCTTCTTAAGGACGGCGTCTTAGAGAAATTCGAAGTCGAGCGCACCGGTGAAGCACGCGAAGTGGGCGCCATCTTCAAAGGCCGTATCCAGAATCTCGAAGCCGGCCTCAAAGCCGCGTTCGTCGATATTGGTGAGCCGAAAAATGCCTTCTTGCACTACTGGGACATCCTCCCTGCAGCCAACGACAGTGGCATCGAAATCGTTCGCGACAACAAGACAGAGAAGCAACGTAACCGCGAGAAGGAGAAGGTCTCCATCAAAGACATTCCGAAGCTCTACCCAATCGGTAGCGAAATCGTCGTGCAAATCACCAAGGGCCAAATCGGCACCAAGGGCCCACGCACCACAACGAACATCGCACTTCCAGGGCGCTTCCTAGTGCTCATGCCCTATGCAGGCACGCTCGGCATCTCTCGCAAGATCGACGACCGCAAAGAGCGCAGCCGCCTGAAAGGCATCCTCCGCGACCTGACGCTCCCCGAAGGCATGGGTCTGATCATCCGCACCGCAGGTGAAGGTAAAAAGGCACGCTTCTTCATTCGCGACCTGCACATTCTACTCAAACGCTGGGAGGTCATCAATCAGCGCATGGAAGCGACCAACAAACCAGGTTGCCTCTACGTCGAGCCAGACATCGTCGGCCGCACCGTGCGCGACTTCCTTACTGAAGACATCGACCGCGTCATGGTCGACAAGAAGCAAGATCACGAGGATATCATTGCCGAGGTCACCACCATTTCCCCGCGCTCTAAGTCTAAGATTCACATCTTTGACGAAGACATCCCCGTCTTCGAGCGCTTCAATATTGAGCGCCAAATCGAGCAGACCTACATGCGCTGCGTGCCACTACCAGGTGGCGGCGAAATCGTGATCGAAGAGACCGAAGCGTTGATCTCGATCGATGTGAACACCGGCTCTCATAAGAATAAGAACAAGGACGGCAAAGACTTCATCACACAGGTGAATCTCGAAGCGGCCACCGAGATCGCGCGCCAACTACGCCTACGTAACATCGGCGGACTCATCATCCTCGACTTCATCGACATGAAGGCGAAGAAGGATCGCAACGCCGTGCTCAACCGCATGCGCCGTGAGATGCAGGAAGACAAAGCGAAGAATCACATCCTCGCGATCTCCACGCTCGGCATCATGCAGATGACACGCCAGCGCCACTCGGAGAGTCACTCCAGCGGCATCTACACCGACTGCCCGTATTGCCACGGTCGCGGCTCGGTCAAATCGTCCCGCACAATGAGTGTCGAGATTCAGCGCCGCATTATCAGCATCATCCGCCACATTCGTGCGCGCGATGGCCACGATAAGGAAATCAACCTCCGCGTGCTACTCAACCCCTCAAACTTGGAACGCCTTCGTAACGAAGACGAAGACCTCCTATTGGGCATCGAAGAATCCTATGGAGCGCGCCTCTCCTTCCGCGCAGATCCGATCTACCACGTCGAGAACTTCAAGATCCTCGACGTCGAGACCGGACAAGAACAACGCTAGTCGCTGCGCGACTCGCGAACGTTGAACATCCAACTTTGAACGCTGAACGTCGAATACATACTGTTAAAAAGCAACATTCGACGTTCAGCATTCGAAGTGGCGCACGATCCGCTTCTCTTCGTAAACCATGAAGATACTAACAGCTTTCGATAAATTCAAAGATTCTATGACCGCAGCAACTGCCTGCGAGGCCGCCGCCTATGGGGCACAGGATGCACTGGGGGCAAGCGCTCAAATCACGCAAGCGCCGCTCACCGACGGGGGCGAAGGCTTCTGCAGCATACTCACGAATGCCGCCGACGGCTTCATCGAACAGCATACCGTTTGTGGCCCGCTCGGCGCAGACCTCGAAGCACCGCTAGGCTGGGTGCAGAGCGACTCGCTCCCCGAAGCGGTGCGCCACATTTTCCAGCTCGAACAGGGCAAGGTCGCGATCATCGAAATGGCAGCGGCGGCTGGCCTTGAGCAAGTGCCTGCCGAGCGTCGCCATCCGAAGCATTGCACCACTTATGGCGTAGGTGAACTCATCCGTATCGCCGTGGCCGAAGGTGCCGACGCGATCCTACTCGGAATCGGAGGGAGCGCGACTAGCGACCTTGGGCTCGGCCTACTACAAGCACTCGGCTTACAATTTGGCGATTCAAACGGCCACACCATTGAACGCATCCTGCCCTCGGACTGGCCACAAGTTACCAGCATCGCTGGCAGTATTGAGGTGCAAACTCCACCTATTTTCATCGCATGCGATGTCGACAACCCGCTGCTCGGATCGCGTGGTGCAGCGGCAGTGTATGGGCCACAAAAAGGCTTGCTCGCGGAAGAGCATGCTGCGTTCGAAGCTGATTCTGCCAGTATGGCATCCAAACTCTGCCAGTTTTTCAACCAACCCGAGTCGGCTCTCGACACACCAGGCAGTGGCGCCGCTGGAGGTATCGGGTTTGGTCTTAATGTCGCCTGCGGGGGGCAATACGTCGCAGGTTTCGACCTCGTCGAAGCATGGCTCGACCTCAAGCGCAAGGTCGCCGAAGCCGACTTGATTCTCACAGGTGAAGGCAAGATCGACCGTAGCTCTCTCAACGGCAAAGGCCCGATCGCACTTGCGCGGGCAGCCCATGCAGCCGACAAGCCCTGCATACTTCTTGCAGGATGCGTCGAAGCAGCTGCCGCGAAACAGATTCACCAAGACTACCCGAACGCTGCCGCATATGCGATTACCCCAGAAGGTTGCGCACTGGAGCAAGCACTCGCGCAAGGCCAAGAAAACCTGAAGCTTAAAACCAATCACGTGTTACGACAGAGTTACCCACGATGACCATTGAAGAGCATGAGCTAAGAGAGACCCGAAGCCGCCGCATTCGCAGAGTGAAGCGTTGGCTCAGGCCGTTGCCGCGCCGCTCGAACATACATCGCTACCCAATCCTTGGGCGCTTTGCCGAGTTCTCTCGCAAACGTATCTACCTATGGAGCTTTCGCGTCGATAATGTCGTCCCCGCACTCTACGCAGGCTTCATCTTAGCACTCATGCCACTCTACGGTATACAGATCGCACTCGCACTCTGCTTTGCCCTACTACTACGTGCCAACCTACCGATCCTAGTAGGGCTGCAGATGATCTCGAATCCACTGACGTTTTTACCGTTCTGGTATGCTGCCTACCAAGTCGGACATAATGTGTTGAGTATCGTCAGTATCGAGACCGCAACGATGAACCGTAGCGAAATTAGGGTCATACTGCATAACTTCACCTCTGACACTTGGAGTAGTAACCTAGAGCTAGTCACCTCTGCCTTCCTAGTCATGTGCTTAGGTGGCATCGTGATGGGAACCTTCTTCGGCCTCATCTCCAGCTTTGCCTATCGTATTGCAGCCAGACGCACCGCCGCCAGCTACGCACTCTTGGTTCAAAAAATCCAAGATCGCAAAGCACGTAAATCCGACTCTCCTACCGACGAACCACCTCATGCTTAACTTCCTCCGTCTCCTCTCGCTGACACTACTCGCGTCCTGCTCCCTGATCGCCCAAACCGATCGTATCTACCTCGGCATCGATGTGCTCGAGCAATCCGGCTTCCGTGCAGTCGAAGCGAAACGCATCGGCCTGCTCACTCATCCCGCCGGCGTCAACCGCAATGGAGTCAGCACCATCGAGGTGCTACGCCGTGCGCCGAATGTGAACCTCGTCGCACTGTTTGGCCCGGAGCATGGCATCTATGGGAACGAAAAGGCCAATGTCCCAGTTGATGATAAGATCGACCCGCGCACTGGCCTCCCCGTCTATTCACTCTACGGCAAATATCGTAAGCCCTCGGCCAAAATGCTTAGCGGACTCGACGCTCTAGTCATCGACCTACAAGACGTCGGCGTGCGCTCTTACACATATGTCAGCTGCATGCGCTATGCGATGGAAGCCTGCTTCGAAAATGGCGTCGAAGTCATTGTGCTGGACCGCCCGAACCCACTCGGTGGCCTAAAAGTCGACGGCCCTCCGCTCGATCGCCAGTGGCGCAGCTACGTAGGTGCGTTTCACGTGCCCTACGTGCATGGCCTCACTATTGGCGAGCTGGCTCAGGTCGCTCGATACACCTCAGGCACGATGGAAGTGCCTGATAGAGTGCGCCAGAATGGAAAGCTCACCGTGATCAAGATGCGTGGCTGGAACCGTAACATGCTTTGGCCGCAGACAGGCCTGAAGTGGGTGCCCACTTCGCCTTACATTCCCGACCTTTCCGCCGTTCTCGGCTACTCGATGACAGGCCTCGGCGCACAGGTCGGCGGCTTTTCGCACGGTATCGGCACGCCCTACCCATTTCGCTTCCTACGCTTTACTGGTAAATCCCCTCAAGCAGTGCAACAAGCACTCATGGCGAAGCGCATCCCCGGTCTGAGCTTTCGTATCATTCGCACGAAAACCAAGGCAGGTGCTCCAGTCGAAGGCGTCTATGTGAGCGTCAGCGATTGGGCGAAAGTCCGTCCCACCGAAATCAGCTTTTATATGATGCAGCTCACAGCCGCATGGACCCCCGGCAATCCCTTCACCAGCGCAAAAAATCCTGGGCTATTTAATAAACATGTCGGCAGCACCGCATGGTGGAATGAGATCAGTCAACGCGGCGCTCAGGCCAGAACCAAAGACTTCGTGCAAGCATGGGCAACGCAGGCACAAAACTTTCAGCACGGAAGCGCACGCTTCTACCTCTACTAGACGATCATTCGGCCTCAAGCTCACGCTTCGCCTGCCCCACACGATAGGCTTGATAGCGCAACAAAGCGGCCTTCAACGAATCCCCGGACACTGGCTTAGTGATAAAGTCCTGCATGCCTGCCATCTCACAGGCATCGCGGCTTTCATCCAAAGCATTCGCAGTCAGCGCAGAAATGTATGGCTGCGATCGATTCGCACACATTTCGCGTATTGCATAAGTTGCCTCTAAGCCATCCATATCCGGCATCTGTAGATCCATTAAGATCAAGTCATAATCAAGCGATTCAACTTGCCCGATCGCCTCATGCCCATCTCTAGCCCAGACGGCATGTAGCCCATGGCGACTCAAAATCTTCTGAGTTAATTTATAATTTAACGCATCATCTTCCACCACCAACACACGAGTTGACGTGGGCAAATCCAGCTCCCGCTCGATGGCTGTCTGATCCTGCAAAGCATCCTGCATCCGGTCTGCCCAGCTTCTAAAATAAAATGTAAAGGTGCTGCCATGCCCCAAACGACTTACCGCGGAGATCTCTCCGCCAAGCATTTCCACGATTCGATAACAAATCGCGAGCCCTAAACCCGTGCCTCCATACTGACGGGTCGTCGAAGAGTCTGCCTGTGTGAAGGCAAGAAACACGTCATCAATCTTATCCTCAGGAATCCCGATGCCCGTATCACTCACTGAAATATAATAACGCGGGCCATCTACTTCACCGTGGTCTTCCAACCACGCACGCACACGTATCTCCCCTTCGGCAGTGAATTTCACCGCATTACTCAACAAATTATTTAGCAGCTGCTGCAAACGCGTCCGATCCGAACAAACATCGGCACGAATTTCGTCTGATATATCGACATGAATCGCGAGCCCCTTCTTATCCGCATTCACACGAAACAAACCCACCACCTCCGTGATCATGTTCTCTAAATCCACAAGCGAAACAGTCAGCTGCACTTTACCTGCTTCGATTTTTGATAGATCTAGGATCTCACTAATCAAATCCAATAAGATCCCCCCCGAATTTCGAATGGCCTGCAAGTCCTGCAGCTGTTCTTCATCCATGGGCGTATCCTGTAACATTTCGCTGAATCCAATAATCGAATTCAGCGGTGTGCGGATCTCATGGCTCATCGTCGCGAGAAAATCACTCTTTGCCAAATTTGCCTCCTGCGCCAACTCAGCCATTTTCTTCGATCGAGCGGTTGCCAATTGTAGCTCCTTAGTGCGCAGCCTCACCTTCTCTTCGACCTCAGAATAACTATGCCGCAACTGATCGGTCATGTCATTAAATGCCCGTGCTAAATCATCTAATTCACTCTTCCCCCCGGCAGGCACTTGTAAGTCGAAATCACCTCCAGCAACTGTATTGAAATTTCGCGACAAACGACTAATCGGCCGACTAATCCCCAAAGTAAACCAGACACCCAAACCAATCGCGCCAGCGAATAAAACAACCACAGAAATCCAGAATAATAGGCTCAAGTTCGCAGACTGTCGATCACTCCGCTCTTGGCTAGAGAGGATCAAGTAATCCACCATCTCACGTAAGCGCACACCATGATTCTCCAGAAGCTCTACGGACTCTCTTTCCACTTTGGCAGCTACTGTGAATTCGACTGCGACCGCGCGTAGATCCTGCATCACAACGCGCATGGATTCGAGATATACATCTAGGGGCTCAAGCTCCAACGTCTCCGCTAACGCTTCTAATTCAAGATACTTTGCTTCATACGTTTGACGTGCGATTTCAAAGTTAGCCCGAAAGCGCCCCAAATCATTTTCTAACAACAGATCCCGATCAATCACGCCGATCGCTCGATTCAACCAGCCCCACACATAACTATTTGCACTCATAAAACGCTCCAAGCTCTCCAACTGGATCGTCTCTTCTGTAAAACTTGCATGCAGCTCCTGATGATGGGCATCGAGATACTTCTGCATCGCCACGCTATGAGCTCCGAATCGAATGACTCCTTCGCGCACGTCTTTATCCAAATCAGCCAAGAACTGCTTACTCTGCACCAAGCGCTTGAATACAGTCTCATATTCTTCAATACGCGTAATCATGTCGGCTAACGTATCAATATCATACGCATCTGCATTCACGCTCAGCCGATCAAGAATCTCGATCGAGTTCTCCAAGGAACTCTGCACATAACGCTCACCAGTCATACGGTCTTGGAAAATACGATTCCCGATCACGACATTTGAAAGCTCACGAGAGACGACATTCAACTGCGTCAAGCGCTGCTCGTGGCTCCTCACCTCTGCAATCGAATAACGGCTAATCCCCACAAACAGCGCAAACGCCAAGAGCGAGCAAGCAACTGCAATTCCTATTTTTGTCGAAATGCGCATGAGTTATCGAGATGAAGAATCAGAACGATAGACAACTTCCATCTCACCTCCACTATATTTCGAAAGCAAAATAGGAATCGATAATTGCCGACCACCTGTCAACAGCGTGCCCCCCTGCAAACCCATCATCCGCATTTCAACGATAAAAGGGTCTGGGAAATTGAGCGTTTCGATCGACTCAATCAACATCTCAGAAGAGCTCACTGCTTCGCTCCCACAATGAACGACACCACGAAGCACGCTCTCCAGCGCATACAATTTGAGATCCACATCCGCATCCCATTCTGAGAATGTATCGAGGTAGCGATCCTTCAAATTCAAATAATAATCACTACGCTCCTCGATCGGCGCAGAGCAGCCGACTAGCCACACCTCACCTGCCATCAAACGAGACTCCCTCGCATCATTCAACTGCTGTAAATCACGAGCAATCACGAGACCAGTATAACCTCCCTCTCGAAGAGAGGACACCGCCAACGAAAGTGTGCCATGCGGTTGACCACATAAGATGACTACATTCGACTGACTCGAAACCACCCGTGCCACAAAAGACTGAACCGCAACTGGAGGATGCGACAAATCAAAGACTGCCTCAGTCACATCGAAACGTGCAAATCGAACCACTTCGATGCCCGCTTGCTCCACCATTTCCTCCACCTTCAACTTCTGATACATCGCAGGTCGGGAAGCACCAACTAGCACACACACAGACAATTCCCCGAGGTCCCCTTGGTTTTCCTTTAAATAATCCACCACACTTGCAAACAGCTGGATCGCCCGCGGCTTTGCCAAAACCCCATAACTCGAACTGCTTAACAAACGATTGGATAACCCGTAGTGGAGATACAAAATACCGGCAGAATCCAGAACCGGAGCAACTGCCTCACTGACCGCATTCCCCTCTGGGCCGATCACATAATGGACATCGCCCGCCTGCACAAAATCATACGCAATCTCTAACGCTCGAGACGCGTCACTCACATCATCTCGCACCAGCAGTTCGATACGGTAGCGCTCGCCATCGACTTCCAAGCCTCCGTGCTCATTATAATAATCGGCGATCACACTCGCACAGTTCACCGTAACGATACCGCCACGCTGCCCCTCCCCACTTAGAGAAGCAATCACCCCGACTTTCAGCACCTGGCCCTCCGGAACAGACTCGCTCTCACAACCGACTCCTAAAAGAAGCACAGCCACACACAGCACCGTAGCGATAAACTGATTCCGGATGCGTCTCATTCTTGTGGGTAAAATAAAATACGGTCATGCACTAAAAACGCGAAATCAAGTTTCCCATCTCCCGTAAAATCGCCAATCACGACTTCACGCGGTTCCACCTTACTGCCAGTGCGACCTTGGTAATGCAGGTTTTGCTCGAACACTTCCCAGAACATTCGGCTTTCCCACTTTGATTCTTTTTGCACTAGAAATTCCACCACATGGCTCTGTCCATCCACTGCAATCAAATCAACACCGCCATCTTGATCGAAGTCTGCGCTCTCCACATAGCTATAGTGCACGGCTTCGAGGTCCGTCTCGTAGCTTTCCTCAACTAGACGCGTCCAAGCATTGGCCTGCGTAGGTAATCTCCAAAAGCGATCGTCTCCGGTAAAGATAAATTCCGATGCCCCCTTACGTGCCTTCAATTCATGCCACTCCTTCAAATTAATCTTCCCAGCAGCGACTGTGCTGCGATAGCGAAATACGCCATCCTCATCACGCTCTAGTAATTGAAACTCACCTACGCCGCTTACATAGAAAACCAACTGCTGCACATCGCCTCGCTCATATAACGGCACGACCGCCGAGACCATATCATCTCCACGTCGCGCATTAAATTGATCCACCATTTCAAGGTTGCCATCCTTCACTTTAAGCGCACGCGCATAGCCTGCCCTTCCGACGACCAACTCATTCGAGCCGTCGCCATTCACGTCAAATACACTGACCTGCGCTGGCTGAATATCCTTTAACAAGCTCTCACGAATCGTCGAGCCCTGCGCCACCTCTTTAAAAGTCACGCCATCTTCCTGATCCAAAGACAACAGCACCGGTGCCTCTCGCGCCACAAAGATCATCAGCCCGTAGCTATCTTTATCAAACACGGCCACCTCACGAATTGCGAACGGCTTACGCTTAACACCAGTCAGCTCAGTGCTAGAGAGCACCACCCATTCAGAATCCGAATCCTTGCGGTTAGCAGGTCGAGCAAGCGTCAACGTCATCTTACCCTTCAACTCGCTCACCAGCACTAACTCCGAATATCCATCTTCATCCAGATCGACTGCCGCACACACCAGCGGCTCGCCCTCTCCTAACACCAGCTGACGGGGAAATGAGAGTCGCCCACTCTTATCCATCTGACTCACGCCCATGGTCTTCTCCGTCGCACTCACAATCACAACGGTATCTTGATCATCTTTAAAAAACTGCCCACACGCCATCGAAGAAATCCCCGAAAACGAGGGAAACGTCTGCGCCGCCTTAAAATGTCCAGACTCTTTCAAAAATAGCACGAGTTCCGCACCCGCGGGATCTGCTGCTAACACATCCTGCTGTCCATCCCCATTCAAATCACCCAGCGCATAATTCGCCGACAAACGCCCCTTCTTAAAGATCGGGTAGATCTCTGGCTGCGCAGCCGAAAAGCCCTTCGCCTCCTGCACCGCCTCAGCCTTCTTTAATTGAAAGAATTCCAGCCCACCGCTGCGCGAATCCACCGAGCAAAATGCCATCGACTCACCATCCGCTTGAGGTAGCGCGCGCACCGCGCGCACCGAACGCTCAAAAACAAAGCGCCGCTCAGGCCCAAAGCCCCCCTCACTTAACTGCTCACGCAACACCAGCGACTGATCACCATTGGATGTAATGTAGAGCACATCCTTGCGTCCATCTCCCGTAACATCCTCTAGCAGCATATTAAACGGATTATCGCCAGTCAGGTAGTAGAGCTCCGCCTCTCCGAGCTGCCCATGCTTATCCTGATGATACACACGCAGCGCATCCGCAGAAATAACCAACAACTCAAGACTCCCATCGTCATCGATGTCCGAAATCTGAACGGTGCCTGTCCAACCAAGAGTTTCTAGATTATCAAACTCATCGGTCTCCGTCCAATTCCCAGCCTCGTTCTGATACCGAACAGTCAATGGCACGTCGCCCGAAGTATAGGCCAAGTCCGCACGACCATCTCCATTTAAATCCCCCACCGACAAATCAAATACAGGAAAGCCGATCGTAATGCCTTCGCTCTCAAATCGCGCATCTTCAAGTTGCGGATCCCAACGGTTACGGTTTAGCCGTGTCTTACCACTATCACTATCCGTATCCTCGCCACGCTGATACAATATCTCGATCTGTGCCGTATCATTATTCACCACGACCAAATCGTTCAAGCCATCCTGATTGACATCACACACATTCAGCGCGCGCGTCCCCCAGTCCAACTTCAACACCTCCGGCCCTGAAAACGAAAACGACGATGTCTCTGCGCCCGTAAGCAAGCTCACGAACAACACGCCGCAGCCACACAAAAGACTCTGCTTTAAGCCAGCTCTCATTCACTGTCCTCGCTCTTAATGATTAATGTGCGCCCAAACAAACTATCCGGCGCTTCATTCACTTCAGATATCAAACGATACGACACATCCAAATCCGATGGGATCTGATCCGCACTCACCTTCGAGGTAAACCCGCTCAGCTCACCAGCCTCTAGCAATGACCGAAACAAAGGCTCAACCATTTGCTCCGCATTCATATAAGAACGCGTCACCGCATTCGGCTGCTCGATACGTTCAAACAATGCCTCGATCTCACGACTTTGCCACAATCCATCGCCCCCCTCACTCATACGTGAAAGCACCTGATGTAAAAGTCCCACGCGTCCAATATTCACAATCAATTCCGAACGAGTCATCACATAGCTCACATCCGCCTGCTGGGCTTCTGGAAAATTCGGATCACTCGGCCCGTGGATGGTATAAATCGTCTGCCCTTCATACTCTTGGGTTTCGATCATTGCTCGCGCCCCTGGCACCATATCTTTAAATGCCTCAATCGCCTGAGAAAATGCCTGTGAATCATTCAGCTCGACCATAAACAATTGTTGCGACTCGGCCGTTTGCATTCCCTCCAGACCTGCCTCATTCAGCACCGATAAGTTAACGACGCGACTGCCGAAGTTCTCCAATATCGAAGAGCGCAGATCAACGCCAGTGTTCGTTTGCATCATCTGCATCTGCATATCGATCAACGGTGGTAATGTAGGGCTAGCCGAAGTCAGCACTTTCTCCAAATTTGCCAGCATCTCGCTGAAATCAAACAACGACACAGCACTACTCAGCACCCCCTCTGGCACGTAACGTGCCTCTGGCAGCTCCCCTTGCCCATAGCTAAGCAAGCTCAAGAACCCAAGCTTCTCGTCATAAATCATGCCATAATGCGCTAGCACACCATCCTCGATCAAATCGAGATCCGCATACATTGCCTGCAACGACTCCAACGACAGCGCATTTTGCAGACTCTGCGCAGTCACCCCGAACATCGCCAAATTGTTCACCATCGGAAGGTCAACTAATGCTGTATTTAGTGGCGGCATCAAATTCTCCAGGTTCAAATACACAGACACGTCACCCCGCCCGCCATCTTCGCGAGAGCGTCGATACACATCAGAATCCGCAATCGGATCACTTGCACCCTCTTTGATCGACTCCACTGCATCACGCAAACGGCTCTCTGGCGCCGCTAAGACCACGATGCCATCCACAAACGCATAGCCATCCTCGATGTAAGTTTCCTCACCATCAAAGGTCTCATCAAAATACAAAGTCTCACCCATGAACGACTCCTGGATCATCTCATGTTCGACCAATGGATTCACCTCCTGCTGTGCCGCCATATTTCGCTCAAACTGAATGTGCATCAATTCATTTAAACGATCTGCATCTCCAGAAAACTCAGCCATCAGCACCATCTCTTCACGGTCAACCTGCCCCATCATCTTATCCGCCAGCTTGTAAAAAGCCAAACTCGCCTGCCCTGGGAAGAGTTCAAACAACTCATCCTGTGTCAGTCCAAACGCATCAAGCACATCGTCGAAATCTTCTTCATCATCCCCATCATTGCCCGCGTCCTCCGCTGCAACCCTATCAAAAAAATCAAGCAGCTCCTCATCCTCAAACAATTCTACGATCGGGTGCGTCTCCCACTGCTCCCGCGTCTCCGAGATACTCCGAACCGTGACAAAAAAATCAGCATCCTCGCCGATAATTTCCTGAAAAGGCACCGCAAACACCGCAGAGCACGACAGCCCCGCACACACAATTGATAACAAAAATTTATTCATACTTAAAATGACAACTCACAGTTCAAATCTACCCCTCAGGCTTCAGCTCTAATATTTCAGGTTTCAGCTCTCAATCCTCTGTCCTCACCTCCGGCGGGCTCAAGTAGCGGAACCCCGTATTCGGGTTACGCGGATCGAATGCATACGCATCTCGATTATCCAAAAATGACTTTACGATATGCGCAGAAATCGAGAAGCCCAGCCCCTCGGCACCCACGGCAGCGATCTTCATATTGTTCACGCCCACGACTTCGCCGCGCAGGTTAAACAACGGGCCGCCCGAATTACCGGGATTGATCTGCGTCGTCGTCTGCAAATACAGCCGCCCACCAATCACACGGTTCGCCACACTGATGATGCCCTCAGATACAGTGCGATCCAGCCCCAACGGACTACCAATCGCAAAGACAGTCTGCCCCTCACGCACACCACCATCCACGGCAGCCAAGGTCACACTCTCAAACACCTCGTCCGTCTCCGGCTCAATCTTGAGCAACGCAAGGTCCAGCTCCGAACTCGTCGCCACGATCCGCACATTATCATACGTCACCTTAGACATATCATTCGCGCCTTTTCTAAAAATTGTCACTGAGATGCGGTGCTCGCCTGCAATCACATGATCATTCGTCACCACATAGCCATCGGCATGGATGACAAAGCCCGAGCCTAAGCCCGTCGGAGTTTGCACCAGAGCGACAGCTTCGCCCAACTGTTCCACCCACTCTAAGATTGGTTGATCCCCCCGATCTGCCGCCACACTATACAGCGTATCCGTAACCTCAGAAGAAATAACCTCACCGCTCTGAGCATCCACTTCCCCTAGACTTGCGACAGCAGCCTTAGGCACCGTCACCACATCAAAGCCTAGATCCACGTAATACACATCAGGCCGTTCCAAGACGATTGCTCCCCGAATTCCGCTACCATCCTTCAATTCAATCGAATGAATCGCATGTAACGAGGTAAGGGCAAGGGTGAGAAAAGACAATAAGCCAACTTTCAGCATCACAGCATCAAAAGGTAGAAGCTTACAACTGACCAACAAATAAGCTCAAAAAATCCTTGAATTCTTATCGCATTGATTAGGCGAGATGAGCTCACCCACACAAAAGTCTCACAACTCTAATCAACCGAAACATCCGCATAGCAAGCCAACACTCCAGCGACCACTGCATCTGCATACTCCACCAAAATATCATCATCTGCCAGCGCTCGCGCCGCAGCCCGATCAGCCAACGCAGCCTGAATCCGAGCATACGCGGTCACACTATTTGCCACATGGGGCTCCAGCAATACCGTTGGGCACTCAACCATCCGCAGCATCAACAAATTACGCGCAAACAAATACGGCTGCTCTAGGTCCAATAGTATCGCATTATGCCCCTCATACTTGCCAGCGGGTAGAGCCGTCGCCTCCGCCAATGTAACCATCAACGCATCTCCTAATGATAGTTCCACAGCGCCACTCCCATTAACGAGCTTCACCGCCAACTGCGCCTGCTGACGCCCGGACTGCAATTCCCCCGCACTCATGCAGCCGAAAATCAACGCATGCAAATGATTCGAGTCGACTAAACATAGCATCTTTTCATCACCGTATTTATCACTATATCCATCATCTCCAACCTTACTATCACTCTCACTCTCACTATCACTCTCACTCTCACTATCACTCTCACTCTCACTATCAATCTCACTCTCACTATCACTCTCACTCTCACTCTCACTCTCACTAACTGGCCATGCCGCCGCATTGATGTGCAGCGAGATCAATGCATCAGGCTGAATCTCCTGATTCACCAAGCGCGCACGCTCGAGAAGTTCTCCCGTCACAATGGATAAACGCTCAGCCCTAGCCCGAAGCGCACTACCATACGCCCACAGTGCCTCCGGCGTGCATTCAATCGGCTGCCGCACCTGCGTCGCAGCTAATTCCAAATAATCAAACGGCCGCTTAGGATTGACTGGTAAATTTGCCTCCCGCAGCAACGACACCTTCGCCCCCAACGCGACTAACTGCTCCCGAGCCCTCTGCGCCACCAGCAACACGAGTTCGCCCTCGCGCACATAAAAATCATCCTCTGTGATCCGAAAATGTCGCCCCTCGGCATCTGCCCACGCCCCGCCGATATGCCCTGGATCTAAAGCGATGTGCAGTCCCGCCAAAGGCAAGGCACCCTCCGCACGCTCCGAAACGATCTCATTTGGCGTGCGCCAATAGCGCGACGGCGTTTGACGCGCCAACACATCGACATCCATCACCTTGGCCCAATCCGCATACGGGGCATAGCGCGTCGACATCTCGATCGCCAATGCAGAAGCGTCGAGCGCCCAAGCAGACGCCACGAACCTAAGAAAAAGCATACCACCTACGACACTTCGTAACCACATGACACCACACACAACAAATCTTCACCTCACAGACAACCCAGCATCCAGAAATCTGAACCTAGCTAAAGTGACACAGACATTCTTGTCTGTCCCCGAGAATAAGCGACAGACAGCAATGTCTGTATCACGAACAAACCACATACAACTAAACAGTCAGTCGATCCATCAGCCCTTGAAAATCGGCTGGCAACGGAGCAATAAACTCCATCTCCTCATCACGCTCAGGGTGCTGCACATGAAACTCTGTCGAATGTAGCATGACGCGCGGCACATCAATGTCCTTCAAACGACTCGGCCTATAACCATATGTGGTATCGCCCAGCAGCGGGTGATTCAACCCGCTCATATGCACGCGAATCTGATGCGTGCGCCCCGTATGGATCACACAACTAACCAACGCCACCTGCCCACCGAAGCTATGCTCCACCGACCAGTCCGTCTTGGCTTCTTTGCCCATTGCAGAGAGTGCCATGCGCGTGCGATGCACACGATGCCGCGCAATCGCACCATCACAGGTGCCCGCCGTCTTACGAGGGGTGCCGATCACCAAAGCTAGGTAGCGCTTATACGTCTCACGCGCACTAAAGGAGGCCACCAGCTTATGATGCGCCCGATCCGTCTTCGCCGCCACGATCAGGCCAGTCGTTTCCTTATCCAAGCGATGCACAATACCCGGACGATCCGGCGCACCGATACTGCTCAACTGACCATTGGTATGGTGCAGCAAGGCATGCACTAAAGTATCCTCGCCCGTGCCACTGCCAGGATGGGTGACCATGCCCGCAGCCTTATTGACCACGACGATCGACTCATCCTCGTAAATAATATCCAACGGAATATCCACCGCCTTCGCACCCTCACGCACCTCGATCTCTTCAAGCACCGCGCGCAACAACCCGGGGCGATTCACCTTAAAGCGCTTATCAATTGTGATGCCATCAAAGGTCACTTGCCCCGCCTCAAAAGCTTTCTGCAAACGGACACGACTAATATCGTCAAACTCCGAGGCAAAAATCTTATCCGCGCGCCCGGACTTCACACCCGAAGGCACAGTAAATTCAATGATACGATCTGGCATGCCGCAGCATGCAAACAGATCGCAACACTTTGCGAGCCTCCATTTGCGAGACAGTCTCCGTGATACAGACATTGCTACGCCATCTCCGGCAGACCTACGTCCTGTCTTTCCACCGCTCAACGTATCCACGACACGACACCGGAATTGCACGCGGACTCTTACTACTATCGCATATAATGATTTCTGCTGAAACCCAGCGATAGCAAAGCAGAATTGAAATGAAAAAGCGGATACGCATTTTGTCCCGAATGAATCATTTACCTGAAGAAGTCACAAAAGCGTGGGAGGCTCGTAACCCACTCGCGGTATTAACGACTGTAAGTAAAAGTGGCACACCGAATACTGTGTATGTCAGCTGTTATGGCCTAGGAAAAGGAAAGCAGATTATGATCTGCGACATCAAGTTCGGGCAGACGCTCAACAATCTAAAGCACGGAAAACCAGAGGTGTCGTTTCTATTTCAAGCACCCAACTTCGGTGCCTACCAACTCAAGGGCTTCCCACACTATGCCACCGACGGTGAGCAGTTTGAACAAGGCAAGGTCTTTGCCAAACCAGAGGCAACTGTCCGCGGAGTCTTAGCGATCGAAGTCACCGCCATCTACAAAGGCTCAGAGAACATCCAGTGCTGAAGTAGCAGCGAAGTGATACAGACATTCCTGTCTGTCCCAGTAGAACTGCACTTATCCAACGTATCAGACAGGACGTAGGTCTGCCGGAGATGGCGTAGCAATGTCTGTGTCACTTCACTCAACCACACAAAAAAACGCAAAATATAAAGATCTCAAATCTTCATGCGTTTGGAGCTACACCTAACAATCCGATAACGCACGCGCAGTCTCACAATCTTTTGAAATCTGCACCTTCAACGCATCGAGCGACTCGAATTTTTGCTCGGGGCGAATGAAGCGCAGCCACTCGACTTCGATGGAATCGCCCTGGTCCAAGGTGGTATCGCCCAAGGCATGCACCTCTAGTGCGGGCGTTTGATCTGCCTCGGCTACCGTCGGCTTCACACCATAATTCGCCACCGCAAAAGCCCATGGCTGATCCGCGGCCGAACGGAAACGCACCTGATAGACGCCAAAGCGTGGCAAAGACTCAGGTGACCACGGCAAATTCAATGTCGGGAAACCGATGGTCCTCCCAAGCTGCGCGCCACTGACGACTTTCCCTATCGAAAAATAATTATACCCAAACAGGGCATTCACTGCCTCGATTCGACCTGAACCGAGCTCCTTCCGAATGCGAGTGCTACTGATCGGATCGCCATTATGCTTAATACGATCCACGCTAAATACTCCAAGCCCGAGTTGATTGCCAGACTCGACGAGCGTTGCGACATCACCGGCACGCTTCTTACCAAAACGAAAATTCGACCCGATATAAATCGACTTCAACGCAGGCAAAGCCGCCTTTAAATTTGCTAGAAAATCCTCAGCGGGGATCGATGCAAAGGCACGATCAAAGTGCTTCTGGATCACTATATCCACACCGACCGCATGCAGCATCGCTGTCTTCGCTTCGATCGGCATCATCAGAAGCGTCGGCGCATCAGGCCGAAACAGACGGCTCGGATGCGGATCAAAGGTCAGCACCCCACTCACACCGCCAGAGCGTTGTGCCGAGAACACTGCCGATTCAATCACAGCTTTATGCCCAAGATGCACGCCATCAAAGACACCAATCGCGAGGTGCAGTTCACCAGTGAGCCCAGCAAGTTCCTCAAAGCGTTCGACGTGGGCGGGAAGTTGCATGGTTGATGTTTATTAGAGCGCGACGCTTGGCACCGCCTGATTGACCGGAATCAATTTCTTGCGGAGTTCAGAGGGAGCCATGTTTTCGATTTCCTCCAATGTATTCGCATCTTCGATACGAAACTTACCGACTTGAGTGCGGCGTAGCGCACACAAGTGACCACCGCAACCGAGGCGCTCACCCAGATCATGTGCCAGCGTGCGGATGTAAGTGCCCTTACTGCTACCCACGACAACAGAAATTTCAGGAAGGTTGAAATCTAGAATATCATAGCGGCTGACATGAATCACGCGCGGTTCACGCTCAATCGTCTTACCCTCGCGCGCCAACTTATAAAGCTTCTGCCCGTTCACCTTCTTAGCCGAATACATCGGTGGCGTCTGATATTGATCGCCCATGAAAGTCGCCATCACCTTTTCGACATCTGCTTGTGTCAACTCTGGCACTGGAGTGGTTGCAACGATCTCGCCGTCAGCGTCCTGGGAATCAGTGACCTCACCGAGCTTTACAGTGCCAGTGTATTCCTTATCCATGCTCATCAGGAATTGAGACACCTTGGTCGCCTTACCAACAAGGATCAGTAACAAGCCTGTCGCCATCGGATCCAGCGTGCCAGCATGGCCGATCTTCTTAATACGAAATACGCGGCGCATACGCGCTACGATATCGTGCGAGGTCATGCCCTGAGGCTTATCAACGAGCAATACGCCGATCGGATCATCATTTGTTGGCTGAGACATAATAAAAAATGGGTTACTTGGGCTGACCGAGGGCTTCGAGATGTTTGCCCAATGCTTGCATGAGTTGTGGGTAGAATTCTTTAATCGAGCTGTTGTCCACATTTAGACCTGCAGCGCAGGCATGGCCTCCGCCATTGAAAAGCTTAGCGACTTGATCGACGCGGTAGAACGGGTTCTTCGCACGCAAGCTGCCTTTGAGCGCGCCATCGCGGTCTTCAATCATCACACCGATATCCACGCCCGCAATCGAACGTGCATAGTCCACGAGGCCTTCGGAATCATCAATGGTCGCACCGGTTTCGTCATACACACCGCGCTCAATCAGACCGACGCACACTCGGTTATCAAATTCCATGGTCAGCGAATTCAAAAAGTTCTGCAGCAATTTGATCTTCGCAAAGGTCTCGCACTCATAGAGCTCGTGTGCCGCAACCGAAGGCTGCGCACCATACTCACAAAGACGACGCGCGATCTCGAACGTCGCAGCCGTCGTCGAAGGGAAACGGAACTGTCCGGTATCGGTCGCGATGCCGACATACAACGCTTGTGCAGTAATCGCATCAATCTCATAGCCCAAGTCCATATAGAACCCAGCAAGGATCTCTGCAGTGGCCGATGCCGTAGCGATGATCAAATTCTGCTGCGCATAGGCCTTGTTGGAAATGTGGTGATCCACATTCAACGCCACTTCAGGAAACAGCTCAATCAAGCGATCACCAATACGCTTCTTATCCGCGCAATCGACTGTAACAGCCACATGCCCCTCTGGCTGAAAGTCAGATGCGAGGATTAACGGTGTATCGCCGACAAATGCCTTCAAGGTCGCTGGCACTTCGTCGCGATTGATACCAATGGCATCAATACCGAGGCTCTTTAATACACGGACGACGGCAACGATCGAACCGATGCAATCTCCATCTGGGCGTAAGTGCCCACAAACGGCGACCTTCTTACCTTTTAATTGTGCAACACTCGCCGCAAATTGCGGACTCTCATTCGGGTAGAATTCAGCTTGGCTCATCTTCTTTATCTAGTGCGTCTAGTAGGTTTAGGATCTCTGCTCCACGCTCCAAAGACGGATCATACATGAAGTCGAAGCGTGGGAAATATTTCAGCGTCACACGCGACATCACGCGTTGACGCAGCTCTTTACCGATACGCTTAAAGAACGCCTGTGCCTCTTTGATGGCTTTCTCGTCACCAATCACGGCGTAATAAATCTTACACTGGCGCAGGTCAGGCGATGTATCGACATCACTAATAGTGATTCTGACCGACTCTTCACCGCCATAGTAGCGGCGTAGTTGCTCTCCAATCTCACGCTGGAGCAGCTCGTTTACACGGGAAATACGTTTTGACATAATTTAAAGGGATGGAACCTATTCAAAAAAAAATCGGCGACGTGCGCGAGCGCACGCCGCCGAAGTTAAATACTCTATCGTAGCGTTGGGCGGATTTCGACCACCTCGAAGCATTCGATGATATCGCCTTCTTCGTAGTCGTCGTAACCATCCACGTTAATACCACACTCGTAACCGGCGCGGACTTCCTTAACGTCGTCCTTGAAGCGCTTGAGTGTATCAATCTTACTCTCGTGGATGACTTCACCATTACGCAGCAAGCGTGCCTTGCGGTTGCGATTGATCGTGCCTTCGGTGACCATGCAACCAGCAACATTGCGGTTCTTGCCCATGCTGAATACTTGACGGATCTCGGCAGCACCAAGCTTCTTTTCGCTCAGTTCTGGCTCAAGCAACTCGGCCATGCACTCTTCGACTTGGTCGAGCAGTTCATAGATGATGTCGTGCTGAATGATGCGCACATCGTGATGCTTCGCGAGGCTCTGCACGCCATTATCAAGGCGCACATTAAAGCCAACGACAGTCACGTCCGTTTCGCCAGCGCTCGCAAGTGCGATATCGCTCTTACTGATATGGCCGACGCCATGACTGATGATACGGATGTCGACCTTATCGCTTTCGATCTGCTTAAGGCTACTGACCAATGCTTCGGTCGAACCATGCACATCCGACTTAACGATGACGTTGAGGCAGGACTTCTTTTGCTGCGCAATTGCGGCAAACAAATCTTCAACAGTGACGCCACCGCCACCCTCCTTCTTCGCAGATTGATCCGGAGCAACATTTTCTTCGCGCTTACGCTCAGTGGTCGCCTCAGCAGCGGCCTTTTTCGCGGTCTTCTCATTCTTCACAGAAGTAAATTTATTACCGCCACTTGGAACTTGAGACCAGCCAATGACCTTCACTGGAGTGGATGGTGGAGCTTCTTTAAGCACCTTACCATTCTCATCGACCATGGACTTTACCTTACAGTAAGCTTCACCACAGATCAGCGCATCGCCTCTCTTCAAGGTGCCTCGTTCGACGATCACAGATGCAGTCGCACCGCGACCTTCTTCGAGCTGCGCTTCGACGATCGTGCCAGATGCTGGACAAGTCGGATTCGCCTTAAGCTCTAGAACTTCTGTTTGCAGAAGGATCATATCGAGTAATTCGTCGATATTAGTGCCCTTCAATGCGGAAACTTCCACAGCAATGGTTTCACCGCCCCAGTCTTCGGGTGCGATGCCCTTTTCCTGCATCTGTTGCTTGACGCGATCAACATTCGCACCCTTCGCATCGACCTTATTGATCGCAACGATGATCGAGTTGTTCGCCTCTTTGGCAAAACGTAGTGCCTCTTCCGTCTGTGGCTTAAACGCATCATCCGCAGCAATCACGAGAATCGCAACGTCAGTGACGTTCGCACCACGCTCACGCATTTGCGAGAACGCCGCGTGACCTGGAGTGTCGAGGAAAGTAATCTTCTGACCGCTGTGTTCGATCTGATACGCACCGATATGCTGGGTGATACCGCCGGCTTCGCCGTCAGTCACATTTGCCTTACGAATCGTATCGAGCAATGTCGTCTTACCATGGTCAACGTGACCGAGGATACACACAACCGGAGGACGAGGCTTCAGGAAGCGAGGATCATCGTCCGCTACTTCAGCTTTTTTCTTCTTCTCAGCGACCTCAGCTGTGGTCTCACCACGGTGGTGAATCTCAAGCTGGAAGCCGTGACGCTTCGCGATCTGAACCGCAACCGCTTCTTCGATGGTTTGATTCATCGAAGCGAAGATGCCCATTTCCATGAGCTCGGAAATCAATTTGAACGGCTTAACCTCAATCTCTGTCGCGAAATCGCGCACTACGATCGGAGGCTTGGCATGAATGATACGTGCTACAGCTTCAACTGGCACTTCGCCATCGACTGGAGCTTCCGCGTCAGTCGCTTCTAGCTCAGGTGCTTTCGGAGCAGTTGCTGATGGAGGCTTAGGCGGCCCCGGAGGTTTCGGTGGGCCAGCAGGCT
Organism: Lentimonas sp. CC4; assembly: GCF_902728235.1. Classification (NCBI taxonomy): domain Bacteria; kingdom Pseudomonadati; phylum Verrucomicrobiota; genus Lentimonas; species Lentimonas sp. CC4. Next base: position 825,533 of record NZ_CACVBO010000001.1, read on the forward strand.
TCGGCGCAGCAGGTGGTGCAGCCGGAGTTGGAGCTTTTGCCACAGGAGGCTTAGCTGCCGGAGGCGCTGCGACTGGCGGCTTGGCGGCAGGAGGCTTCGCTGCAGGTGGTTTTGCCGATTCCGGAGTTGGCGCGCTTGCGACAATCGGAGCTTTCGGCGCACCAGTCGGAGCTGGTGGCTTCGCAGATTTAAGCCCCGCAGGCGCAACACCTGGAGGTGGTGTCTTCGGGCGCGGTGCCGCAGGAGGGCCTTTAGGACGTGGCGCAGAAGGCGGAGCCTTGCTCATCGGAGCTGGCTTCGGCACGACTGGCAACGGTTTCGGCTCGGGCGCCGGAGTCGGCTTCGGCTTGGCCGCTTCGGCCGCAGCCTCACGCTCACGCTGAATCTCTTCGGCACTCTTGACGATGACTCCCTCAGGAAAGACGGGCCCCTTCGGCTTCTCAGCCTCAACGGGTTCGGCCTCAGGCGCAGGTGCGGCCTCAGCCTCCTTCTTAGAAGCAAATTCCTCTACGAGTGATTCGGCGGATATATTATCGACGGTGCTGGAAGCGCTTTTGACTTCGAACCCGCGACTACGGAGGAGCTCAATAAGCTCTTTATTCTCCATTCCGACTTGTTTTGAAAGCTGATGTATACGAACACTCATGAAAGAGTTAACTACTTAATATCTGATAGATGGATGGAAGACTTGGGCAATACTTGATTATGCGTTTTGCGCCAGGTATGCTGCAACTTTAGCCAGCACGTCGCTGGCTTCTTCTTCACTAAATTCTGCGTCGACGAGATCGCCAACGGATACGCCTTCGAAGGCTTCAGGACTGATGAGACCGATGGAAACGAGGCGCTGAGCAATCGCGGGCTCAATACCGGGAATCAAATTGATACCCTTGAGTGCCTTTGCGACCTTCTCATCGAAGCCGACCGCTTCCTTCTCTTCCTTGCCGATGTCGAGCTTCCAACCGATGAGGCGGGAAGTGAGCTTGGCATTGAAGCCACGGCGACCGATCGCGATCGAGAGATCATCTTCAGCCACTTCGAAGTGGATACGACGATCTGCTTCGATGACTTTGATGTTCTTCGGCACCGCTGGTTTCAGTGCTTCTTCAAGCAACTGAATCGGATCAGCGTGGTAACGAATGATGTCGATTTTCTCGCCACCGAGTTCACGCACGATCGTTTTAACACGAGCACCACGTGCACCGACGCAAGCGCCGACAGGATCCACTTTAGGATCTGAGCTGTTCACTGCGATCTTCGTGCGGTAGCCTGCTTCGCGAGCCATCGCTTCGAGTGTCACGGTGCCATCAGCGATTTCCGTCACTTCGAGTTCGAAGAGGCGGCGCACGAAATTGATGTTCGAGCGTGAAAGAATAATGTCAGGGCCACGATTGGTTTGCTCAATCTTAAGAAGGAGGCAACGAATGCTCTCACCCGGCGCGTAATCTTCACCCTGCACGCGCTCGCGTGGAGGAAGAATCGCCTCAGCTTTGCCCAAGTCGATGATCAAATCACCGCGCTCACGACGACGCACAATACCAGTGACGATATCACCGACCGTGTCCTTATAATCGTCATAGATACGATCCTTCTCGAACTGGCGGATACGCTGCATAATCGCCTGACGCGCAGTCTGCGCAGCAATACGACCGAGATAGGCTGGATCAATTTCCTGCTCAACGACTTCGCCGAGTTGTGCGTCCGGATTGGTCTGGCGTGCTTTTTCAACATGAATCTCCAGAGCGGAATCACCCACGGAATCGACCACAGTCAAACTCGACCAAGCCTTCAAAGCACCTGTGCGGGGATTGATCTCTACACGGATGTCCTGCCCAGCACCCACTCCCTTTTGGGCGGCGCCAGCGATAGCAGCAGAAATGGCTTCGATCATGTCGGCACGATCGATGCCCTTCTCCTTCTCCATGTATTCTAGAACTGATAGTATTTCGTTACTCATTGCGGGCAGAAAATGAAAAAGCGGACTGATGCCCGCTTAAAAAAGATGTTGCTGGGTTAATTTAAGAATCCAGCAAGCTAAACGGCCTCGGTCGCTTGTCAAGAGTCGGTATTGGGGCAATCGACGATAGTTTTGAGGGCAAAAACCGACTGCGATACAGGCATTCCTGCCTGTTCATCCTCCACTCGCCCAATCACAGGCAGGAATGCCTGCATCACTCTAGCCCTTAGCCCAAACCTGCTCCCGCCCGCCTCCGTTTTCACTTGCCGTCTGCCCGTAACACATCAATTTCCCCCATCCAACAGCTGGCCTTGCTAACGAATTCCCAGGGCCGCAGCCAACCGGCAACCACTGAATTCATGAAAAGCGTCCTGATCTATTCCGGCGGACTCGACTCGACCGTCCTCCTCTATCACTTGCGCGCCGTGGGCCACACCGTCCACGCGCTCTCAGTCAACTACGGCCAACGCCATAGTTGCGAACTCACGCATGCCGCCGAGATATGCCGCTCAATTGATGTGCCCCATCAAACTGCCGACCTCTCTGCCATTCAGCCGCTCCTCGCAGGCAGCAGCCTGACCTCGCCCGACATCGAAGTCGCCGAAGGGCACTACACCGAGGAGTCGATGAAATCGACCGTCGTGCCAAATCGGAACATGATCCTGCTCGCCATCGCCGCAGGCCACGCTCTCTCGATCGGTGCGGAGCAAATCGCCTACGCAGCTCACAGCGGCGACCACGCGATCTACCCAGACTGCCGCAATGAATTTGCCGATGCCATGGCCGAAGCGATCCGACTCTGCGACTGGAGCACGGTGGAGCTCAGTCGCCCCTTCGTCGATTGGAGCAAGGCCGACATCGTGCGACGCGGCGCAGAACTCGAGCTACCGTTCGAAAAGACTTGGTCTTGCTATAAAGGCGGCACCATCCACTGCGGCCGTTGCGGCACCTGTATCGAACGCCGCGAAGCCTTCGACCTCGCAAGCGTCACCGACCCGACCGAATACGCCGCCGACGCACCCAGCGTCGAAACACTCCGCGCCAACGACTGGCGATTATAAATGACTGATGAATAATAGGTAATGACTCATCCATGATGTTTCAGCTTTTCACAATTTCAAACTCTCAGCTTTTCCAAAAGATGCTCACTTGCAAAAAATCTTACCGCGACATTCCGTTCGCCCACCGCCAGCACCGACACGACGGGCATTGCGCCCTGATCCACGGACACAACTGGGGGATCACGCTCACCTTCGCTTGCAGCGAGACCGATGCAAATGGCTTCGTCGTCGACTTCGGCAAACTCAAATACCTAAAGACCTGGATCGACGAGCACCTCGACCATGCCTGCCTTTTCAACGCAGACGACCCCGAAACCGAGACACTGCTCGCCAATGCCGGCCACCTATTCAAGGCATACACCCTGCCAAACTGCTCCTGCGAAGGCGTAGCGGTGCATCTGCATGGTATCTTTGACTCCATGGTGCGAACCGAAACCGACAACCGCGTCTGGATTACCGAAATCGAAATCGTCGAAGACTCAAAGAACAGCGCTGCCTACCGCCCCGAGTAAAGAGACACAGCCCAACCCGCCCCATGACACTACCGATACACGAACAGTTCTACACCTTTCAGGGCGAAGGCGCACATGCGGGGCGCGCAGCTTACTTCATCCGCACCTTCGGCTGCCCAGTGCACTGCCCCTGGTGCGACTCCGCAGGCACATGGCACCCCGACTACATACCCAAGCATATTGAGCGGCTCCCCCCTGACGCCCTAGCGGCAGAAGTCGCCCAGACCCGAGCCGAATTCACGGTAATCACCGGCGGCGAACCCGCCATCCACGACCTAACCCCGCTAACCGATGCGCTTCACGCAATCGGGCAGCAGACTCATCTGGAAACCAGCGGCGCCTTCCCGATCCAGGGCGCGCTGGATTGGATCACGCTCAGCCCCAAGCGCTGGAAACTGCCCCTCGCCGAAAACGTCGCACGCGCCAATGAATTTAAGCTGATCATCGACCGCCCTGGAGCCATCGACGAATACGTCACCGCACTCACCGAGCGCGGTGCCAATCTGGATGCCGATAGTATTGTGTGGCTTCACCCCGAATGGTCACAGCACAGTAACCCCGCGGTGCTGAACGCCATCACCGAATGGATCAAAGCACACGGCGCGCCTTACCGCGCAGGCTGGCAACTCCACAAAAACTACGCAGCCGACACCATGGATCAGCGCAGCGCTCCGCCCGCACCACTCGGCGGCAACCCCAGAAAAGGCTATTAACTCACCAACATTTGAAAACTCGATTGCATCTCTCGCTTTCAGTGCACACTTTCGTCGCACTCGCTGTTACCCTCAGCGTGACCACAATTTAGCACCACTCATCTCATGGCATTCTTCGGAAAAAAAACTAAGACACCCGCTCAGCTCAAAGCCGAGATCAAACAACTGCAAAGCGAACTCGAAGCCCTCGAAGGCCCAAAGCCCGTTGACAAGCAAGCCACACCACCTGCCAAGACTGATCCCGAGACCAACAAGTCCGCATCCAATGCACTCTTTGCCACCCTCTCCCACGAGCTACGCACCCCACTGAATGGTGTGCTTGGCATGGCTCAACTACTCAAAGAGAATAATACCGACAGCAAACTCGATACCCTCGAAAGCTGCGCGCAACACATGCAGTCGGTGCTACACACACTCGTCAATTTATCTAAGATCCAAGAAGAATGGGGCGAACTCCCCGAACACCGCGAATGGATCAACATGCACGACTTCATGGAACAGGTAAAACAAAACCTGACCCTGCGAGCCAGCAACCGCCATCTCAAAATCGAGATCGAGCACCACAACAATACCACCCGCCTGCGCGGCGACTACGACCATTTGACTAACATGATCGAGACCGCCATCCTCGGCTCGCTCGAATGCACCGATATCAACGCCGAAGGAGCCCCCGCCGTGCTCACGGTGAAATGGCGCAACAATCAGAGCGGCATAAAAGTCACCATCATTAACCCGCTCGAGACCATGCCCTCCTCTCGCGGCTCACGCATATCCGAAGTTTCTGGGCTCACCACAAGCAACAGTCACTCACGCATACGCATGGAGTTCCTCTATTGGGCAGTGTCGATCTCGCTCTTGGAAAACCACCAAGGCGGTATGATTGCCTCGAAGCTCGACGGCAACACGGGCGTAAAGACCATACTCGTCTTCCAACTCGAAAGCATGGAAGCCTCGCCCAGCAACGAACGCCCCGTCGGCGGCCTCACACTCTCTGTTGGCGGCAAAGCGCCCAATCCACTAGTCGAACTGCCATTCTGCATGAAAGTGCTCATCGTCGAGGACGATCCGATCAACCGCGAACTCATGTCGATGCTGCTAGAGCGAATTGGCCAGAAGTCCGCAGTCGCAGTCAACGGACAAGCCGCGCTCGACATCATGCTCGAAGACCCAGAGTTCGATCTAGTGCTAATGGATATAGACATGCCCGTCTTAGATGGCATGGCCACTACTCGCGCTCTACGCATTGGCGAAGTGGGCGATATCGGCATGAACATCCCCATCGTCGCCGTCACCGCATTCAACACACTGTCCGACCAGAGTAAATTTAAGAAAGCCGGCATGGATCACTTCCTCTGTAAACCGGTATCACTCAAAGACCTGCGCAGCGTCCTACTCGAGATCAATCGCAAGAAGAAAGAGGAATAGCACAGCTGATTGCGCAGACTCTGTAACACAGCGACACCCCGACTACAGGTCGCCAATATCATCCAGTATGGACTGCTTTGTTGCGGCATCCAAATCAGGAAAACGCGTCTCATTAAACGCGCTTCCAGGCCGATCCAAGCCAAAGGAATCCGCCGAAGGCACTGCAACGGCAACATCCGAAGACACACTGCCAGTTAACGCCGCCGGCAGCTCGTCTGCCCCAATCGCCCCCTCAGGCAATCGACCCGGTAGATACAGCCCCGAAGGCCGAGAAAACATCCACGGCATCACGCCCGTATTGACCTCCACACTGCGCATACGCACTTCATGCGTAAATTCGCTATCCGTTTCCATCGTGCTCACCATCGGAACCGACACCCCCTGGATCACGCTCAATTCGCCATGGGTCGTGACCTCTCTGGCCCCCGAAACCGCATTTACCACGATCTGCTGACGCTCCACAAAGTCCGCACGATCAATCGCATAAACGATCTGCTGGCCTCCCGGCAGCGTCACCTCCAAGTCATAGCAATCATACCCATCAATCACACGCGTGCCTAACAATTTGATCTGTTTGCCTGGGATCCCAGAATAAAGTAAATGTCCCGCCGTTGGCGCATCACGTATAAAGTTCAGCGCCTCCAATGGTGGCATCACAACTGGCTCAGTCGACTCCATCGTATTGAGCTGCCACGCATCCGCCCCATCGTAAGACATCACAATCCGCTCCCGGCCCGCAAATAGTATAACCTTACAATAGTCCGGCTTCTTCTTAAACGCGACGAACTGCAAGGCCCCCTGCGACATACGCAACACGCCTTCGAATCGTAGGCTCTCGACCTTCTGCCAGCCCTCTATCCCACCAAGCGATAGGCGATAATACTCTCTGAGAATATGCGCTACCAGTGGTTCGACTCCTCCCAGCCGCATCGGATCGACTTTTTGAATCGCCGATCGATACGCAGGCGCAGCTACTGAATCAGGCGCAGCACCGCACAGCGAGGCGAGCAAACACAAGAACACAGAGCAACTGAAGAAAGAATAAAACGACATACTGGATAGCGTATCGCAAAAGACGACCAACGAATCGAGCCTAGAAATCAAAAGCCCCCGAGTTCTATCAGAGCGCCCCCCCCTATCTACAACCAAGCCGACTTACTTTGGCATTTTAAACATCCACGGCATGATGCCCGAGTTCACCTTCACCTCATCCAGCTCCAAAGTCGAAACCCACTCGTCGCTTTTATAGCTCACGACCTTCTGTGCAATTGGCATGCCGAACTCACGAATATAGTCCTCATACACCACCCAGCTAACCGTCCCCGTGCGCAGATCAGTATTAACGACTTTAATCTCCAAATAAGTGCGAACATCGACAAAATAATCGACTTGATACTCAGTATCGAGCGTTACTCGAATTTGATGACAAATCGTGCCATCCACAGGCACAGTATCCAGATATTCCATGCGCTTTCCCGTTGCATAAGGGTAGAGTAAATGATTCCCAAATCGAGCACCATGTATAAAGCGACGTGCCTGAGCGGGCTCCATCGCCTCAGCCGCATGCGAACCGCGCTTCACCGCATGCCAAGCAATGCGCCCATCATACCCCATACGTATATCGCCGTGATCGCCATGAATCGTCATTTTTATATAATGCGGCTTCTTCTGGTAGGCATTAAAATCAAACTCGCCCCCAGATAATTTCAACCGACCAGCCACTCGCAAGCTCACGACTCGCTCCCAATTCTCTGCCCCACCGAGCCCCTCCTTGTAGTAGCGATTCAAAATCGAACCCAAGCGATCCACGCCCATCTCTGGCATCGCCGTCTGACGCAAGACAACATTCGCGTCTTCGCCCTCAGCCGCGACCGAAGCGACCGAAGTGGCCGGCTCGACAGAGCCACACGCAAGAGAGACGCAAACAACGAGCGCCCCATAGAAAAGTGTGCACAACTTCGACTGACTCATAAGGAAGAAACTGTCAGGCAATCCGTAGCGCCATGCAAGCCAGTATGTTTGGTGAACATTGAACGCCTCCAGCAGTAACTAAAGCATCGACTCAACGATCAGAACATTACACATCTGTTTATCACGACTCTACTATGCCCCAGTTTGACTACAAAGCCCGACAGCCAGACGGCAAAACCATCACCGGAAGCATCGAATCTGCGGACCGGCGACAGGCTGCCCAACGACTCCAAGAGCAAAAGCTCAGCCCGATCACACTCAAAGAAGTGAGCACAGCCAAGCCCTCGGTATTCAGTAAGCTGCGCAATAAAACAAAATCGCTCAAGAGCCCGAAACGCAGCTCAGCCGATAGCGAGCCGACAAGCTCACAAAACGGCGGCACACCCAGCCGTGAAAAGTCCGGCCTAGCCCTACTCACCCGCCTACTAGAACTGCACACCTCGGGGCTACCGATCGGCGACTCGATCCGCATCCTTAGCCAACGCCTGAGCGACCCTGAGCAAAAGCAACTCGCCAGCTCGATCTGGCGCGACTTAAGCGAGGGTGCCACACTGGCTGGCGCACTCACGCGGCAACCCAAATACTTCTCAGGTTCCATCAGCTATGTCATCGAAGCAGGCGAAGCAACAGGCAACCTCAGCCCGATCCTCCGCAAAGTCATCGACTTTCTCGAAGAAAAGCAGGCGATTCGCAAAAAAATGATCACCAGCATGGCTTACCCTGGCTTCATTTGCACGGTGGCGTTCGTCGTTGTGATTATTTTCCTGACCGTGCTCCTCCCGCAGATCCAAGGCATGCTCGACCGCCTCGGTGGCGAAATGACCTGGAGCGCACGACTCCTCATGGATGGATCGGATTTTTTAATCAAATTCGGGCCCATCCTCGCGATCGCGATCGCACTCGGAGCAGTCGGCATCGCGCAATGGCGCAAGACGAGCGTGGGACGACAACGCTCCGATAAATGGTTTCTTAAGATTCCGCTACTTGGCAAAATTTTCTATTACTCTGACCTCTTTCAATCCGGCAATCTAATCAGCACCCTCCTCGAGAGCGGAATCAACACCACAGAAGTGCTACGCCTGACTGAACGCACGATCAAGAACACCGACCTGCGCGAACGCTTCCACACCGCACGCGGGCAAGTCAACGAAGGTCTCTCGATCGCGCAGGCCTTTAAGCGCAATGAATTCATGCCTGACCTCGCAGTCGACATTCTAACCGTAGGCGAGAACACAGGCAATCTGGGACACAGTATGAGCGAAGTCACCAAAGGCTTTCGCAACGAACTGACAAAGCGCCTTGGGCTACTCACGAACCTAGTCGCCTCCGGCGCATTGGTCTGCGCCTTTATCATGGTGGCTCTAATCGCCATCGGCATCGTGACCAGTGTATTCCAAGTCAGCCAGACCTTGTCGTAGTATCAGACTAGCAATGGCGCAACGCCTGCCAACCGCTGGCGATCAAGATCACCTCAACGATGCTTCCGCAAGGTCGAGACTACGATATACATCCCCAAGATACCTGAGACCAAGAAGCCCAAGATACCAATGGCAGGGAAACCAAACAGCAATGGCCCAACTCCGGTAGTAATAATCAGCGATGAACCAATCAGCAACGAACCGATAATGATGCCCACGGTCAGGCGATTCATCGACGCATTAAAAGTCTCTTCCAAGTTTTCCGTTCCAGTATGGTGGAAATTGATCTGTAGATCCTCCTCCTCAATACGCTGCAAAATACGCTGCATATTTTCAGGGATCTGCTGCATACGTCGCAACATCGACAGCATCGGATAAAGCGTTTGCCGAGTGACGCTCTGCACACTCCAACGCTCCTTATTCAACTTCACCAAGAAGGGCTTCGCCACGCTCAGGATATCAAATTCCGGATCCAATGAACGCGCCGTCTCTTCCACACAAAGAATGGCCTTCGATAGCAGGGCATAATCAGGCGACACCTCAATGCCATTACTCCCGAAGATATAGAGCATCTCTAAGCCAACTGTTCCGATCTTCGTCCCCGATGGACCAAAGCTGCGATGCTTATTCAGAAGGAACGTCACTTCTTTCTCCACGCGGCGACGGTCAATGCGGCGATTATTGACCGCCATACGCTCTGCCACACGAATCACCTTCGCCGCATTCCGATCTGTGATTGCGGCAAAAAGATCCACCAGCAAATAGCGCATCTCCAGTGTGATCTGCCCAGCTTGCCCCCAATCCAGCCAGCAAATTCGCTGATCCGGCGTGATTAGCATATTACCGGAATGCGGATCTGAGTGAAAGAAGCCGGTGCCGACAATTTGATGAAAGACGGATTCGCCGCCCTGCTTAGCCAACTCACGCGCATCGGCCTCAGGCAAGTCCGCCTGATCCGGAGCAACTCCGTCGACCCACTCCGTGACGAGCAAACGACGCGTGGTAAACGCAGTATATACCTTCGGCGCAAAGACACGCTCCTGCTCCGTGTTCAGCGCTCTAAAAATCTCCGCATTATCTGCTTCATTATTATAGTTGAGCTCTTCCTCTAGGCGCTTCTCTGCCTCGCTCACCAGCATCGGTAAATTATACGGGCGCAACTCCTCAACACGTGCATGCAGCTGCTTGGCGAACCAACCAATAATCTCCAAATCCGACGAAATCGTTTTATGAATATCGGCTCGCTGCACTTTAACGCTCACCCATTCTCCGGTGGAAATCAACTTCGCCTTATACACTTGCCCCAATGAACCCGCAGCCACCGGGATCGGCTCAAAATCCGCAAAGACCTCATCAATCGGGCAGCCCAAATCCTTCAACAACACAGGCTCAATCTTCTCAAATGCCTGCGGCTCGACTTGACTGCGCAGCTTCTTCAGCTCCATCACGAGTGGCTCTGGAAGACGATCAGGCCGAGTGCTGAGGATTTGACCAAATTTAACAAAGATGGGCCCCAACTCCTCACACGCATTACGCACCCGCTCGTAGGGCGTCAGGTGCGTGACCTTCTGCCTCACCAGATTACGCAACAAAAACTGCGGCGTATCAAGTTGAAGCAATAAATCCTCGAACCCCCAACGCACCAAAATGGCAACGATTTCCGGCGCTCGAACTGCGTTGGAGAGATAGTTAAAAGGTTTCAAATGAGTTGCTGGTTGTTTGTTGTTCGTTGACAGCTGGCAGTTGGACGCGGCCGATGATCATTTCTTTGCTGTTCGCGCCAAATAGCTCGCGTAGCCATTTGAAAGCGCTGACGCCTTTTCGAAGATCACTCTAAAATCTGCTAATAGCTCATCAGCCATCATAAGTTCGTCATTCGCAGTTATCATATGATCTAAGCATTCATCCTGAGAACCTAAGCTGTTACGAATAAACTTCGCATTATCTAAGTAATGACGCCGACCAAAGCCTTCCGCAATATTTGCAGTGGTCGAACGCGCAGCCCGGATCATTTGATCCGCAAGCAGATAGCGTTCTTCTGCGGGCAATTTTGGCACAATCTGACGAGTCATAAAAAGGCGCAACTCGCGACATGCCTGCCAACACTCTAAGTCCTCAAAACGATCAATACGCCCCATGATATTCCCCTCAACAACAAACAACCAGCAACAAACAACCAGCGACTAGTCGCCGTTCGGAAACTCTTTATGCAAGCGACCTTCGAGCTCAGTCACACGTGCAGCAAGCGCATCATACTGATCCTTCGTCACGACATTCGCTTTGTTCAACATATCGATAAAGAGCTTACTCGCTTCGACCTTTGCCTTCTCAGTCTCCACTTTGCCCTCCTCCACGATTTTCTCGGACATGGCAGCAGCTTCCTCTTTGGTCAGCTTGCCCTTTTCCACTAATTCATCGAGCGACTCCAGAACCTTGTCTTTCGTCACGACGGCCAAGCCTATGCCAGCCAACATTGTTTTTTTAACGAGATCGATCATAACGTCACATAAGGTAAGTCCAATATTGAGAAAGACAAGAAGTAGTATTCAGGAGTCTCAAGATAATGAACCAGATCAAGTTCCAGGGAAATCAGTCCGTCAACACGCCCTATTACTAACTCAAAAACAGCAATAAGCGCGTTGATCGAGCTTGAAAGCCTATAATCCTTCTGATTCTTTCATCCATTTAAATCCCCAATGAGGTTGGCAGACCGTCTACTGTTGCACACCAGCCACTTGAAGTTATTTCCATATGAACAAGTTCCTCAGCCGTCTATCGGCACTCACTTTACTCTTAATCGCAGCGTTTGCGATCGCATTACTCCTTAAGAATCGATCGGCAATGCAGCCTGGCTCTGCCCTCAGCGACTCGCCCGAGAATGCAGTTGCCACGACAAGCCATGCGCAGGCAGATCCGATTGAGGCACACGAAGCCTCGCCACAGGGCCACGCACACACACACAACCATGCCCCCACAGCAGCTCCGCAGCCGACAACGAGCGCCAGCGCCAAACAGGCAAAAGCACTCAGCGCCACACTACAAGGCAAGTCGTCAAGAAAGATATCGGTCGCAACATTCGACACCCTAAAAACAGGCACAGTAGGAGATACCGTTCAACTAGACATCGCAGGCACTCTAATCCACGGCACAATTGCAGCAGTTCAGCGCAAGGATATCTTTCATAAAATCGGCATTCGACTCGATGATGAAGCAGGCACCGCCCTTGTAAACATCACCGATGGCACGCAACTCAAAGCACAAATTTCCCTAACGGGCCAAACCAGCGTATTCACCCTAAATGGAGACATTGAACATGATAGTGCGACCTTTGAGAAGAAAGCAGTCTCAGATGTCTACTGCGCACCGAAAGGCGCCACGCTGACCCAAGCACTGGGGCTCGAGAGCATCAACGCACCAGTCTATACACCATCAGTCCCAGCACCCGAAGATGGCGAAATTCCGATCTTAAATAGCAAACCAGGATCAGAATATGTGATCTACCTCGATCTCGACGGCGAAACCGTAACGGACCCCAATTGGACTGATCGAAATTTTTTCAACACGATCTATGCAACGCCAATGGCGAATAGCACCAACGCATCATGGGTCACCGCCGTCTTCCGTCGCGTCTGCGAGGACTACGTAATATTCGATGTGAATGTCACCACAGACTACGACGTATTTATAGCTGCCGACGTAAAGAAGCGCGTGCAATGCGTATTTACCTCGACCAACTTTGAAGGAGCCGGAACCGGCGGCATCGCTTATGTCGACTCCTTCGGCACCGACGTCGTATGCTGGGTATTCTGGGAGGATGAATACTTTTCTGCATACGCAGCGTCCCATGAAGTCGGGCACACCCTCGGACTCAGTCACGACGGCGACTCAAACTCAAGCTACTACGGCGGACATGGCGACGGTGAAACCAGCTGGGCCCCACTCATGGGCAATGGCTTCTATGACGTATCCGACCCATTTGAACGCCCCAATGTCACACAGTGGAGCAATGGCGACTACGACGATGCCGACAACCAAGAAGACGACCTGGCCATCATCACCACCACCACTCCCAGAACAAATAACAGCACTGAGAAAAACGGCCTCAACTACCGCGCGGACGACTACGGCGACCGCACGATCCTATCCGAAACTTTAAACGTGCCCAACGGTGCGATTTCCCATTACGGTATTGTCGAACAAACAGACGATCAGGACTGGTTTAAATTCTTGACCGAAGGCGGCTCGATACAGATCGACGCCGATGTAGTAAACATCATGTCAACGGAAGGCACTGACGGCTCGAACACTTATGGCTCAAACCTAGCAGTCGAACTGACACTATACGATTCAACTGGCACACAGATAGACCAATCCTCTCCTGACGACATTCTGGGAGCCAGCCTAACAACCAATCTCCCGAGCGAATTAGCACTTTACTATATCAGTATCGACGGCGCAGGTCGTAAAACGTCCAGCGATGGTTTTTCAGACTACGGTAGCCTAGGGGAATACCTCGTCTCAGGAAATATCACCCCCGCGAATATCACTATTTCCGACAACAATGGTCAGCTCATCGGCCCTGACGCTGTAGCAAGCCCAACCAATGGCACCGCATTTGGCTTTGTGAACGAATCAACAACACACCAATTCCAAATCACCAATACCGGCAGCACCCCGATCTCCACCACAAGTATCACCAGCAATACAAACAATTTCACTGCTAGTTCCTTCGCGCCTGCCACACTAGCCCCGGGAGAGTCGCAATCTTTCAACATCACCTTCGATACATCCAGCTATGGCCTTTACTACGGAATAATCACCGTCAACTACGACGACGGAACACCACAGACATATCCGATCAGCGTCAGCGCAACGAGAACCAGCATTGGTGGCGATGATAATTACGAACGTAACGACACCTTCTTCGAGCCCTACAACTTATCGAGCACACCTGGCACGAATCTCCAGTTCCTGCTCGGATACGGCTACCAAAGAAACAACGATTGGTTCCAAATCGCAATTCCTGCAGGCTCCAATCAAATCAAAGCTCAATGCGATTTCCTCAACTCAGAAGGCAACATTGACCTACTACTCTACGACCAAACCGGACGACTACTACAAACGGAAAGCAGCACCGATGACAATGAAACCCTAGAGTATCTAGTCTCACATAGCAATGGAGGCACATTCTATCTGCTGGTAAAATCCGCAGATAGTAACGACGCCGAAACAAATAACATCTATGATTTGACCTGGGACTATGAGACCGTCGTCATCATACCTCCAGCCGCAGAAGACCCCTACGAAGAAAACGACGACTTCAACAACGCCAAAAACATGACCACCGAGCCTTCCCTCTCAGGGTGGTGGGGCCTTGGCACACAACTCGATAACGACTGGTTCAAATTCACCACACCGGGGAACGACAACCGCCTAGATATCTCCTGCACATTCGATAATGATGCAGGCAACATCGACATCATCCTCTACGATGATCGCGGCTATCCGATCATTTCTTCAACTGGCAGTAACGACGTTGAGCAAATCATCATCCCAATTTCGACACCAGGCTCCGTATACTATGTCCTTGTAAAAAGCGGCGAAGAAACCGCAACGGGCAATACCTATGACTTAGAGTGGTCCACCTCGTATACCAATTCCATCGACGATTTCTACGAAGAAAACGATACCCGCGAGACCGCAACTTCCGCAATCAGCACACCTGACACACCCATCTCCGAAACACCAACAGGTAAAGGCATCCAGTATGACGACGACTGGTTCGTGTTCAGCCCTGAAAATGGCACGATCGTCATGCTGATCTATGTCGATTTCCCCGACGCCGTCGGTAATATTCAAATCGCAGCATATGATTACAGAGGAATACTCACATCAACAGGAACTGCCACAGCAGATGGAGCGTTCGTCAACATTGAGGTGCACGGGGGATCAACCTTCTACTTAGAAGTGACTGGCAGTAATATCGGGGATACCTACGACCTTTACTACGAGAACCTAACCGAAGATAAATATGAGCCCAACAACAGTGCAGCCAGCGCAACCGACCTGACTGAATACAACCGCATTCCCCTATCAAGAATCGAAGGATCTGGCATACAAAACGAAAATGATTGGTATAAATATACCGTCCCTGAAGGTTCCTATGCACTAACAGTCGAAGCGAACTTCATCCATGCAGAGGGCGACCTCGACATGGCTCTAACCACCCCAGACGGAACGGTCTACGTCTCTGCTGGCGTGGTCGATGAGGAATACATCTTCATCTTCCCGGACACACTTGAGGAAACCATCGAAGGAGGCGATTACTTCCTTCGCCTGTATGGTTGGGCGGGCAACCATAACAGTGCCTACGATCTGAGCTTCACGGTCCTCGAACCACCCGCCCTTCCAGATCCTGCTCCAGAAGACAACTACGAGAGCAACAATACATTTGAAGATCCATCCACAGCCCTATCCTCTGCCAGCCAACGCGGAGTCCTCCTCTCTAATGTCAATGGATTCGGCACGCAACTAAATGCTGATTGGTATCGGATCTCAGTGCCTTCTGGGCAAAATATGGTAACCGTGCAATGCGACTTCATCCATTACGCCGATGGTAATATCGATATGGCGATCTACACAGGCAATGGCAATCCAGTCGCAACTGCTACCAGTAGCAGCAGCAATGAGACAATCACCTTTCTCGCGGCAGCATCAGGAGGCACTTACCTAATACAAATCACTGGTGAAAACGCGGGCGTCAACTACGACCTTAGCTGGACCAGCACCAGCCCTCCCGCGGAAGATGCTTACGAGCCTAATAGCTTCGTAAAACCCACCAATATTAACTCATTGGAAGGCCAATGGCTCTCCACGCGCAGCGGCAACGCAATACAGTATAACGCAGACTGGTATACCTTCAGCACAACTGGAAAAAACCTCCTTATAATCGATTGCCAATTTTCCCATTCCGATGACAACGACCTTCGTATGGTGCTCTATCGCAATGGATATGAAGTCGACTCAATAGATAGCGACAGTGGTTTAGAAACCCTCTTTTACTTCGACGACGACGGTGGCGACGCCACCTATAAATTGCTGATTGACGGGCCAGGCAATGGCACCAGTTACGATTTATATTGGAACGCCTACTCACTTAACACTACGACTCCCGTCGAAGACAATTATGAAGATAACGACGACTACTTTGAGGCCCGTAGCCTCTCTAGTCATGAAGGCACGTGGCTCAGCGCTATCAATGGCTATGGTGTTAAAATCGATGACGACAACGACTGGTATCGCATCGATATCCCAGCCGGAAAGAGCTTAGTCACCATCAATACTGCGTATGTCAATTACGACTATATCGTGTATCTTCGCGACAAAGACGGCCGCATTCTGTATAACTGGGATGGAGGCAGCACTGGACAAGTCACCCCAAACTCTGATGGCGACACCTTCTACCTAAACATTACCACCTACTTCAACGGTGCTAAATATGACATCAGGTGGAATGCAACCACAGCGAGCATCACCGCGCTAGATGCCGATTCTGACAACTTGTCAGATGCCTGGGAGCAAGCAAATGGCCTGAGCATCGAGAGCATCAATACCGATGAGAATCTCGATGCCGACCGCTACCCGAATTGGGCAGAATATACGCTCAACCTCGATCCAAACGTCTTTAGCAGTAACATTGTGCGGCAATTCCAGGACGAGGATTACATCTACATTCAGTTCACACAACGTCAGGATGCCATCGCCGACGGATACAGTGTTACAGTTAAAGAGAGCGCGACACTGAGTTTCTCAAGTCACGAAGCCGTGCATGTATCCACGGTGCCATCACCTGACAGCGATCAACTACAGATCGTCACATATCGTTGTTCAAATAAACTATCTGATACTCCGGCATGCTTCTTCATGCTTGAGGTCAACAAACCTGAGTGACGAGCACACGGCTCATGTAATACATCCCAAAGGCGGTAGAGAAATCTGCCGCCTTTACTTTGGGCACACCGTAGGATCAATGCGAGACTCCACAGTTTCTCTGTAAACTGTAATTTCTCCCGCGGAGGGTGGGGCTTGATTTTAGCACCAATGCCTTGGTTGCAACATACGTATCTTCTCTGAATCGTCGTCAAGCAATGCGGTATCTATGGAGCCATCCATAGTCTTTTTGCAATTTTAGATGATGGTGTAGATAATGCCAGCGTGTTCGCGTGCCGGAAGATATCCAATTGAATAGCCAGTTTCCCATGTCACACGTGGCGGTGTGCACAGCTTTTTTTTGCCTACATTGTTGCCGATTCATACATGGAAGTAACACACATCGATCAATCATTGAACTGAGGCTACGGGAGAATGAAAGGTAAGGATCAAACATTTAAGAAAACCGTATAATCCTAGATTCGGCAGTTGGCATGGGCTCTGATTCTTAAACCGTTAATTAACGTCCATCCAGTCCACTGCCAAAATGGCGAATGACCTAACACTCAATTCCTAGTTCGAGACCTCACCCAAGTATTTAGGCAGTATGTATTTAGAACCTCTGATTAACCTTAAAAGAGTAGTTAGAAGCTAGAAGGCAGTAGTTAGGAGCTGAATATTAGTGCTTTATGAACAATCTTCGATTCGCCAAATGGCTCCGCCTTTCGGTTGCACCCAAGGGCATAATAAGTGTCGCTGCGCTCGGAAGGCGCCAGCGAACACGATTAACACACATGGTTCCTCACGCTGGGGATATTCTTATAGCCGTGGATGATCTTCGGAGGAATTAAGGGATAGTTTACCAGTAGCGAATTGAAGCGATCCCAGTTCATTGACCCCCTCGGGGTTCGTCGCCCTAGCCATTGACGCGAGTGCCTATGCACTTCATTACGCAAACGCTTTAGGCTTCGGATGTTCCCTGTTATCCCATAGTAGCCTATGGCCACTAAGTTTCCGGTTGATCTGTTCCTGTTGCTCTTTCAAGGACAGATGGCGATGCTTCCAGCCCCACTCTTTGATTGATTTCAGAGAGCAGCGGAAGCGTTTAGCGGAGGTCTTCCGCTGCACCAGTCGCGTCTTCTCTGGATGGTTCTGCAACCCGTAGGCGGCGAAGCGTTCCTTCAATGCCTCCAGTATTGATTCGGCCTCGCCCTTATTAGCAAATCCCATAACGAAGTCATCGGCGTAGCGCACCATCAAGGACTTGCCTTGCAGGTGCGACTGGATGTCTTTGACGATACCAATCATCAAGGACGGTGTGCAGGTATACATTACTGAGTAAGGGGCTTATGACACCCCCTTGCGGCCTGCCAGCTTCGGGAGTATGCACGTGACCTTCCTCCCAAACGCCAGCTTTTAGCCATTTTCTTTATCAGGCGCGTGATCACGCCGTCTCCCACCCTGTGATGGAGTATCTCGCGCAGATGCGTATGAGCGATGGTGTCAAAATACTTGCGTAAATCGACGTCGAGCACGTAAGCCACATCTTGTTCATAGCTTAGGGCATACAGGGATGCGAGAGCATGGTGCGGTGATTTGCTAGTCGGAACCCGAAGGAAAAGTCGTAAAACTCTCCCTCGTAGATCGTCTCCAGCAGCATCACCATAGCGCGTTGCAGGATCTTATCCTCGTAGGTTGAGATACCCATACCGCGGTGCATTCCACTGCAATTCAGTCTCAAACCTCATACAGTTTACGCCGGATATACCAACCGCTGGCAAGCTCGTCGCGATCACCCCACACTTCCTGGATCATAAATGACCTTTGAGTTATTTAATTGGATGCTAGCACTTCCGTTAGTCCTCCAGTGCTAAGCACCGTGGCGACGTGCCATCCTGAGCAACTGAGTCTACACTAATCGTCGAAACTTCGCTTCAGAGCAGGATCGTATTGCTAGAAAGCGTTACACATTGGTAGCATGAGTGATTAGCAAGGCACTTCCTACTACTCGTTGATCACTACTGAGAGAACGTAAACAGGAACTGTTGTGCCGCAATGGAAACGAGGGATCCATTTCAGCAGAGTGATTCAGGTCTCGACTGTTCCTCACACAGTGTAATTGACGATGAACCAGAAAAAAGCCCCGCTCGGATACCGAACGGGGCTTTTGTAAATGGACTAGCAGAAAGCTTACTCTGCCACGGTTTCGATCGAACGATTCACAGTGCCACTCGGCGTCATGATCGTTGGATTCTGGAACAGTGAGTTCGCGTTCACATTACGATAGTTCTGACGTGATGGAGAACCACCAGGGCTGACGAGATTCGCAGTGACGAAGATCAACAGATTGCGCTTCTGACGGGACTCACCTTCCGAACGGAAGAGGCGACCGATGCCTGGGATATCACCAAGAACTGGAACCTTATCATTCACAGTCTTCACTTCATCACGAGTCAAACCACCCATCACAACTGTCGCACCATCAAACACAGTGACTTCAGTTGTAATCTCACGAGTAGAGAAAATCGGCTGATAGAAACCAGCAGGAACCGTCACAGTCAAGTCACCTTGAATCGCAACGCTCGGGCCACCATATTCAACGAATCCTTCGAACTCAGTGACACGTGGCTCAAGAATGAGGCTGATAGTGTCATCGTTCTCAACATTTGGAGTCACTGTCATTTCAACACCAACATTACGAGTGACGAAGTCTTGCGGAGTGCCGGCTGTGATAGAGATACCTCCACCGCCGCTACCAGTCGTGGAGTTATTGCTACCGGAAGAAACAGTCGACTCGATGTCGCCATAGCTTTCAGGGTAACGAAGTTCTTGAGCAACGGTGATTGTCGCACGCTTACCGGAAAGCACGGTGACTTTCGGAGCACTCATCAAATCACTGCCTGTCTTACGTGAGAGGGCGTTGATCGCTAGATCGACGTCTGCACCCGCAACAGTCCATCCCGTAGAGGTAAAGACGCTAGTGGCAGTGTTCGCCAGATCAATCACAGAAGTCAGATTCGGAGCCGCATTGACTGCTTCGATCTCGCCATTCACACGCACTGCAGATGCACTGACGCCGGTTGTGAAGGCAGAGCTCAGGTTACGATTCTGAGTGCTGAACTGACGCGCATTATCATAGGTAGGATTGCCATATTGATCCAATACCGGTGCACCATTTGAATCCAAGATGAATTGTGCACTATCACCAATGGTCCAGTCGAAGCCGAGTTCTTCGAGATCACCCTGTTGGACTTCGAGGAACTTCGATTCGATTTCAACTTGCTTCACTTCGTTATAGTTACGAAGGATCACGCGCATGCGCTCAAGATTACGGCTGGTTTGCGTGACGATGAGTTGCTCACCATCAAATGCGAGGCTTGCACCTGGAATATCGAAGTTCACACCCGCGCTCTGGAAGAAGCTTTGAAGCGCGACGACTTCGTCGTTTTGCGACGGAGCGCTTGAGCTCGAAGCAGACGGCGCAGCAAATGGATCAACGGGGCCGCCACCACTCGAACCACCACCATCACGGAAGCCAGTCAAGCGGATGACAGTTGCACGGGAGATTGGGAAGAATTCCGTGATGCTATTAGAGACACCATCATTGGCATCGCTCTTCGCTACGGTAACCGCATCACCACCGACGTTGTAGGCGAAGTTCACCTGTTGCGTGACGAACTCAAGGATACGATCCAAGTTCAAGTTACGCAGGCTAATGTTCACGCGTGGATTGCTTTCATTCGCATCAAAGAGTGGCACGATGTTCACACCGACGCCTTCTGGATCATACTCAACCGAAAGCTCGGACAGTGTGTCGATCACACGAGTCAGCTCCATACCGGAGAAGTTTACCTGAGGAATCACGATACCCTTCATCTTTTGCAAGATGCCAGTATCTTCTTTTGGCTGAACTGGGCCACCGCCAGTGACATCAAAGACTTTAGGACGCTCCCAGCTTTGATCGACCTCAGTCAGCATTTGCTCACGAGTCTTGTATTGGTTTTGAGCGTGGATATCGCCGAGAATTTCAGCAATACGAGTTTGAAAGAGCTTCGCTTCTGCGTTGTTTGCATCACGGGCTTCGACTTCTTTGAATGTGGAAGAAGCGCCATCGTAGTCACCATTCAAATACTGCGCACGCCCACGTGTAAGGAGATCGCGAATTACCTTAGTTTGCGCGACATAGTCTGGACTAATATCTTGAATTGCTAGGTCGTATGGATTGGAGATTTGTCGATTGAGATCAGCCGCCAATTCATTCGCATCTTTGGATTGACCACCTGCTGCGCGATACTCTTCAAGCAGTGCCTCAGCACCTTTTGCATCACCAGCAGCGGCCAACGCACGCGCTTCAGTTAAAACGATTTCCGCTTGCGCTTCTTGGATGTCCGCTAAGACGTCAGCAGTAGAAGTATTGAGAGTGAGACTTGCATTCGCAGCCGCAAGGAGCCCTGCGGCATCGGTATATGCACCGAGTTCTGCAAGCTTGTTTGCTTCTTCAATTGCAGTTTCAGCCGCCGCGATCTTCATATCTTGGTCTGCTGCTGCTGCTGCAACAATAGAATCTGCAGCAGAAGCGCTAGGAGCCTGCATGATGACATCAACCGACGCATCACCCGCTTGGCCGTAAACAGCATCACCACTTACTTCGCGATCTAAATCCTGATTGATTGAAGCAAGTAGGCGCTGAACATTCTCATCCTCAGGGGCGATTTTAATCAGCTCCTCTGCTTTTTCTTTGGCGAGCCCCAGATTTCCGGAGTCGCGAGCACGGAGTGTCTCAGCCATCAGCTGAACCTTCTCCGAAGCGTTTTGTGCATCGGCCATTTGCGGCGCGACGAAAGTAAAAGTTCCAAGCGCACCAGCCATCAAGATGGCGGACATGCGCTTTCGTGCTGCGAGGTATTTTTTCATATTTAGATTAAGCAATGTTGCTGTTTGTTAAATGTTTTTGAGATTAGAATGCGAAATCAAACACGTCACTATTCGCGTCTTCTTTCTCTTCTACTTCTTCGGGGGATTTAGTCTCTTCGCTTGGGGCGCTGAGTTGCAATTCTTTGATCTCTTCTTCTAATTCTAGTTTTTCGTCGCCCTGTTTCTTCACTGTGACACTCGAATCTTCAAGATTTATCTGCTCTAAGCTGTATTTACCTAGCTTTGTTTCAAACGCTTTTGGCGCCTCTTGCAAAACGACTTCGATTGAAGCGTCCTCATTCGAGCGTAAAATGACAGTCACCACATCATTATAAAGACGCTCTCCGTGAACTAAAGTCACCTCTTCGCCAGTGCGTTGATCCAGCAAGGTAGCAGACGCAATCTTAGAGGTATTGCCGTCCTTGTCTTTCACACGCTCGATAGTGAAATCAATCAACTTGAACTCGGATTTCGGCTTCTCTTTGCCAACGCGCGCACGCACCTGGCGTTGCAGTTCTTCATCATAAAGAAGCAACAGGCTTTTAGACGCATCCTTTAGATCATCTTCAATGTAGCCTTCTAGCTGGATGCGATACGGTTCACGCTCGATTGCAGCGAGGTAAAGGCCAAATGGGATATCTTTAGTGGGCGGAAGGATCGGAGACTCAAAGATGAAGTTTCCATTCTTATCGATCCAAATCTTAGGCGGTGTGAAGACGTCGTAAAGCTCCAGAGGCGACTCCTTCGCCTGCGCTGAAGTCTGAACGGCATCCGGCCAAACGCCTGGAACTTCCGTAGAAATCGGCACTGGAATTGGCTCATACAGGCCATCGCCTGGCTGACCAACCTGCGGCGTAGCCGAAGGGAGCTCTCCAGATTTCATAACGTAAAACCCAACACCCGCGAGGAGTGCCAATATCGCCACTGCAAGGAGCAGTTTATCGTATATTTTATTCATGTGCGATTAGTTTGAGTTCTCCTCGGAATTAGAGGGCAGGATGATTTCGATAAATTCAAGAGTCACGGTAAAGCTAGATTCCGTGTCAGAAATAACAGGGGTTTTGTTTGCTGCCGACTTGGTTTCGGCTGGCTTGTCAGCACTCGAAGAAGCGCCACCAAAGACACTGAAAATGTCGTCGATATTACTGGCCGCCTTCTTGCCCTTCTTCTTTGCGCCTGCGGCACTCACAGTCGGGCGATCGACTTCGACACTGCGCACAACGAGTGGCAATTCGAACTCTGCCAGCTTATTCAAAAACTTGCGTAACGACGGGGTATACCCAGTAAAAGTGACACGAAACGCGAGCGTATCAATGGCGCCAGGGACGCGAGCCGAAATGGCTGGATTAATCTTAAACCCACCATCTGCAGTTGCTGATTGCTCCAATACTTCACGTTCCACTACTTGAATTCCAGCAGGGTCAGACTTAATAAGCTGATCTAAAATATAACGTAGGATCTGACGCTGCTTATCCAACTGCGGAATAATAGCTGCATCATCTGAGATTTTCGTCTCAGATGCGTATTTCTCAAAGCCAAATGCAAAACCATTCGGCACTACAATCTCAGCCTTTACGCCATCCGAATTCTTATGATTCGCAACCCGTCTCCGGTGACTTGACATATACCGTTGCAAGCCAGCCATCACACGCGTGCCATCACTGGAAACCGTGAGACGTGAGCCACGTTGCAAGTCATCTCGCATACTTTGCAGCTTGGCATTTAACTCTTCTGCATTTTTCTGCGCGGCTTGCACATTTTCCGAAGTCGGAGCAGGAGTCGCATATAATAGACCTTTGATTTGGCTATCTGCACTCTCTACTTGCCGCTTCGACGTAGCTAACTTGCCGGACTCCATCACCACCAGCGCAGTGCCACCCACAAAAGCGAGCACACCAACAGCACAGAGGATGCAGAATACGGGATTTTTCTTAAATAAACCCATAGGAATTATAGTGGTTTAGCCGCATCCACGACCAAGTTAATAGTGAAAGGGAGAACATTGAGGCCTTCATCTTGCAACTTCGTCCATGTAACGACAGGCGAATGAGAGGACACAATAAATTCAGAATCTTCGAAGCTAGAACGCAGTTTTTTCAGCTGCTCAGTTAATGCATCCACATCGACGTCCTCTACACCATTTGCAGAATCACGCACCAGTAACTGCCCTTCGACAACGACTTCATAAGAGGACTGACCATCGGCTGCCGCTTCACGCAGGACGTTCAGCTTATCCAACCAAACGTCTTCTGCGAGGTGCAGGCTCCCTTGCAACTCAGCGAAAAACTTAATCCAATTCGATTTCGAATTCACTAAACCTTCGACACGTTGAATCGCTTGACTGGTCGCCTCCGCTTGTTCTTGGAATTTGCGAATTTGAGCTTGGCTCGACTGTAACGGCTGAAGTTCCGCCTGAATCGTCTGCACTTGATCCGAATACGCAGCATTCGCATTCATATATGCGACAAGGACTGGGAACGGCGCCAATGCAAGACAGGCCGCAGCTAAGAGAATAAATGGCTTCTTCCGAGAGAATGCCATCGCAGACTGAATCGCTTCCGGCAGCAAATTCACACCCGCAGCATTCGGAATCATATCGCGACACGCTTCACCGATGATCTCACTCGTTTGCAAGCGTAGCACTTCCATCTCAGTATCAATCGAACCATCCAAGGTCACGTTTTGAAGTGGATCAAAGAACTCAACCTCGACTTTTTGAGTTGTCGAGAGTTGTTCCGCCAATCCCTTCAGGAGCGAACCACGTCCATTCAGCAAAATACGCTTTGGAGCAGCGCCACCCTTCTGGCGGCGGTAGTTCACGATCGAACGTGTAATTTCTTGGCTCATGCGGCGCATGAACGACTCAGAGCAGGATGTCAGCAGTTTCGCACCTGAATCATCCGCAGAGTAACCATTATCCTCAGCAAAGAACTTATGCTTCACCGCCTCAGCTTGTGCAAATGGCTTACCGAGACTATCAGCAATGTTTTGCGTGAGTGAATTACCACCCAACTGAATGTTACGCACAAAGAAACCATCCGGATTGCGAAAAAGTAGATTCGTCGAACGCGCGCCGATGTTGATCAGTAACACATCGTCATCCAACTCGGGGTAGGCGAATTGCAGCGTATTGTAGTCGAGCACCGTCGCAGCACTAATGCTATCGACTGTAAATCCGGCCGCAGAGACGTAGCCACAAAACTCATCCACCATGCTGGACTTAGCCGCAATGAAAAGCACCTCCGTCTCCACGCCGTCATCGCCGACGACTTGGCTATCCCATACCACTTCATGTAGCGGATATGGAATGTTTTGCTGCGCCTCAAATGCGATGATCTGCGCACGTTTCGCTTCTTCAATATGCGGAATACGGATCGTCTTAGTAAGGATCTGATTGCCAGGAACAATCAACGTCGCCTTACCGGAAAGCTTATGAGTATGAGCAAGGGCCTTAAGCGCCTCTCCAATACTCGGTAAGATCGCGTCTTCATTTGACAAGTCGTATTGGAGGTCTTCCGTAACCAACTTGTCGACCTGAAGACTCCCACCATGCGATGAGATAACGGCAGCAGTCACTCGACTGGCACCACAATTTATAATTAACCGTTTAGAACTACTCATGTATAAAAATTAGATGCGTATGAAAGCTCGAAGTAACTGAACTCCAGTCAATCCTGCCCTCATCTCCACACACGCAGTAGCTACTGATGACGAGACCAGAAACAGACAGAATGGGGTGAAGTATTTTGACATTTACAGCTTGGGGACAGACTGAAGTGTCGCGTAGAGGCGCGACAGAAGCTATAGTGGTTATGTAGTGTTTTGGCGCATAGCAATCACTTTCTCAGTGAAAAGTTGCCGTTTTAATGCACTTTTCTCTCTCTCAGTCAAATCAGTGCCACTTTAAACATTTTTTATACAAATATCAGCATCATAGGTGCCCGCCATTCGTAGCGATCATCCCGATTACACTTGCGCCAAACCAAGCCTTAAGAATCGTAAGCACTTATGACCACGCCACTTCCTTTTAAAATAAGCGCACTCATCTTCATCCGTAACGCAAAAGGCGAACATCTCCTGATACAGCGATTAAAATCTCCTAATAAAGGCTGCTGGAGCCCCATTGGCGGCAAGCTCGACATGGCTACTGGCGAATCTCCTTACGAATGCGCCCGCCGTGAAGCACACGAAGAAGTCGGCCTCGAGCTTTCCGACACCGACCTGCACTGCTTCGGCTACGTCTCCGAAAAAAGCTACGAAGGCGCAGGCCATTGGCTGATGTTTCTCTTCGATTGCCGCATTTCGACTGACAGCCTGCCCTGCGCAATCGATGAAGGACACTTTGAATTCTTCAGCCGCGATGCGATTGACCAACTGAAGATTCCCGAAACCGACCACACCTTGATCTGGCCCTATTTTGACAAATACCACGAAAGCTTCATCGGCCTACGAGCCAACTGTGATCCAGAGGGTAAACTAACTGTAATTGAAGAGCTACAACTCCCTCAAGACTAACGAGTAAATTGCCCATTCGTCACTTTCCAGATCGCCCATTCTGAACTCGCTTCTGGCAACTCTGTGCCAGTCGCGATGATCTGAAGCTCGGGCGGACAGGCACGCCAAAACCCGGCCTTACGATACGGGTCGAGCTCGCCCAACACATCGTCGGCCAACAAAACAGGAGTCAGCCCGAGGCGCTCCTGAAAGATCCGTGCCTGCGCGATACGCAGCGCGACACAAAGCCCACGCTGCTGACCGTCAGAGGCATACTCTTTCGCGCCACCAATGCTTAAAGAGAGATTGAAGTCATCACGGTGTGGCCCCTTCTGCGTCGAGCCCATGATCTCATCGCGCTTGCGACCATCGTGCAGCATTCGGCTCACCGATTCCACATCGGGGCACGCGGCATTGACCTTAAACTCTAACTCGGGCCCTTCATCCAACTCAGCAATATCTGCATACACCGCAATCAACACTTCGCGCAAACGCTGCATCTCGGCACGACGCTTAGTCGAGACAGCGACCGCATGCGGTGCAATCTCAGCCTCAAACGCCGACAACTCCGCGGCACTCCCCCCCTTCTTCAGCAGTCGATTGCGCTCCGCCACGCCACGATGATAGTTCCGCAGCGCATGATAATAGCTCGGATCAATCGCTGAAAGAGTCAGATCCACAAAACGCCTACGCTCCGCAGGTGAACCACGCAGTAACATCAAATCGCCCGAGCTTAATGGCACCACAGGGAACCGCCCAATGAAGTCCCCCAACCGCGAAACACGCTCGCCATCGATCTTCACACTGCGCCCCGACTTGCCAGCATGTAGCTCCAGCTCCGTTCGGCCTTCAACATCGTGCTCGATTTCATACACCGCAGCAAACGAACCATCACAGCCCTGCCGCGGCAATGCCGACATACTCTGTGTTCGAAACGAGCGCAGCGCGGTCACCAGCCCAAGTGCCTCTAGCAAATTCGATTTCCCCTGCCCGTTCGCACCGAGCAGAAAGGTGCGGTTCGCCGATAGATCCAGCTCCGCAAACTCAACATTACGAAAATCCTGCACACGGAGATTTAGAAAACGCATAACAACCGTATCCTGTTAAATCGAAATCACCGTCGATGGTGAACGATCCGCCTCTGACCGAAGCGTCGCGTAGCATTCGACGATCGCCACGGCCAACGCCCGCCAATCCTCCACGCTTGTCGTCCATCCAGAACTGACGCGTAGCACTCGGCGCATCACATCTGCCTCCAGCCCCATCGCCGCAAGCACTGGCGACGCCCCCTGCTTGCCCGTCGAACACGCCGAACCAGCTGAGACTAAAAAGCCGCGCCTCTCCAACGCACGTATCCAGCGCACACTGGCAAACTCAGGCAAGATCAACAGCGCCGTATTCCACAAGCGCTCCACCTCAAGCCCGACCACCTCAACCGATGGCATCACCTGACTGAGTTCCTCGAGAAAGATGTCCCGCCCCTCAGCGGAGCCATGCTCCACCTCCTCCAAAGCAGCGACCATTGCTAAGACGCCAGCCACATCCTCTGTGCCCGCACGATGCCCAGACTCCTGCGCACCGCCGAGCAGCGACGTAAAACCCGCATTCGCCTCTGGCAGCAAAACCAGCCCGACACCTCGCGGCCCACCAAATTTATGTGCGCACCCCGTCACAAAATCACCAGCGCCCAAGCCCGACAGCGGCAACTTACCGATCCATTGCGACGCATCACAATGAGCCTGCACCCCTTGCGCGCGACATTCCTCTGCGATGCGCTGCCAGTCATTTAAAATCCCAGTCTCATTATTCGCCGCCATAACTGACAAAGCCATGACCTTGCCTTGATTGAGCAATTCCTGCAGCGCCGCGAGATCCACTGCACCGTGCACATCGAGCATCAACCAATCCACACGCTCGCCAAAGGTCTGCTTCGCCGCCTCCACCACACTCGGATGCTCCGTCGGACTCACCGCGACCCGCGCATCCGCAGGCAACGTCGCCGCCCAATGCGCAAATACAGCATTGTTCCCCTCAGTTGCACCGGAGTTGAACACCACACGCTCGGGAGCCACTTCAAATAACTCCGCAACACGCGCACGCGCTGCATTTAAATGTGCATGCACCCGAGCCGCCGCACGATAGGGACTCGACGGATTCAACCAAAGGTCATCTGTAGCCGCTAACCACGCCGCACGCGCCTCAGGCCGCAATGGTGAGGTCGCATTATAATCAAAAAAGCAGCACTCCATATCTAACACTTAAAGACCAACCTGCCGCATACGTCAAAGACACGCATTACGGGATACGAAGATCCTGCCCGACCTTCAGCGCATTCTCACTCGAGAGACGGTCGCGATTTGCCTGATAAATATCGATCCAACGCGACGGCGTGCCATACACCTTGCGACTAATACCGCTGAGCGAATCGCCGGACTGCACCGTATAGCTACGTGGCGCGCTCGCCGGATCGGGAGCCGGCGCCGTCGCTTGCGGCTGCACCGGCTGTCGAGTCTGCTGGAGCGACTGCGTCACCGTTGTCTGCGCAGTCGGCACACGTCGTGCACCACCCACGACATTTTCCAACTGCTGCACGCGCTTTTCAGCAGCCACTAAATCACGCTTCAAACTATCGTTCTCGACCTTCAAACTCTTCACGAGCTCCATCAAATCAATCCGATCGAGATCCCCCTGATACGGCTGAGCAGGCAATTGCCGTGCAAATTCCTTCTGTGCGGTTTCGATCAATTGACGCACCTGCGTCGCTTGTGGTGCCTGTGGTTTAAACTGTAAGTAGCGCTCGAAATGGTAAATCGCACGCACTGGATCTTTCATCGAATGCAAATAGATATAGCCGGCCTCGAAATGAGACTCTGGCGCATCACGCCGCGCATCAATCACACGCAGAAAAGCACTCAACGCATCTTCCGTGCGACCTTGCCCCTGATACCCCTTGGCTAACTGATACTGTTTCTCATCCGTCTCGCCCACCACTTCAACGCCACTAGGCGTGCAGGCAGAAACGAGGAGCAAAGCGAATAATGATGCAACTAGAGCAAATCGAGGCAGGAACATGATGCAGAGACGTTTAGCAGTGATCCGCCCCCCTGCAACAAACAAGTCACAGCAACTCGACTTTCCCACTGCCCACTCCATCTAAGGCTTGAGCAAGACCTTGCCCAAGCGTGGCTGCTTATCGTGCTTCAAAGCGTCAGCGAATTGCTCAAACGAATACGTTTCCTCAATTGGCAGCTTCACAGTGCCATCGCGCATCATAGCATACACCGCACTCATTACCTCATCGCGGCCTTCAGCTCCCAGCTTCTTGCACCACTTATCCCACCAGAATCCGATCAAGCGCACATCATTAAAAATAAGGAAACGAGTCGGAAAACGAACGAGGTCGCCCACCATACCGCCAAAAGTCACATGCGTGCCGCCTTCGCCCAACGCCTTGATTTGATCACTCGCACTCGCACCGCCGATAGAGTTTAGTGCCAACTGGATCGGCTCTCCGCCAGTCAACTCCTTCACCTGCTTCGGCCAACCACTGCCTTCAACGACGACATGGTCGGCGCCCATTGCCTTCAACGGTTCAACCAGCTCCTCACGGCGCACCTGACTAATAGTCTTAAAGCCCATCGCCTTCGCCATCTGAATCACACTCAACCCCACAGCGGAATTACCTGCATTTTGCACCACCCAACTGCCTGGAGCCAGATCCACGATCTTCTTCAGCAAGCAATATGCTGTCGGTGGGTTAATAAAAGAAATCGCCGCCTGCTCAACAGGCACATCATTCGGCACCATTTGCAAGTCCGCCACAGGGATGCAGGCCGTTTCTTGCCAAGCACCCTCTTCGGGAAAGCGAACACGCGCCCCCACTTCCACACTCGACACGTCTTGCCCCAGCGCATCAATCACGCCAACACCCTCACGCCCAGCGACTGCAGGCAACTCACGCAAACGTCCGTAGCTACCGCCGATCATACCATAATCCGACGGGTTAATCGTCGCCGCTAACAAACGCACCCGAACTTCACCCGCAGCAGGCTCCTGTTGCTCGACCTCTTCCAGTCGTAATACCTCTAGAGGTTTTCCAAACTCATGGTGACAAATCGCTTTTTGTAGTGTCATAGCCCAACAACATGCCCAAAACCAACACACGCGCAAAGATTTTTAACAAATTCAACCTGCATAATTAGCATCCGTAGTTGCCACTATCAGTAACAAACTCTTTCACTTTTCAGACTATTTTCTTAATTCTCCATTCCTAATTCCTAATTCTCCTATGCATCCATTTCTCCAAAAAGACTTTCACATTCGTTGGTCGACACTCACGCCCGATCACATCGAGACAGACATTAGCAAAGCACTCACCGACGCTCAAGCCGCCGTCGATGCCGTTGCCGCACGCAGCACCGACGCACCGGAAACGCTGACCTACGAGAACACCATCGCTGCGCTCGACGACGGCCTTGAACCACTCAACCACGCATGGGGACTCGTCAGCCACCTCGACTCGGTCAACAACAGCCCCGAACTACGCGACGCGCATAACGCGATGCTACCCAAGGTGAGCGAGTTCTTCGCTGGCATCCCACTCAACGAAACACTCTGGAAGACCCTCAAGGCCTACGGCGAAAGCCTCGCAACCGACAAGCTCTCACCTACCAAGCAGCGCTACATCCACGAAACACTCGCCGACTTCCGCGAGCAAGGCGCCGACCTGCCACCCGAGCAAAAAGCACGCGCCGGGGAAGTCCAAAAGCGCCTCGCCGAGCTGACACAGAGCTATTCAGAGCACTGTCTCGACGCCACCAACGCGTGGGAAAAGATCGTCACCGACGAAGCCGAACTCGCCGGCCTACCCGAATCCGCAGTCGCCGCAGCCAAGCAAAATGCCGAGCAAAAGGGACACGAAAACGCATGGCGCTTCACACTCCAAGCGCCCTCCTTTATCCCAGTGCTCACCTACGCCGATAGCGACAGCCTGCGCCAAGAGCTTTGGCAGGCTTACGCCACGATCGGCCGCGAGGGCGAATACGACAACCGCGAACTCGTCCGCGAAATCCTCGACCTACGCCACGAATTCGCTCAGATCGTCGGCCAAGACAACTTTGCCGACCACGTCACTTCACGCCGCATGGCTGCTTCAGGCGACGCTGCGCTCAAATTCGGCAACGCCATCTTTAATAAAATCCAAGATCAATTCGTCGAAGAGACGAACGCATTGAGCCAATTCAAAGCCGACGCCACCAAAGAGCCACGTGAACTGCTCGAACCATGGGAAGTCGGCTACTGGGCCGAGAAGCAACGCCTCGCCAACTTCGACTTCGACGAAGAAGCCCTGCGCCCCTACTTCCCGATCAACCGAGTCATCTCCGGCATGTTCGACATCGCCCAGCAAATCTTCGGCCTCCGCATCGAAGAGCGCGCAACCGCGGGAGGGACGGCCTCCGCGCCGTCAGCCGAACCCAAGTCTCAGTCCTCAGCCCTCAGCTCTCAAGCCTCAGAAGCCCTCCCAGAGGTCTGGCACGAAGAGGTCAAATTCTACGACCTATTCGACGCCGACTCTGGCGAGCAGCTCGGCTCCTTCTACGCCGACTGGCACCCGCGCGAGTCCAAGCGCGGCGGCGCATGGATGAACTATCTGCTCACTGGCAACCGCGATGCATCCGTCGGCCCACGCACACCACACCTTGGACTGATCTGCGGCAATCTAACACCACCCGTTGGCGATCAACCCGCACTCCTCAACCACCGTGAGGTCGAAACGATCTTCCACGAATTTGGCCACCTACTCCATCACCTCTGCGGCGAAGTCGAAGTTAAGTCACTCAATGGCGTCAACGTGCCATGGGATTTCGTCGAGCTTCCCTCACAGATTCTCGAGAACTGGTGCTGGGATCGCGAAAGCCTCGACCTCTTCGCCCGCCACCACGAAACAGGTGACGCCATCCCGCAGGACCTCTTCGACAAGATGCTCGCCGCGCGCAACTACATGAAGGCCAGCGCCAACGTGCGCCAACTCTCCTTCGGTAAGATGGACCTAGAGCTACATATTAACTGGCCAGAGACGAAGAAGAAGGATCTGGACGCGTTCATCAAAAAGCAGCTCGACGGCTATAACGCAGCCCGCAAGACCGAACCGAAATCGAACGTCTTCAATTTCAGCCACCTCTTCAGCAGCCCCACCGGTTACGCCGCAGGCTACTACAGCTACAAGTGGGCCGAAGTGCTCGACGCCGACGCGTTCACCCGCTTCCAGAAAGAAGGTATCCTCAACGCCGAAACTGGCCGCGCCTTCCGCAACGAAATCCTAGCTAAAGGCAACTCCGAGGATCCCGCGCTGCTGTTTAAAAACTTCATGCACCGCAACCCCGATCCCGATGCGCTCTTACGCCGCGACGGACTGATCGACTAGACATTGCATACGCAAATACTTAACAAAAAGCCGTATCCATTGGATACGGCTTTTTTTGTAAATGGAGATAACCGTTAATAGCACATGAGCCCTCGCCCTACCCGCGCAGATGCCGCAGATACAGCTCCGCGCAAGCCTTCGCATCCGACAGGGCATCATGGTGATCTAGCGGGATGCAGTGTTCGTCGCACAGCAGGTTCAACTTCTTCTTATAGATCTTGTAGGTGCATGCTGGCTCGTAGCTCGGCTCGTCCATGCCATAAAACTCCAAGGTCTTACGCAGGCAGGAAAAATCAAAGGCACCATTGTGCGCCACCAACGTGCGCCCCTCGATATAGCCACGGATCTGCGGCCACACCGCATCAAAAAACGGCGCATTATAAGTGTCCGACTCCGTCAACCCATGCACATTCGTATTCCAATAGCTGTAAGTGTTCTCTGGCGGCTGCACAAGAATACTGAGCTGATCAACCACCTCCCCCTGCTCCACTCGGACGAGCCCAACCTGGCAAATACTGGAGCGCGCTGGCTGCGCCGTTTCAAAATCAATCGCGGTAAAAGTAGGCATGCGCACCACAGAACTGAGAAGTGCCGAGGTCTGCAATTCGATTTTTCGCCTCAGGTTCGCACTGATATAAAATCGGCTGTAGCGATGCGACGCCAGTCGCGTCTATTTTTCGGCGGGGAATCGTGTAGTGGTCGACCTCGCTAGCGCGAGTTCGCTACCATGTTTTTGCTTCATTGCACGAGCTTCCCCTCTGTTTGACGATGAACACAAAAAAGCCGCCCAGTAACAGGACGGCTTTTAGAAAAATCAAAAGAACGACAGTCTAGAACCAGCCTTTTTTACCATTGATGTAAGTCGCGACGAAATCTTCGTCTGTCTTAGTCAAGTAGATGATCCCCTCAACTAGACCGATGATACCAGTGATGAAGCCAAGCATACCCAAGCTGATGACAGTTAAAAGAAGCATAATAATGCCTTCTTTTGTGTAGCCTAGAACGAACTTATGGATTCCGAAAGCTCCAAGGAGAATTCCCAAAATACCTGCTGCGATTTTCTTTTCTGATCCTGCTGGTTTGTCTGACATAATAATAAGTAGTTATAAGTTAGTGATGCAGCTCTAGCACTATCAAAAAATAACGCTAGGTTTCCAGATTAAAATACCAGCGACATTTCAGTTAGCGATTCAGCGAAAATTCAATGCGCCAGGAATATTTCGCGCTCACCGCTTGCCCGTTCCGTATCGGCGGGGAAAAACGCGTCGCCGCAGCGCCTGCCTTTGCCGGCGCCACAAAATCCTTGTGCGAATAATTAAGCACCTCTTGCACATCAACGCGCCCACTGGGATCGATAAACACCAGTAATTGCACATAACCTTCCACTCGCCGGCGCTGAAGCTGCACAGGATATTGAATACGCCCATGCCTGGTAACATGCGGCACCTCATCGAGGTCATCGAACCCATAGCGGCTCATTAGCTGCTCGGCTGATTCGACCTGAAAATTGAAATCCAAACTGTCACCAATCGTCAATTCTCCGCCTATTCCAGGATTTAAGCTCAGCTCCAGCTGCTCTAAACTTGGCATCGGCGGCGGTGTGTCCAACTCCGGCGGTGTTTCCTCTTTTTCCTCAGGTGGAGGCGGAGGCGGATCGCTCGGAGGAGGTGGTGGCGGCGGCACTGCCAACACCAGCTCTTCGATCGGTTGCGCCGTAGCAGGCCGCACCTCGCTAAACTGCACCAGCGGGATCAATAAGAAGATCAATAACGCCGCCACCAATCCTAACACCGTGCTAACAGCAAGGTTGGAGCCTTTCTTAGGTGGTTGATACAAGCGCGCCATACGAACCGCGCATGTTCTACGCTTTTATCTGCCTGTCAAAGTCCGAGGGACAAAAAGCACCACTAATTCGTATTTTCCATACTCTCATCGAGCACGCGCTCACGCTTCTCGACCTGACTCCCTCCGGCATCGACCACGCCCATCACCACTTGAGCAGCATATTGAAGACTCATACCAGCGAACCCAGCCAACACCAACGCGAGCACGGCCGAAACTTTGCTAAAATCCCATAATTTGGAAGAGACCAACGCCCCGGCCAATACAAACACGATGCCAAATGTCGCCCACGGCAAGAATTGCTCAGCCCAGTCTGCTTGGATTTCAGGCAATGCATACAGCTCAATCAAGACATAGCCCAAGGCCGCCAGCAGCAATGGAATCATCACCGCAAAAGCCGTGATCACGATCCCCTTCGAACTACTGAAAACACCTGAAAGTAGCCGCGCCACAATCAACATGCCACCAATTGCACATCCCAGCAGGATATAAAACTCGGCAGTGCCAGCTTCGAAAGGAAACACCACCTCTAGGAAGGCGATTAGAGCATCAAGGATTGGTTTAAGCATAACGTCAGGAGCTAGGGATCGATGTATCAGTTGGAATTTACGTTATCTACGTTACGTCAGAATGCGACCCCATTTTAACGAGCGCCCACCGCAGTAACGAGCTCAGCATGTAGCTGTGCCAACTCCGGCATCTCCAGCCCCAGTGCCTGACCACGTCGCAGCGGTTCGCCGAATATCGCCTCCACTTCCACTGCACGTCCGTCGAGATAGTCGATCAAGGACGACGGACGATAAGCGCCCATTCTCTCAGTCACATCGAACTGCCCTTGAAGAAAGGAATCAGCGATCTCATGCCCGCACAATGCCGACGCCGCTTGAACCTCTGCCATCAAACGACGCGCACGCGCGGCCAACCCAGCATCAGCCAAAATCAAGTCCGTCGTAATGCCGCCCGCCGCGATGGCCAATCCGTTGAAAGGCACATTCCAACAAAGCTTACGCCACAGCGCCGCGTCCAGAACCGGTGAGACATTCGCCTTCACGCCTGCAGCGGTAAAGTCCGCGACGACCTCAGCCGCACGCTCAGGCCAGCGTTCCCCGAGCGAACCGATTTCAACACGGCCTGGCAGATAATTTTCAACCACACCCGGCGCGCTTCGGTTGACGCAAACAGAGCACAGACTCGCCAGCACTGGATTGGTCGGAAAGTGCTTTGCCAACAATTCGGCGTTACCCATCCCGTTTTGCAACGTGAGCAAAGTGGTGCGCCCTGGCTCGACCAAATGCTGTAAACTCGGTAGTAAGTCACAGTTCACTGTCGCCTTGGCCGAGATGATCACCAGATCCACCGCCCCGATCGCAGCGGCATCTGTCTCAATAGCACTCGGCCGAACTGAATGTGTCTCACTCAACTCCCCCGAACGCGGATCCACCATGCGGATTGTGATACCGTCCTCACGCAGCGCAGCGGCATCCGAACGTGCAAGCACATGCAGTGAAGCACCCGCCTTCGCCAGCAAACCACCGTAATAAAGGCCAATCGCTCCAGGGCCAACCAGCGCGCAACGAGTAGATGAACTCAAAAATGACATGTAGCTAATTTGGCCACGCAATGCTGTGGCAGCAATTGGAAAAATGAGGCATCGCACAGATCGGAACTGCTTCAGTCTTCGCTAAAGCTACGCAAGATACGAATTCACAAAAAAGACGATGCGTCACAGACATTTCAATCAGCAGAAAAACCAAACGATTAGGAGCTTGCCGAACAAGACCTCATAAGTAACCTATCAATACCTATGAGCAATAAACAAAAAACATCAGGCCTCGCGATCGCTAGTTTAGTCCTAGGGCTATGCTTCTTTATTCCGTTCGGCTTCCTGCTAGCGATCATCTTTGGCTTTGTTGCTTTGAGCAAAGTGAAAGACAGCAACGGTGAGCTAAAGGGCAAAGGCTTGGCAATTAGCGGCATTGTGCTTGGCTTTGCATGGCTCGCCATGATTCCAATCATGGGACTGCTAGCTGCCATGGCGATTCCAGCCTTCCAAAAAGTGCGTGAGACGTCACTTGAAAAAATGATGGCTAATAATGGCAGAATAATTTCGTCAGCGGCACAGCAAACCATGCTCGAGAATGGCACGGTATCGGTTCGGTTTGATGACCTGAGCGATTATCTACAGCCCGACTTCTTTGGCAGCACTTGCCTACCTGGCGAGGACACAACAGTTGAAGTGAATGGCACGTTTGAATTGATCGAACCCTCTCTACAGCGACTTTATGTTTTTAATGCGGATGGTAATTTAACTGAAGTCATTGACTTAAACTACCAATAAGCTGGATCGCGCGATCAGTCTCAGCTCTAGAAAATAGGGCTGAGGCTGGCGGCCACAGCTCTATAACATCAGCCTAATCGAACCGTCGAATCGACTAGCACCTCACTTTTCTCAGAATAGTCCAACGTGCAGTGCAGCCCACGGCTTTCTTTGCGCTGCAGGGCGCAATCCACAACAAGACCAGCGACTAGGATCATGTTGCGCAGCTCCAATAAGCTTTCATCAACTTTGAAATTCCAGTAGTAATCGTTGATCTCGCGGTCGAGCGTCTTAATACGGGTGCGAGCACGTTCGAGACGCTTGGTCGTGCGAACAATACCGACGTAGTCCCACATCGTCCGCTTCACCTCATCCCAATTGTGCAAGAGCACCACGCGTTCGTCAGAGTCCCGCACGTCGCCGTCGACCCAATCTGGCAGGTCCACCATTGAAGCCTTTGCGGCCGACAAATACTCGCCCACTGCTGTCGCACCTCGGTTCGCCATGACCACCGCTTCGAGCAGCGAGTTACTTGCGAGGCGATTTGCCCCATGCAGTCCAGTGCAAGCGACTTCACCACAGGCATACAGCCCAGGCAACGAGGTCTCGCCACTGAGGTTCGTCTTCACGCCGCCACATAAATAGTGCGCTGCGGGCACCACGGGAATCATATCCTTTTCCAGAGCGATCCCCTGCTTCGCGCAATGCTCATAAATATTAGGAAAATGATCATGCAGCTTCTTGAGCGTCAAATGACGTGTATCCAGCCAGACATGACGTGCCCCCGCCTGCTTCATTTCCGAATCAATCGCACGCGCTACTATATCGCGCGGAGCGAGATCTTTTCGCTGATCATAGCGCTCCATGAACGCCTCACCTTTGAGGTTACGCAGAATCGCGCCTTCACCTCGCACCGCTTCACTAATGAGGAATCGATCCGAATCGCGGCTGTAAAACGCAGTCGGGTGGAATTGGATGAATTCCATATTGCGCACTTCAACGCCCGCACGATACGCCATCGCGATGCCATCACCTGTCGCGATAAAAGGATTCGTCGTGTATTGATAAACTTGGCCAATGCCTCCGGTCGCCAACAACACCACACTCGACTCAAAGGTCTCCACCTGCTCGGAGTGCGTATTGAGGGCATATAGGCCGAGCACACGATCATCTCCGGGTAGCCCGAGCTTCGACGCAGTGATCAACTCCACCGCAAAGTGATGCTCATAAGTATCAATATTTGGCGACGTCGCAATGCCATGCAGCAACGCATCTTCAATCGCCTTACCCGTTACATCCTTAACATGTAAAATGCGGCGTTTCGAATGCCCGCCCTCTTTACCGAGCGAGACACTGCCGTCCTCCAACTGCGTGAACGCTACACCACGGCGCGCTAGTTCTTCAATGCTCGATGCGCCGTCGGTCAAAATCTCGCGCACCGCAGCTTCATCACAAAGCCCATCACCTGCATCCAAGGTATCGGCCACGTGCATCTCGACATCGTCCGTTTGCGAAGTCACGGCCGCGATGCCGCCCTGCGCATAGTTCGTATTCGATTCGGCCGAGTTCTTCTTCGTAATAATGGCCACACGTTGCCCTGCCTCGGCGACTTTAAGTGCAAAGCTCAGGCCAGCGATTCCACTACCGATGACGATGACATCGTATGATTTAGACATAAATAGAAGGGAAGTTAGGAGGTAACAGGTAGGAAAGATGATTCAAAAAACTAACTTCTGACTCCTAAATCCTAGCTTCTTTTTAAAGGGCAATATTATCAATGAGTCGTGTCTGATCCAGCCATGCCGCAACACAAACCATATGCTGCCCTGGGATGATCTCGCGCCCCGCGGGCTTCATCGTTAGCCGGTCAACAACCTGCACATAGATCACACGCACACTTCGAGCCATCGACAAATTATGCGTAATCTCCGCAACCACACGGTCGACACTACGCACCCCCTCTTCGCGCACCATGCGCTGGCCTAGCAGGAGCGCCTTCGAAATATTGAGCGCTTCAGCATGCTGCGTGGTCGTCAGATAGCGATTGCGTGAACTGGTGGCGAGGCCATCTTCACCGCGCTTCGTTTCGCCGATGACCATCTCGGTCGGAATGTTGAGATCAGTGATCATCTTCTGAATCACCGCACACTGCTGCGCATCTTTTTGACCAAAGACTGCGATGTCTGGGCGAGCGATATTGAACAACTTCAAACACACCGTCGTCACCCCACGAAAATGGTTCGGGCGCGAAATCCCGCACAATCCAGAGCCCACATCTTCTTCATTCACATACGTGGAGTAGCCCTGCGGATACATTTCAGCCACCGAAGGATTAAATACAATGTCAGCTCCTCGTGCGGCACATTTCTCTAAATCTTCCTCCAAGGACTTCGGATAGCGGTCGAAATCCTCGTTCGGCCCGAACTGGGTGGGATTGACAAAAATCGAAACAATGACCTTATCAGCACGCTCCTTCGCAATATCAATCAACGAGAGGTGCCCTTCATGGAGGCAGCCCATCGTCGGAACTAGCCCGATGAGTCGGCCGCTGGAGCGCAGACCGATGGCGTGAGATTGCATTTCGTTGACCGATTGGATTGTTTGCATAACAAATTTTCGGAACAGGTTACGCCTGTATGACACTTTATCAAAATAATAATCAGAACTTATCAACTCCGCTAAAACTCAATTTGCAGCGTTTAGCCATTATCCATTCACATTCTTAGCAATCATCCATTAGTAATTATTAATTAAATCATGAGCGATTCATACATCCAAGAACTCTTCGCTGAGCGCATCGGCGGCAATCAATACGGCAAATCCACTGCCATTTACAAGTTTGAGAAGATCAAACGCGCGAAAAAAGCAGCGAAAGAAGCCAAGCCAGACGTCGATCTGATCGACATGGGCGTCGGCGAGCCAGACGAAATGGCCTTCCCAATCGTGGTCAAAGCCCTCCAAGATGCAGCCGCTCAACCCGAAAACCGTGGCTACGCGGACAATGGCGGCGACGATTTTAAGGCCGCAGCCGCACAATACATGGCAACCGTTTTCGGCGTGAATGACATCGATCCAGCGACTGAAGTCGTCCACTCGATCGGCTCCAAGACCGCCCTGTCAATGATTCCGGCCTGCTTCATCAACCCAGGCGACGTCGTGCTCATGACCTCTCCCGGCTATCCTGTGCTCGGCACACACGCCCAATATCTAGGCGGCGAGGTCTATAACATGCCACTCAAGGAAGAAAATAACTTCCTCCCTGAGCTCGACGCCGTGCCTGCGGACGTCGTCGCAAAAGCGAAGATCATGGTGCTCAACTACCCGAACAATCCGACTGGCGCATCCGCCACACTCGAGTTCTTCGAAAAGGCCATCGCATTCGCCAAGGCCAACAACTTGATCATTCTGCAAGACGCAGCCTACTCGTCGCTGATCTTCGAAGGCACTCCGATCTCCATCTTCCAAGTCGAAGGTGCCAAGGATGTCGCCATCGAGCTCCACTCCCTCTCGAAGAGCTACAACATGACAGGCTGGCGCATCGGCTTCGTCGTGGGTAACCCGCTCATCGTGCAGGCCTACGCTGACATGAAGGACAACTCCGACTCCGGCCAATTCCTCGCCATTCAAAAGGCTGGTGCCGTCGCGCTCGCGAATCCACAGATCACCGAAGAAATCTCCGCGAAATACTCGCGCCGTATGGACCTCCTCGTGGACGCGCTCAACGGCGCAGGCTTCAAAGCGAAAAAGCCAAAGGGTAGCTTCTTCCTCTACGTCGCCGCACCAAAGTCCGCGACAATCGATGGCAAGACCACCGAGTTTGAATCCGGCGAAGCATGCAGCCAATGGCTCATCACCGAAGAGCTCATCAGCACAGTGCCTTGGGATGATGCCGGCAACTTCGTCCGCTTCTCCGTGACCTTCGCCGCAAAAGGCGAAGAAGCCGAAAAAACAATTGCAGCCGAAATCGGTCAGCGCCTCGCGAAATACACCTTCGCATTCTAAGGGGTCCAAACAGTCCCACGCTTTAACCTTAAAAGAGTAGTTAGAAGGAAGAAGGAAGGAGTTAGAAGCTGAGCATCAGTGTTTTATGGCGTCTTAGACGCTCGCCAAATGGCTTCGCCCTTCGGTTGAGTGTCGCTGCGCTCGGTGGGCGACTATAGGAGAATCTACAAAGGCTTCATAATTAAAGACTAACTTCTAACTACTGAATCTAGGTTTAAACAAAAGCACAGTCCTCGGACTGTGCTTTTTTGTTCTGCGGCGAAAATCCAAAATAGGAGGTGCTTCAGCGATCTGCCAAATAAAGCAGATCTCGCCGGCGACACATGAGGAGATAACCTCAAGCGATTAATCGCAACCCACGTATCGTTTATTCAATCACAGTCATGCTCCACGAATTTGCCTCGATCTAGGGTGGTAATTATTTGACTTTCAAACCCTTCCGAGTGTGATACAGCCTTTACTTTCACGCTCGAAAGTAAACGCATCTTAATTTTTCTTTAAAAACGTGTTCGGCCTTCTCTCAAACGACATCGGAATCGACCTAGGAACTGCAAACACTCTCGTGTTTGCAAAAGACAAGGGTATCGTCCTTCGCGAACCCAGTGTGGTAGCGATCTACACGTCCACGAAGAAGGTCTGCGCCG
The DNA here is from genome assembly GCF_902728235.1 of Lentimonas sp. CC4. Taxonomy (NCBI): domain Bacteria; kingdom Pseudomonadati; phylum Verrucomicrobiota; genus Lentimonas; species Lentimonas sp. CC4. Next base: position 867,153 of record NZ_CACVBO010000001.1, read on the forward strand.
TAGGTGCCGATGCGAAGAAGATGCTCGGCCGCACACCGGGCAACATCACCGCCATCCGCCCGATGAAGGACGGCGTGATCGCCGACTTTGAAATCACCGAAGCCATGCTCCGGTATTTCATCAAGAAGGTAAACAAGACCAAAACTTTTGTTGCGCCACGCATCGTCGTAGCAGTGCCCTCGGGCATTACCGAAGTCGAGCGCCGCGCAGTTAAAGACTCCGCAATCCGCGCTGGAGCGCGCGATGTCGTCCTGCTCGCAGAGCCTATGGCAGCCGCGATCGGTGTCGGACTTCCAATTGACGAGCCAGCTGCAAACATGATCGTCGATATCGGCGGTGGCACCACCGAAGTGGCAATTATCTCCCTCGCAGGCGTAGTTTACACCAAGAGTATCCGCGTCGGTGGCGACGAAATTGACAACGCGATCGTCAACTACATGAAGCGCGCTTATAACCTGATGATTGGAGAGCGCACAGCGGAAGAGATCAAGATCCGTGTCGGTTCGGCCTTTCCACTCGAAGAAGAAATTTCCATGGAAGTGCGCGGTCGCGACTCTGTTGCTGGCCTGCCAAAGACCATTACCATCTCATCTCCTGAGATTCGCGATGCACTCGCCGATACCATGGCATCCATCGTTGATATGGTGCGCAATGCTTTGGAGCGCTGCCCACCAGAACTTTCAGCAGACCTCATCGACCGTGGCTTCGTCCTCGCTGGTGGTGGCGCGCAGATCCGTGGCCTCGATCAATTGCTAAGCGATGCGACTGGCCTACCAGTGGTCATCGCAGATGACCCTCTGAGTGCGGTCGCAAACGGCACCGGCATGGTGTTGGAAGAACTGGCCTTTCTATTGAAAGACCTCACGGGGAACCCCAAAAGCTAAGCATTGCACGTGGCGAAATTCCGCCTCGATAAGTTCAAGCCGATAGTCGCCTTAGGCCTCTTTCTCGTTGCTTGGTGGATACTGCCAGCGGTGGCTAAGTCATTTATGCGCATCAGCTTTACTGAAGTGCAAGCACCCGCATGGATCGTTTCCTCCTATTTAGATGATCTTGAAGAGTTCTGGGCGCGCCGCAGCCACTCGAAAATCGAGCTCATCGAAGCTGGCCAACAGTTAGCTCGCCAGAAGGCATTTTACCAATTGCTCGATCAGCGTAACAAGATACTCGAAACCGAGGTCATGCGCTTAGAATCAATCCTCGACATGCCTGCTCGCCGCGAATTTCGCTACGAAGTGGCACGCGTCATCCGCCGCGATCTCAACGCATGGTGGCAGCAGATCGTCATTCGCAAGGGAGAGGACTACGGCATCACCGAAGGTGCAGCAGTCATCTTCGCAGGCGGTGTCGTCGGTCGCGTCGTCAAAGTCGATGCATTCACCAGCCGTGTCGAGCTGGTCACCAGTCCGAACTTTCGCATGGCCGCCAGCTTCGAGGGCGACGACCGCCCAGTCGTCTATCAAGGCGTGCCGCAAAGCGGCTTCGGCAAGGCCAGCGGCGAGGTGCGCGATGCACCGCAAGACCTAGTGGCCAACACCCAAACCCCACTACGACTCGTCTCTACACGTTTAGGGGGCACCTTTCCTCCCGGGCTCTTGATCGGCGAGGTCATTTGGCTGGAGCCCGGCAGCACCGGCATCTTCCAAGCAGGCACGGTGCAACTCGACGATCGGCTACTGAGCCTCAGCGAAGTTTCGGTCCTCATCCCACTCAACCCTCTCGATTACGACAGCGATGCTCCTTGATCCACGCGTAATCATCCTCTTTGCAGCCAACGCCCTGCTGCTCTTTCTGTGTCTCTTGGTCAATTCTAGCCTAGCACCGCTCTCGCTGTATCTAGTGCTCCTCGGCCCAATGCTCGTGCTACCCGCACTTTACCTGAATCATCGCTCGTTCTTTATCTGCACCTTGATCACCGGCCTCTGGGTCGATGCCGCGCTTCCCTCTAAATTCGGGCTATTTACTTGCGGCTTCATGGCCATCGGCACCTGCATCACGATGGCCCGTATCCGCTTCCGCGCAGAGCACAACTACCACCCCATCCTAATCGCACACGTCGCGAATGTCGCTTGCATCCTGCTACTCACCATCAGCGAAGGGCTCGCGTATATTAGCTCTCCCGCCTTCTGGGGACAAGTGCTCGTCACCACCCTGCTCTCTCACCTAGCGCTGCTGATCATCGCACCGTGGTTCTTCAACCTCGAGCGCCTGCTTTTCACGCTCTGCCACGCTGAAACAGAGCCCGACGACTTCCCAATGCTATGAGTCAATACGATGTGCATAAGGGGGAAAATCCACGCATCCTACTGTTCCTCTGGATCGTCCTAGCGGCCTCCGCGGTCCTGATCGGCGGGCTCGGATGGAGCCAGCTGATCGACATTCGCGAATATAAGGAAATCGAAAAACGCCAGACCGAGCGACGCATCCTCACGCCCGGGCCACGCGGCGACATCTACGACCGCGACGGCAATCTACTCGTCGGTAACCGTCCGCACTACTCTGCCGTCGCTTACCTCGACGACCTACGCTCCGACTTTCGCAAGGAATACTCAAAGATCTACAACGCCGAGCGTGCCCGTATTAAAGAAGAATACGAGAATACACCCGAAGACGAACGCCCACACGACCCGCCCACCCCGAACTACAACAAGTGCGCATGGACTGCCCGCCTCAACGTCGTCAACCGCTACATCGACATCATCAATCGCATCACCGGCAGAGACGACTCGATTACCGAAAGTAAGCTAATCCGCCACTTCAACGAGAAGCTCCTGCTCCCACTACCGCTCGTCGAAGACCTAAGCCCCGATCAATACGCCCGCCTCGTCGAACAGATCCCCGTCAATTCCCCCATTCAAATCCACACTGGCACCGCACGCTACTACCCCTACAAATCCGCCGCAGCCCACCTACTCGGCTACGTGCAAAACACCCTGCCCGACGCCAGTGAAATCCCCGACGACGGCATCAAGACATTCACCTTCAAAACCAAGCTTGGCAAAACCGGCCTCGAACGCTCCTTCAACGACCTGCTCTCCGGCAAGACCGGCATGGAAATGTGGCGCGTCGACCCTCTCGGCTTTCAAGATACACGCCTAGAAATGATCCCTCCTGAACAAGGCGAGAATCTCATCACCAGTATCGACATGGACCTGCAACTCGCCGCTGAGACCGGCCTGGGCGATCGCACCGGCGCGGCCATCGCACTCGACATACAATCAGGCGAAGTGCTCACCCTCGTCAGCCATCCCACCTACGACCTCAACGACCTGAGCCCATTCATTCCACGCACCACCTTCGAGGAAATCAACGAACGCGGCGCATGGCTCAACCGCGCCCTACAGCTCTCTTACCCGCCCGGCTCCACCTTCAAGCTCATCACCTCCATCGCCGGCATGCGTAACGGCACCATCGATGGCAACACCAAGCACAACTGCCAAGGCGTGCACCGCGTCGGCAATCGCGTCTTCCGCTGCAACTCGCGCTGGGGGCACGGGCAAACCGACCTGCCCGCCGCCATTGAAAAAAGCTGTAACGTCTTTTACTATGCTGAAGGCCTACGCATGGGAATCGATGTCCTCAGCGCCGAAGCCAAGCGCTTCGGACTCGATCAAAAAACTGGTGTCGAAGTGCCCTTCGAAACCAGTCGCGTCGTCGTGCCCTCTAAAGAATGGAAACGAGAAAAAGTCGGTTCGGGCTGGGTGCCTGGCGACACCGCGAACACCGCCATCGGCCAAGGATTCCTCCTGCAGACTCCATTACAAATGGCCACCGTGATCGCCTCCATCGCACGCGGCGAGACGCGCACCAAACCCACCCTTAAAGCACTCACCCGCGAGGAGGCCATGCAGGTCAACCACGGCGGCGAATCCATCGGGCTCACGCCCGAACAAACACACCTCCTCTGGGAAGGCATGGAGCGCGTCGTCGGCCCCAACGGCACCGGCCGCCTCGTGCAAATCGACCACTTCCGCATCGGCGGCAAGACCGGCACCGCCGACTTCCGTGCCCACGGCAAAGAAGTGAACCTCGCCTGGTTCTTCGGGTTTGCCCCTATGGACAATCCGCAGATTGCGGTGGCCGTCATGGTCGAAGGCACCGACGAGAGCCACGGCTACCACGGCGGCTCCACCGCCGGCCCCGTCGCCAAAGACATTTTTCTAAAATTCATCGAGAAATACCCCGAACGCGCAGGCTTCCCAACGGCGTCAGAACAAAGTGACACAGACATTTTGTCTGTGTCATCAGAGTGAGCCGCCTCCACTCAAAGATCCAGCGGACTGACCATCTCCTTCTTTGTTCGGCTCTGCACGGTGTGCGTGTAAATCATCGTCGTCTTGATGTCGGCATGCACGAGCAGTTGCAGCATACCTTGTTCGAAATGAAGGAAGACTCCCAACAGAATGGAGCCACTTAGAAAACCAAGATTGGCACTTTAATGCCCGAGGCGTAGATCACTTCAAAAAAAGAATTAAAATTCAATTCGCAGACAGTTCCATCAGAATTGAAACGATTCGCGGTTGAGATCCAATATACAATAAACCTAATCAAGAAATCGAACAGGTCGTCAGCGAATCATCTCTATCCTTAAAAGAGTAGTTAGAAGACAGTAGTCAGAAGCTGAATATCAGTGTTTTATGAAGAATCTCCGATTCGCCAAATGGCTTCGCCCTTCGGTTGCACCCAAGGGCATAATAAGTGTCGCTGCGCTCGGCAGGCGGCGTCAAATACTCTCGGAAGCGCCTTATTACCAAGGACTAACTTCTGACTTCTAACTCCTGAATCTAGGTTGATCAAAAGAAGAGAGAGAGAATCTATTCACTGGTTGCAGTATTCCGAACCATGATGTGCCACTATTTCAAGCGCAGAAGAATTACATATAACGACACCAGAAATAGGATAGAGATTCGGAATGAATATCCCCTCGGCGGAGCGATATGTCCCGAAATCTGCGTTTCCAGTCATGTCATCCTTTAGATGGCAGGCACCTAGCCTGTAGACTCAGCAGACTCGCCACTGGCTTGCAAGCGACGCTCACGAGCAAACAAATCCTCTTCCCTTTGTTCTAGCTCGGCAAGTTTCTCCATATGCTCGTTCAGACGGGAAATCAAAGACTCCTCCATCTCCGCTAAAGCCTGCTCGCGTTCAGCTAGTAGCCCCTCGCCGTGATTCAAATCTTCATCGCGTCGCGTAAAGCTAGCAGCCTGTAAATGCGACGCTTCCCTCGATTGCCCCACCTGTAACTTTGCAACTTCGTGCTCCTGCTGCAGTGACTGGTAACGCTTCTTTAGATCAGCCAACTCTGCCTCCAAGTCACGAATTCGCAGAGACTCGCTCTCACTTGTCGCTGTTGGCACACGGCCACAATCCTCATCGGTCTTTTCGTAATACGCCTTCGGTGTAAAACTCGAAAAATCAGCAGCCATTAAGGAGAGAACTGAAGTATACTTTAAAGTCGGGCCGATCCCTGAAAATTGACAGTCGCCGAGATGCGACTCCAACAAAACCAGAATGTGCACCTTCGGATCGGCCAGCAATAATCGAACCTTCGCCCGGTTAGCACCCAGAGCACGATCAACCAACTGATCTTTCGTCAGTATACTTAGATGAATGCGAGGAGGAACAGCCATAATTCAGAACATAAGATAAATTACTTACGCAGAAAACAAGGTATATTCCTCTTTTCTTTCACAAGCACAGCAATATCCGGCTCAACACCACAGAGAAAATGAACGAACCTGCAGGCTTTTCAGGTAAAACAGAGCCACGACTCCCGAACGCTACAGCTTCCGAATATCAGCATAGGCACCGCTCGGACGCTCCAGCAATTTTGGAAACGTATCGATCAATTGACGCGCGCAGGTATCACCATCCGGCATTTTCTCCGTGCCCTTCGCCTCCTTCAAAATCGCCAATGGTTTGAAACGCTCATCTTCCGGAAGGTTCGTCAAATAGTCCTGCATCGCAGTATCCACCAAGCCCGGAGCCAAGGATGTAAAGTGCGTGCGGCGCTGCTCATTCGCATACATATGGATCAACATGTTCAATGCCGCCTTCGAAATGCTGTAACCATTCCAGCCACGTTGCCCCGAACGCGAAGCCCCCGACGAAATGGCCACCACCTGCTTCACTTGTCGGCCAGAGGCAAAAATCAGATCCAGCAACCACTTATTGGCGACCATATTGACCTCCATCGTTTCACGAAAATCGCTCAATGGAGTGTCCTTGAAATCACGAATCTCACCCAGCTTCCCAGCATTGAGAACGACTAAGTGTAGGTTCCCTGCATCTGCCAGCAAACTACCCACCGCATGGATCGCAGTCGCAGCATCGGCAAAGTCTGCTGCCTTAAAAATAAGCCCCTTTTCGATCAAATCCTTAGGCGCACGGCGACTGCACCCATATACCTGAGCACCTTGCTCCAAGTAAGTCTTTGCCAAACTATACCCCAAACCAGAGCTTACGCCTGTAATAAATACTTTCTGCATAGCACACCGTATGAGGTTTTTAGCCTAGAAATACAAACATTGTGTGAGCGTTATCCAAATTTCTTGAACACGTAATTCAAAAAACGGAAATCAGAAGCTAGGAGTTAGAAGTTGCTCAATGACACTGAGGAAGTTGCGCCAGTGGGCGCTCTACGCCAACTTGGCGAGACTCAAAAATGCGTATGTCGTAGAAACGGAGGTCTGAATTCTAACTTCTGGCTTCTGCTTAAGGACAACTCGACGCACTACTCCCCGCGCCAGGTATAAGCATGGCACAGCGCCACCGCAGCGGCATCGGATTCGTCCAATCGCTCAGTCAAATCAGCACCTGTAATACTCTGGATCGTTCGCGCCACTTGCTCTTTACTCGCTCGGCCCGCACCTGCCACGGCCTGCTTGATCCGCAATGGGGCATATTCAAAAACTGGCAAGCCGCGCATCGAAGCCACCGCAATCGCCGCACCGCGTGCCGCTCCCAGAATCTGCGCCGTCTGGAAATTTTGCACATAGATGGTCTGCTCAATCGCCACGTGATTGATCTTATGTTGATCAATAAAATCCTCCACTTGGTTGCCGATCGCACCGAGGCATTCGATCTGCGAGATAACCGGCTTCAGCTTGAGCGTCGCCGTTTCCAGCACCCGCACCTTGCCGTTCGGCTGATAGTCCAGCACCGCAAAACCACTGCCACGCAGGCTGGGGTCGATCCCTAGCACGATCCCCTTAAACTGCACCGTGCGCATCGGTGTCGCTCGCAGTGCCTTTGCAGATTGCGCACCGCCTCGCGCGATATGCTCAGCCCAAAGTTTACGTGTCGATTTACGTGCCATTGAGGAGAATTAGGAATTAAGAATTAGGAATTACGAGTTCGGAATGACCAGTTAGTCAATTAAACACCCCTCCCTCCTCAGCTCTCTGACCTCTGACCTCTGGCCTCTCACCTCTGGCCTCTGGCCTCTGACCTCTCACCTCTCACCTCTGACCTCTGACCTCTGACCTCTGACCTATAAAACCAGCTTCAGACCACCGATCACCACAAAGACCCAAATCAATATCTCAAATACCCGCTGGTTGATCCGCTTCACAATCAACGGCGCGATCATCGCAGCCACCAGCGCATACGGCATAAAACTCGCGCTAAACCCGAGGGAGCTGAAATCAATGATGCCCAAATCCATCATGAACGGCACTTTGATCAGATTCACCAATAGAAACAGCCACGCCGATGTGCCGATGTAGGCATATTTCGGCAGCCCCGAGGCAATAAAATAGAGCGCGGCCACCGGCCCCGCCGCATTTGCCACCATTGTCGCAAACCCACCAATGATCCCCGTCGTGGCAATGAACACTGGGTGGTGCGGCAACAGATCCTCCCCCTCATGGTTGCGGCGGCTCCACTTACGAAAGAAGTGCACCCCCGTCATCGAGAGCAGAATCACGCCGATCAAGAATTTGACATGCGCATCATTCACCCGACTAAAGACAAAATAGCCGATCACGATGCCCACGAGCATCCACGGCAGCAGCTTCCAAATATACGGCCACAGTGCATGACGACGATAGATCGAAACCGCCACAACATCTGCCGCGATCAAGATCGGCAGCAACACCCCGACCGATGCTTTCGCTGGCAGTGCCAGTGCCAGCAATACCACCGTGAGATTCCCCACGCCCGGCAAGCCACCTTTCCCCAAACCGACAAAGACCGCGCCCAACGCGACCAGCGCATATTGCCATGTTTCCAATTCCCCCATGGCAACGCAGACTTGCAGCCCGAAGACAGACCTCAACTCTTAATCATAATCTTACTCTTAATCATAATCCCCCTGATCGATTAAGAGTAAGATTATGATTAGGATTAAGACTGCCAGACGAAACTTCGCTCTTCACAACTCCCCCAAAGGCGACACAGTCCTCCTCATGCGTTGGAAATGTATTTGCGCCTACGACGGCACTGATTTTGAGGGTTGGCAACGCCAACCCAACGGCAACGCCGTGCAAAACCATATCGAAGCGATCCTCTCAAAGATCTTCTCCATCAAAATTCTAACCCAAGGCAGTGGACGCACCGATGCCGGCGTGCATGCCAACGGGCAATGCTTCCACTTCGATGCCGATTGGAAGCACCCACCTGAGAAGCTGATCCGTGCGCTGCATGCGCAATTGCCGACGACGATTCAGATCAAATCGATCCAGCCCGTCAGCGACGACTTTCACGCCCGCTTCTCCGTAACCGGCAAGCGCTACAAATACCGCTACACCCTCGGCCGCGCCAAACCGACCCACGACCGCTACGTCTGGGCCTGCCGTGACATTCCACTGGACCTCGACGCCATGAATGCCGCCGCCCAACACCTGGTCGGCACGCACGACTTTACCGCATACAGCGCCAGCCACAGTAAGGACAACGACCCGAACCCCGTAAAAACCGTGCACACGCTGGCAGTCATCCAGCGCGGCAAACAGCTCACGCTTACCGCCGAAGGCTCCGGATTTCTCTACAAAATGGTGCGCAGCATCGCCGGCGCACTCTACGCCGTCGGCCGCGGACGCCTCAGCCCCGACGAGATTCGCACAATTCTCGAATCCAAGCAGCGCACCCATCGCATCGTCACGGCACCTGGCAAAGGCCTAAGCCTCGACCGCGTTTTTTATAAATAACGAACCTTGATACGCAGACATGATGAAACCAATCGCACAAGCCCTCGCACTCATCTTCATGCTGCCGATCTGTCTTGCTCACGGGGAATCTCCCCTCATCGGCACACCACAAGGATCACAACTACAAGATTATCGTGCACAGGAAGGGGCATGGGTGCCTGCAGAAATCGACTCTGAGACTCCTTTGGAAACCTTGATTCAGCGACTAGATCATGATTGGGAGCTTAACTTCACCGGAAAATCCCAATACATTGGTTACACCGACGATATGTTCTCTATTGCAAAGCATGGGGACGCCGCAATCCCAGTCCTCATCGATTACATAAAGGAGAACCATTCATCCAAAGCGAGAATCGGAGCCGTGTATACTCTGCATCTTATTGGAATCGACCGAACTGTTTTCGGTGGCTTTGAAGAAGACTTCCGAAACCAAGCAGCGAGGGATGCATTACTCAGCTTATTGAATCATGCAGACCTACAGCAGTTAGCTGCAAGACTGCTGATGCGTGATCCATGGCCATACGATGTGCCGTTTCTATTTGCCGCACTTGAAAATTCGCAGACTGACGCTTTGCCGATCTCCAAGGCTCTATTTCGCTACGGATTACAGAATATCCCATTCCGGCAAAAGGACGCAATTTCTAATAAGTCCCTGCTACTGCGAGAGGTTCCGACCCCCGAAGGAGGCGACTTGGTTGATCTATTTCGTGCCATGAAAACCGTCAGCCAAGGAGACATTGTAATCGAACCTGGTTTACTTCTCAGTTGGCCTTACCTTCCTCAGGCCCCTACTTGGAAATTTGGATCTCCAGCACAATCCAGCCGTTCCATTGAGAAAATATTGGATCAATATGTTGGCGAAGGCAGACCTTTTAACTACACCGACTTAGGATACCCAGTGGATTGGTTTACAGATGGAGGAAGCATACAACTGTGCTCCCCGATCACAATGAAGCGTCGATGGCTTAATTGGTGGAAATATAGCCTTCATCGGTATGCGCGACCAATGATAACGAATTGAGCGATTCACCCTTGCTAGGGTAAGTAAGTAGTCAGCAGATCCGCGGACCTTTGGCAGGAGGGCAAACGCAAAATATAAAGATCCCCATTCCCCTTGCTCCAAATTATACCTGAAGTAAAGATCTCAGAGATTAAAAGTGACTGTGACATTTCAATACAGCCGTTTGTTGATCTAGAACGTGCCTTCCAATCCAGCTCAACACGGCCTTTCCTGCGTAAAGAACCGCGTCCTACACCATTCATTTAAATTTAGCTTTTGGTCGCAATCGTTGCTTTGCATGAGACGCTAACCATCAAATCAGATAGAACGCACCGACACCGGCCAACACGGTCGCACCTAAAGCAATCGCGATGTGTTTGCGTAATTGCGTCGAACCGAGCGAGAAAACCAAGCCTGCCTTGAGCAAGGTGTTAGCGATCGCGGCGACAATTACTGCTTTCGCTGCCAAATCGGCGGTCACGATGCCATCCTTAAGATTATTGGTAATCGATAGCGCGATGGCATCGAGATCCGTCAGCCCCGAGACAAAGCTCAAAGCGAGCAGGCCCTCGCTCAGGCCGGAACTCATAAACACTTTTACGAGCACAGAAATGATGCCGTAAATCAGCGCGAACTTAATCGCAATCCCTAGCCCAAGCGGGTTTTTCAACTCGGGTATTTCCGTCGCTTCTCTGCCCTTCCGATACAACAGCCCGACGATCAGGATATACAACAAGCCTGGCACCGACAGCACCAGAAACGGCAACCATAGCGACGGGATAAACTCTGGGCAAATGAGCCCGAGTATGATGATCACGCGCGCCAGCATCACCGTGCAGGCCATCACAATTGCTAGGGCAAAGCCTAATGAAAGCGCGGGATAGACCTTCGACTCTCGGCTAAATGCCAGCGTCGTAGCCGTGCTCGATGCTAGGCCTCCCACGAACCCCGTCAGTATCACGCCAGAGCGTGTGCCGAGCATGCGAATCAACAAATACCCCACAAATCCAAGCCCCGAAATGAGCACCACCATCAGCCACAACGAATACGGATTGATCGCCTCCGACGGACCATAGCCTTGGTTCGGCACCAGTGGCAGCACGACTCCCGTGACCGCGACAAATTGCAGGGTTGAGCGAATATCCTCGTTCGTAAAACGCCGCGTCCACGAATGCGTGGTCTGCTTCAGCCCAAGTGTCACCATGGTTAAGGCGGCCAGCATCACCGCGAGCGGCAAATGATCCCAATACACCAGCGCACCGAGGAACAGGGTTATAATCGCAGCAGCGCCCGTTGTAAATCCCACCCGACTTTTATCTTTGTCCACGCGACCATGCAGCACGAGGTGCAGCCCGACTATCACTAGCGCCACGACAAAGCAGTAAGGTGCATAGCTCTCCGAGAGAAATGCCGAGGTATAACCGATCAACGCCCACAGCACGAACGTGCGTAAGCCAGCGAAGGAAGCATCGTGCTGATCTGTTCCCTGCTCCTGCTGATCCCCCCATTGGCGAATTAAGCCAATCAACGCGCCGAGACTGGCACTGAGAATAAGAGACTGGAGCAATAGATCCATAAAACCCAAACGTTTGTTCTAACTAAAAAATCTACAGTCACATTAAGCGGTCGACTCGATCAGGTCAAACCTTGGCAGTGGCCATATGCAATCGCATTGAGGTCGACTACCCCGCCCAGACTCTGCTGGTTGCGCTCCCATCGGTAAATTCATACTGCGCTAAATTTGCTTGCGCAGTAGCTAAGCGCAGGACGAACATATTACGAATGGAACATACGCCTTGCGCATTCGACGTTTGATTCCTCAACTACCCACCATGTCCTTTTCCAATTACAACTCCGCGCTGACACTCGAAGGTCTGCAAACCAAGCCCGAAGGGCAGTATCTGGAGCGGAAGGGGCGCGATACAAAGTCTTCAAAAATTGCCAACGAGTTGATCGGCATGCTCAACGCTGGCGGTGGCACTTTAGTATATGGGATGCATGATTCGGGCGCAGTGGAAGATTTGAATGTGCTCTCACCCCGCGAACTCGACGAGTATCGAAAGTTGGTGCACGACTACATTCACCCTCCGGCAAACATCGAACTGGAAGAACTCTTGCTAACCGATGGCACATTAATCTTCCTCTTTCACGTGGATCATGACTATGAGCGCCTATTTCAGCGCAAAGACAATGAAGCCGTCTACCTGCGTGTGGCGGATAGCAACAAAGGCCCCGAAAAGCGCGCAGAGGTTAAAAAACTGGAATACAATAAGGCGATTCGCTCTTACGAAGACGAAGTGCATGAGGATTTTGATCCCGCTGATTTCGACAACACCGTCTGCGAAGCATATCGCAAAGCAATGCACTACCAAGGCACTTTTGAAGCACTGGCAATAAAGCGAAATTTGGCGACTAAGCGTAATGGGCAGCTTCTCTTTAAAAACGCAGCGATCCTACTGTTTGCCATAGACCCCAGCCAATACATTGCGAATGCCTACGTGCGCTATGTCCGCTACACGGGCACCGAACGGCAAAGTGGGCAGCGGTTTAACGTCGTCAAAGATGAGCGCTTCGAAGACTGCATTCCAAACCTAATTCGCAAGCTAGAAGCATTCATGGAAGCTTCGTTGCGCGACTACTACTATCTCAACATGGAGAATGGACGGTTCGAACGAGTGCCGGAGTCCCCCAAAGACGCATGGATGGAGGGCATCGTGAACGCCCTGTGCCACCGTTCTTATAACCTACAGGGCAATTCGATCTACATTAAACATTTCGATGATCGGCTGGAAATATCCAACAGCGGCCCCCTACCTGCTCAAGTTACAATCGAAAACATCGGCCGCGAACGCTATGCGCGCAATCCGCGGATCACCCGCGTGCTCGCAGACATGGGCTATGTGCGCGAACTGAATGAAGGCGTGCCGCGTATCTTTGACGCCATGCGCGACTCCATGTTAGCAGAACCAGTCTATACTGATATCGAAAGCACAGTCACGTTAACGCTGCGTAATAAAGTAACCGCCCACAAAGAAACGATCTTCAGCGAGACCCTCGAGCGCATAGAAGCCAACTGGGAAGCACTCAACAACAGCCAACAACGGATCATCCAAATACTATTTGAAAAACAGGAGATGGATGTGCCTGCATTCGAGGACGTAATGCCTCTGACTGGGCAGGCAATACGTTATAATCTACGACACCTGATCGAGCTTAAAATGGTGGAGAGGTTGTCCGAAAAAAGACGTGATCCAAATGCCCTCTATCGTTTTTTAAATAAATAAGGATAAAGGAAGACGAAATAAGAATAAAGCACTTAACCATTATCAATCAGACACTTAAGTAACTAAATAGCAAAACAACCAAAAATAAGAATAAAAGCACCGAAAATAAGGATAAACACATAAGTAACTCCCAATAGCAGGACACAGCACGACAAAAACCATTTCCTACCATTAAGAAAAAAAAGCGTCGCACCTGCCTCAGCCCCCCACCTGAAAGGCCTTTCAGAGTCTATTCCTAGATATCTCATCACAACTCGCATAGTGAACCCCTGCCTCAAATCTGCTCTCGATCTCGTATTCCCACGGAGTTGTGTGCATTGTGGCGACGCGATCGAAGAATCGCCCTACGAGTTCCTCTGCGCTCCCTGCGCCCAAGAGATCCTGCCCTGCCTCCCGCCTGCCTGCAAAACCTGTGGCTATCCTTTTTTTGGAGCGGTCGTTGGCCCAAAGGTGTGCCCGCACTGCGTCGACCTCGATCCTGTCTTTGACCATGGTAAGGCGTTGTTTATCGCCAAAACCGCGGGACGCAGCCTCCTACATCATCTCAAATATCAGTCGGGCTTCTATGTATTGAGAGACCTTCAGAAAATAGTCACCACCTCGAGACATTATTATGACTACATTCAAGATGCCACCTTTGTGCCAGTTCCGTTACATCCGACCAAGCTACGAGAGCGCGGATTTAACCAAAGTGAGAGGATTGCTAAGATGCTGGTAGCAGCCACCGAAGGGCGCTCTCAAGTAGAACATCTGCTAATACGACGTGTGTATACACAGAGCCAAACCCGCCTGAATCATGTGGAACGTCACCGAAACGTAAAAAATGCCTTTGCCTTAGCGCCCGATGCGGTTCTAATTCCCGACAAACAATACATCCTCGTCGACGACGTTTTTACCACAGGGTCGACACTCAACGCCTGCGCTCGTGTTCTCCGCGATGCAGGCGTCCTCCACCTGAACGTCGTCACCATTGGACATGGCTAGCGTCTGTTCCCTACATTTTAATTACTAACTTCATCTCACATCATGGCACTCTTCGGAAAACCACAATACTCGACAGTCACCGTAAAAAAGAAGGATATCCCCAAGGATCTTTGGACGAAATGCCCAAAAACTGGTGAAATCATCTATAATAAGGTGCTCAAAGAGAACCTTATGGTCGTGCCATCCAGCGGCTACCACTTCCCGCTCAAAGCACGTGACCGCATCCATTCGATGCTGGACGAAGGCACTTTCGAAGAGATGGACATGGGTGTCAGTTCGCTCGACCCACTTGAGTTCAACGCGACGAGCTCTTACCCTGAAAAGCTGAAAGCCAACCAGAACAAGACCAAGGAGACCGACACCGTCATCTCTGGCGTCGGCATCATGGGTGGCATCAAGGTGAGCATCGCAGTCATGGACTTTCGCTTCATGGCAGCTAGCCTCGGCTCTGCAGCTGGCGAAAAGTTGACCCGCACCATTGAGCGCGGTGTCGATCAAAAGATTCCCGTCATCATCGTCTCTGCTTCGGGTGGTGCACGTATGCAGGAAGGCATCCTCAGCCTCATGCAAATGGCCAAAACCAGCGCGGCACTCGCCCGCTTGAGTGAAGCAAAGATCCCTTATTTCTCGATTTTGACCAACCCGACCATGGCTGGTGTCATGGCAAGTTACGCGTCCCTCGGTGATGTCATCATCGCCGAGCCCGAAGCATTGATTGGTTTTGCAGGCCCTCGCGTGATCAAAGAAACCACACAACAGGATCTTCCTGCCGGTTTCCAAACATCCGAATTCCTAGTCGACCGCGGTCTGATTGACCTGATCATCCCACGTGGCGAAATGCGCGATCGTATGATCAACATGCTCAAGGCGCTCTACCGAGCACCGAAAGCGGCAAAAGCTAGCTAAGCACCTTGGCCATATGTCTGCGCCGGCCGACTATAACGCGACACGCGACTATCTGTATTCCCTTAAACACAAGGGCGCAAAATACGGCATTGATCGTATGCGCCTGTTCGTGGATGCACTCGGGCACCCTGAAGAAGCGTTCCCGGTCATCCACGTCGCCGGCACCAACGGCAAAGGCTCGACCTGCTCGATGCTGGAGTCGATCTACCGCGCCAACGGCTACAAAACGGGGCTCTACTCCTCGCCACACTTAGTGCGCCAAGGTGAGCGCGTGCAGGTCAACCGCGAGATTCTGGACGAGGCCGACATTGTGGCCTACACCAAGCACCTCAAGCCCGTCGCCGAACAGATCGGCGAAGGTGATCCCGACGACCATCCATCGTTCTTCGAATTTATGACGGCCATGGCGTTTTTGCGCTTCGCCGAAGCCAAAGTCGATCTCGCCTTCCTGGAAACCGGACTCGGCGGCCGTCTCGACGCGACCAACGTGGTCGATCCAGAACTCTCGATCATCACATCCGTCAGCCTCGACCACATCGAGCAACTCGGCGATACCATCGAGAAAATCAGTTGGGAGAAGGCCGGTATCATCAAGGCTGGCAAACCTGTGCTGATCGGTAAACTCCCCGACGCAGCCGAATCAGTGGTGCGCAGAGTCGCCCGCGACAAAGGTAGCCCACTCTACTCCGTCTGTGAGCGCTTCCCTGAGTTCGACGCACTCCCCGAAACCAATCTCTCTGGCTCCTGCCAACGTTGGAACGCCGCAACTGCCGTTTACGCGGCCGAAATTCTCAACGAACGCTTCCCGATCGATACCGCACGCACTGCCGAAGCGCTGCAAACCATTCACTGGCCCGGCCGTTGGGAGACGATCCAACTCGCCGACAAGACCCTCATTCTCGACGCCTCGCACAACCCCGAAGGCTCTGAGATGCTGGATGAGAATTTACAGAAGCTGTTCGAGCAGACCAAGCAAAAGCCGATCATCGTCGCGGGCACGCTCGGCGAGTTTCGCGCCCGCAGCCTGATGGCAGTCGTCAGCCGCCACGCCCGCGAGCTACATTTACTCGCACCCGACCAATCCCGCGCCACACCCACGGACGTGCTCGAAACCTGTATCCCCAAAACGAATACAGCACCGATTCACCACCGTGAGCTCGAAGACATTTTCCCTGCTGTCGGCATCTGCACACTCGGTGAGCCTGGCGACACCATCGTCGTGACTGGCTCACTATATTTGATCGGCGAAGTGCTAGAGCACCTCACCTGCGAGACGCCCGTGCAGCAAGGAAAGTTACAGGATACGCCGTAGGCCAGTGAAAGTGATACAGGCATTCCTGCCTGTTACATGTGCATAGTGGCTGACTCCGACGGGACAGACAGGAATGTCTGTGTCACGGCCACGGAAGTGATATAGGCATTCCTGCCTGTTACGTGTGAATAGTGGCTGACTCTGACGGGACAGACAAGAATGTCTGTGTCACGGCCACGGAAGTGATATAGGCATTCCTGCCTGTTACGTGTGAATAGTGGCTGACTCTGACGGGACAGACAAGAATGTCTGTGTCACGGCCCTCAAATTGAATCACTTCAAAATTAGGCTCAGTAATTGCTTGTTACGCCGAACACCTTTTAATCTTCGAATATGGCCGCTCATGACATGCACTTACTCCTCAATCTGGGGTTCATTGTCATTACCGCCGCGACTTTTGCCTTTCTTGGTAAACTGATCCGTATGCCCACCATCGTGGGCTACATTCTCGCCGGCATGGTGCTCGGGCCGGGGCTGCATCTCGTCGAATTGGATCACTCGTTGGAGCTCATTTCCGAACTCGGCATTGCCCTGCTACTCTTTCTCGTTGGCCTAGAGCTTAGCTTTGAAAAGGTCAAAGACCTCGGCCGCGTTGCCCTGATCCTCGGAGGGGCGCAAGTGCTGCTCACCGCGATCGGCGGCACGCTTGTGGCATTTTGCATGGGCTTCAGCCCCATGGCAGCCGTGTTCCTCGGCGGCACGGTTACGTTTAGCAGCACCGTGGTGGTGATCAAGTTGCTCGACCAAAAGGGCGCCATGAGCCGACTCTACGCTCGCATCTCGGTGGCACTCTTTCTAGCGCAAGACATCGTGGTGATCGCGGCGCTGACGATCTTGACGGGCTTCGGCGGCTCCGAACCACTCGCGCCACTGGATCTGTTGATCAATTTTGGTAAAGCCTTCGGCGGCATGGGATTACTACTGATCATCTCGCTGATCGCATCGCGCTACCTACTGCCGAAGCCTTTTGCATGGGCCGCGCGCTCACCCGAAACCGTCTTCATCTGGGCGCTATGCTGGTGCTTCCTGGTCGTAGTGTTGGCGCATAAATTCCATTTATCAGTGGAGATCGGCGCCTTCCTCGCTGGGATTGCCATCGCCCAGTTGCCCATTCACGAAGACTTACACCGACGCCTGCACCCACTGATGGCGTTCTTCATCGCGGTCTTCCTCGTCACGCTGGGAATTAAGATGGAGCTGAGTAGCTTTGGTGCAATCTGGCCTGCGGCGCTGGGGCTCAGCGCGTTTGTCTTACTCATCAAGCCGATCATCGTCTTCAGTATCTTAGCCCGCCTACGGTTTAGCGAATATACCGCCTTTCAAACTGCCATTGCCACTGGGCAAGTGAGCGAGTTCGCCTTCATCCTCCTTGCTCTCGGCGCCACGACTGGGCTGATCGGCCCGGACATCGTCGCGCTCGGCGGCCTCGTTGGTATGATCACCATCGCGCTCTCCTCCTATCTCATCATCCATAGCGAAGCGCTCTACCGAATCATCGCCCGCACGGGTATCCTGAAACGACTGGGAGCCAAACAAGAGCCCGACAAAGAGACGCTTCGCCACCGCAAGGATCACGTGATCGTCGTCGGCATGAACGCCCTAGGCCGCGAGATCGTGAAACAACTCACACTCCGCAGTGAACGCGTTCTCGCGATCGATACCGACCCCAAGAAGCTTGAAGGCCTCGGTGGTGCTGACACCTTGATCGGCAATGTCGAATACCAATCCGTCGTCGAAGAAGTTGGCCTGCGCGAAGCACGGCTCGTCGTCTCCGCATTGCAAATTGAAGACACCAACCACCTGCTCGCCTACCGCTGCCGCTCCGCGGGGGTGCCTAGCGCGATCCACGCCTTCGACATGTCTGTGGTCGAAGACTTACTGGACCTCGATACGACGTATCTAATGATGCCTGCCGCCGACGGCATCATCCAGCAGCGCGACCTAATGGAAGAGGAAGGAGTGTTTCACCGATGAGTGGTATTTGCATCCTTCTTGTCGCTGCTGCGATTGCGTTTGGCTTGGCAAAGCTACTGCGCCTCCCGCCGATTCCGTTGCTGATGCTGATCGGCGCCGTGCTGCATGAGCTGGCGAACTTCTGGGATATCAAAGTGCCGGAGGACTTGCTCAGCGAAATGATGGAGCTCGGGCTGGCGATGCTGGTCTTTACCGCAGGCGTCGACCTGAGCCCGCGTCGGATGCTTGGCCGCACGCGTGCGATCATCACGGTGGCGTCTGTGCAGTTCTTCATTCTCGGGCTGGCGGGCGTAATCACAGCCTTCGCGCTCGGCTACGATGTAACCACCGCTCTTTATCTGGGCTGCGCACTATCAGCCAGTTCGACGCTCGTGGTGGTGCGTCATTTACAACGTCGCCGTCAAATGTTTGAGCCCTTCGGCCGCCTCGTGCTCGGGGTGCTGCTGGTGCAAGATCTCTTCATTATCCTCATCATGGTGGCACTGCTCAAATCGCCCGAAGGCGGAGTTGAGAGCTTCTTTGCCGTCACCCGCGCGGTCGGCCTCGGTTGCGTCGCAATTGGGATACACCGCTGGTTCGTGCCGTGGATCACACGTCGCCTCAAGCTCGATGACGAAGAGTTGATGCTCGGTGCGCTCGGCATTCTGTTCGTGTTCTCGGGACTCGCCTACGTGCTCAAGCTCCCTTTCCTCGTCGGCGCATTCTTTGCTGGGTTCTCGATTTCCGCGTTCCCGATGAACGGACTCGTGCGCGGCATGCTCGGCTCGCTCTCCAGTTTCTTCCTCGCGCTATTTTTCATCGCAGTTGGTGCATCGCTGACCATGCCACAAGGTGATATGCTCTGGCACAGCCTGGTGTTCATTATTGTATTGATCATCGTCACCGTCGGGCTCGTCTCAGTGATCGGCGAAGCGGTCGGCTACTCCACCCGCGCCTCCATCGAGGCTGGCATTCTACTCTCCCAAACCAGCGAATTCTCACTCCTGCTCGCACTGGCTGGCATGTCGTCGGGGCAAATCAGTGCTGAGCTGTTCTCAATGATCACCTTGATCACAGTGAGCACCATGACGCTGACGCCGCTGATCTCACGCGATAAAATAGCCTGGTCGCTGATGAAACTGCACCCGCGCTATCGACGCGGCGAGCTGGACAGCGCGAATTTACGCGGGCACGCCGTGCTACTCGGCTACGGACGAGCCGGACGTCAAACCCTGCAACTCTTTAAAGAGCACGACATCCCTGTGATCGTGATCGACGACGATGCTGCAGTCATCCGCAAGCTCATCGCCCTCGATGTGCGTTGTATCCAAGGCGACGGCGCGAACCCTCGTATTCTGAAACAAGCCAACTGCCGCCAAGCTAAAGCGGTGGTCTGCTCGATGCGTCGCACACGCGACGCAAAAATCGCCCTCGATTACTTGAGAAACCACTCCACCAAGGTCTTCATCCGCACCTTTGAGCCGGATGAAACTGAATTCGTCAAAAAAGCCGGCGGCTATCCAATCGAAACCGCCCGCGCGTCGGCACATACCATGATCGAGTGGTTAGATGTGAATTTGAAGGAAGGTTGATGGGTTGAGAACATCAGCACTTTAATCGTTCATCCTAAAAAGATGAGTTGAAACGACGAATCACGCAGATCAACGCGAATAAATGACAGAAGATGCATATCCACAATCCATAAAACTCACCGAAGAGAAGCAATCTCTTCGCCACTTCGGCTACCTCTCAGATTGCTTTTTCTTCATCCTAGATTCGGCAGTTGGCATGGGCTCTGATTCTTAAACCGCTAATGGACGTTAATTAACGTCAATCCAGCCCACTGCCAAAATGGCGAATGAGCTAACACTCCATTCATAGTTAGAGACGTCACTCAAGTATTTAAGCAGTATGCATTTAGAACCTCTGATTAACGTTTATTAACGGTTAAACTCATCTTTTTAGGTTCATGCATCGTGCTGGATAAACGTTCAATCAGCGTCAATAAGCGGTTAAAAAAAATGCGTTGGATTGGTTCTTCTTTTGTCCCTGAAAATGACCTCCGACAGTTTCATCGTCGTAGCCGCTTCTTCAATTCATCGAGGCTCAGCCATTTTGCATCTCCCGACGCGATTGTCTGCCTTCGCTCCTCAAGAACAGCTCCATGCCAGCCTTGAGAGCTGGGCGCATTCTTCTCATCCTGACACATGGCATCCCAAAACGACTCCATAGCCTGCAGACGCTCCATGCGACTCATCTTACTCACATCAGGATTCATACGTCAGTAGCTAACGAAAGTGCCTCGCGCGACAAGAAGTTAACGATGTGAATTTGTTAACTTAAGCAGGAATATAACAATCTTTGACATCCCGATACATATCATTAGCGTTCCCGTATGAATGTTTCACTCACCCCCAAGTTGGATCAATTCGTCGCCGACCAAGTCAAACAGGGGCGCTATCGCTCATCGAGCGAGGTCGTGCGCGAAGGCCTACGCCTTCTAGAAGCGAATGAGGCGAAACTACAAAACTTACAGCAACAAGTCGAAGAAGGCCGCCAGTCCGGATACAATAATGGCAAACCCGCCATGCAACGCCTCCGCGAAACACTGAAGAATAAGCACGGTGTCTGATTACGCACTCAGCCGACAAGCCGAGACAGACATCGAAGCCATACTCGATTACATCGCTCAAGACGACCCCGTCTCGGCAGTCGCCTTCTACGAGTCTCTGGATAGGCTCTTCCGGCGCTTGGCCGATTTCCCCAAGATCGGACGCGAGCGAAATGAGATCAGTATTGGCCTACGCTCGATACCAACCGGCCGCTATGTCATCTATTTCGAGCAAGAAAACCCAGTGCAAATCGTCCGAGTGCTGCATTCTGCCCTCGAACTCGACGATGCATGGTAGCTACTGGTAAGACCCCGAAACAGAGTTTCGAGGCTACGATCATTGGAGATCGAACCTGCCGAAATGGACAAGAGTGTCCATACTCCACAAAAAAGCGGCGAGGCACACTGGCCTCACCGCTTTAGAAAAATACTACTGCAAGCGCTTACTTCGCGTTCGCTGCAACCAGCTTGTAGAAATCTACAAACAGGGCATCGGCATCGTTCGGGCCAGGTGCGGCTTCGGGGTGATACTGCACGGAGAAGACGGGCTTGTCCTTGAGGCGTAGGCCTTCGACGGTTTCGTCGTTCAAGTTGATTTCAGTCACAATCGCGCCTGCGGCTTCCAACTCTTCGCGAGTGGAGGCGAAACCGTGATTCTGCGCAGTGATCGACACCTTGCCAGTTTCGAGGTTCTTGACTGGCTGATTACCACCGCGGTGGCCGAATTTCAGCTTAAAGGTCTTTGCACCGATCGCGTGCGTGATGATCTGGTGGCCGAGGCAAATACCGAATGTTGGGTAAAGCTCGATCAACTCCTTCACGGTCGCGTGCGCGTAATCGACTGCACTTGGATCACCAGGGCCATTTGAAAGGAAGACGCCGTCTGGGCTGATCGCTTTGATCTCTTCTGCAGTCGCTGTCGCAGGAAAGACGTGCACATCAAAACCGTGGTGCTGCAATTTACGATAGATCGAGAACTTACCACCAAAGTCCAATGCAGCCACTTTGTAGCGCTTGGTTGGAGCCGCATCACTGAGCAACTGAGTGCCCACAACCGTGAACGGAGTGGATTGCTTACGCTCAGGATCCCACTCATAGGCTTCCTTAGCAGTCACTTCCTTAACGAAGTCGACACCGACGAGACCGCCGAAGTCCTTGGCACGTTGCACCGCTTCTTCGTCTGTAATGTCCTCAGTGCTGATGCAGGCCTTGAGCGCACCAGACACGCGGAGCTTCTTAGTGATCGCACGAGTATCGACACCTTCGATGCCGGGAATACCAGCTTCTGCCAAGTAGTCTTGGATTGAAGTATTGCTGCGCCAGTTACTCGCAACTGGGCTGACTTCGCGAACGATAAAGCCTTTGACCTTCGGACCATCGGACTCAACGTCGTCTGGGCAAATGCCATAGTTGCCGATCTGCACCGCAGTCATTGTGACGATTTGAGAGAAATAAGAAGGGTCGGTCAGGATCTCCTGATAGCCCGTCATACTAGTGTTAAAGCAGGCTTCGCCTACATTAGTCGCTACGGCACCAAAGGCGCGGCCACGGAAAATAGTTCCGTCTTCAAATGCGATGATTCCAGTTTGTGTCGTTTTAGCCATGTTAGCGGAGGAGCAAAAAGAGAATTCGCCAGCATGCAAGCCTTGGCGCACAAAAAAGCCGCGCTCATTGCTGAGCGCGGCTGAAAAATCGAAAGAGTCGAATCAGTCTAGTTACCGACAGGCGCATTCAGCATCTGCTCCATCACTTGATCGAGCGAGAAAGTCGCCGCCTTCATGCGTGGTGGATACTCCTTGAAAGTCTGTAAGAACTCGCCGACATACGTCTGAGCGGGCACCAAGAGATACGCTCGGTCGAGCAACCAATCGTAGTAGGTGTTTGATGTAATAGGCGCACGCTCATAAGGATCGCGACGAACATTTAGGATCAATGGAATGCGTAGTGGCACGAATGGCTCCATCCATGCGCGGAAACCAGCTTCAGTCTTCTGCTCCATGAAGATCAACTTCCATTGCTCATAGCGCAACGCAGTCAAATCGCCATCATCCGAAAAGTAGAAAATCTCACTGCGAGGGCTTGGCACGCCTTGAGGATCCTTCAGGTGATCCATCAAGTTATAACCATCAAGGTGGATCTTATAGTCACGCCCTAGCGCGCTTGATGTATAGCCATCCAGCAAGTCTTCCTTGAGATCGGCATCACCTGCAGCTGCGACGAATGTCGGCAACCAGTCCATGTGATGCACCACGCCATTACTGACAGAACCGGGCTCCACGACTCCAGGCCAGCGAACCAAGCAGGGCACGCGCCAGCCGCCCTCCCAGTTGGTGTTCTTCTCACCGCGGAATGGTGTCGCAGCGGCATCGGGCCACGTGTTGTAGTGCGGACCATTATCAGTCGAGTAGTGAATAATCGTATTATCAGCGATACCCAGCTCGTCGATCACTGCGAGAAACTCACCAATGTGCATGTCATGCTCGATCATGCCGCAAGTATATACATCAGCCAGAGGGTTCTTCGCCTTGATCGCTGCTAGCTTCTCTTCGCTCACGTGTGTGCGAAAGTGCATGCGTGTGCCACTCCACCAGACAAACCATGGCTTGTCGGCTGCTTCTTGACGACGAATGAAGTCAATTGCACGAGCAACCGTGTCATCATCCACTGTTTCCATGCGCTTCTTAGTCAACGGACCGGTATCTTCGATCTTACCGTCTGCGAAGGAATGAATCACACCGCGTGGGCCGAACTTCTTACGAAACTCTGGATCTTTCGGATAATCTTCATTTTCCGGCTCTTCCTCGGCGTTGAGGTGGTAAAGGTTACCATAAAATTCATCAAAACCGTGATTGGTTGGTAGGTGCTCGTCGCGGTCACCGAGGTGATTCTTACCGAACTGCCCCGTGGCATAGCCGTGATCCTTCAGCAGCACCGCAATCGTTGGGTCGAGTTCGTTGATCCCTTGAGCCGCGCCCGGTAGGCCGACTTTAGAGAGACCCGTGCGAAACACACTCTGCCCCAAAATAAATGAGGAACGGCCCGCGGTGCAGGACTGCTCACCATAGTAATCGGTAAATAGAATACCTTCGTCAGCGATACGGTCGATATTCGGCGTATGGTAGCCCATCATGCCGCGAGTGTATGCGCTGATGTTAGATTGGCCGACATCGTCGCCCCAGATGACCAAAATATTTGGCTTATCGGCTGCTTGGGCGAAGCTCATCGAAGCTAGGCCCACCGCCAGTGTGAACAGTGTTTTTTTCATAGTTATAGTGAGGGTTTTTCTCAAACGCACAGAAGCAGAACGAATCGTATGCTTCCTGCACGAAAGGGTGAAGCTAACTAGTTACAAGGCCTCTTCATCAATTGCAATTGCGCAGGGCACTTTATACAAGAATTCTGCCCATTTTAATGGCCACTTTAACCAATAAATAACCTTACGTGTTTGAATCTGCAGACGGTTCACCTACTCTCACAAATCTATGAGCACCGCCCTCCCTAAAATCCTTGAACTCAGCAAGCGCATGCAGACGTCGATCATCGGTCAGCCTGCAGTCGTCGAGCGCCTGCTGCTCACCCTACTGTGCAATGGCAATGTGCTCGTTGAAGGCTTGCCCGGTCTCGCGAAAACGCGCGCCGTTAAAAGCCTCGCGCAAAATATGGAGGCCGACTTCAGTCGCATCCAATTCACGCCCGACCTACTGCCATCCGATATCACTGGCTCCGAAGTCTATCTGGGCGAAGACGCCGCTGAGCGCTTCGCGTTTCAACAAGGCCCCATCTTCGCCAACATTGTGCTCGCCGACGAAATCAACCGCGCCCCCGCAAAGGTGCAAGCCGCCCTGCTCGAAGCAATGGAAGAGCGCCAAGTCACGGTCGCCAGCAATTCGCACAAGTTGCCCGACCTCTTCATGGTCATGGCCACGCAGAATCCGATCGAGCAAGAAGGCACCTACCCGCTGCCTGAAGCACAGATGGACCGCTTTCTGCTACACGTCTATATCGACCACCCCGATCCAGCCTCCGAACTGGAAATCCTACGCCTCGTGCGTAACGAAGGTGGCGGCCACAATAACAAAGCGTCCGCGGAACCACTCGCTCAGGAGGTCGTCTTTACCGCCCGCGAAGAGATTGCACAAGTCAGCATCGCAGAATCACTTGAACGCTATATCGTCGACATCGTCGCAGCCACCCGCGGGCAAAATACCGCCGGCGAGTCCGTTGCTAAATACATTCAAGTCGGCGTCAGCCCACGCGGCTCGATCGCCCTCGACAAATGCGCCCGTGGACATGCCTGGCTACAGGGCCGCGACCATGTCACCGTCGAAGACATCCGCGCCATCGCTGGCGATTGCCTACGCCACCGCCTAGTGCTCAGCTTCGAAGCCAACGCCGACGGCGTCACCACCAACGACGTCATCGATACGTTGTTAAAGAACGTCGCGATTGCGTAATTCTCCTACCACCGGTCATGATTTGTGAACAGCATATCGAAGAGAGTTCGCGCCCCCAACGTAGGGGCTTTGCTTGCCGTTTCGACAGGCTCAAGGCCCTGAGCTTGTCGAAGGGCGAAGACCGCGCACTGCCGACAGGCACACGAAATTTCGTAACGTCTCCTGCCTTCGCGGTTCGCGCAAGCACGCCCCCTACAAAGCTCTCAGCCCTCCCACCTCAGGTCTCAGCTCTCAGGTCTCAGCTCTCAGCTCTCTTAACAAATGAACTGGAACCTACTAAAGCGTAAGAAAGCCAAAGCCGAATCGACCTCCGGCGCTTACGCAGAGCTAGATCAGCTCATCCGGCTCCGCTTTGAGACGCAGGACTTTTCGCTACGCCCCACGCAGCCAGTCTCCAGCGTGCTCAGTGGTCGTTATGGCTCCAAACTACGCGGCCGCGGCATGGACTTCGTCGAAATCCGCCGCTATCTGCCTGGCGACGACACGCGCACCATGGATTGGAAAGTCACGGCTCGCACCCGCCAACCGCATGTGCGGGTTTGCGCCGAAGAGAAAGACCGCGCCGTGCTGATGATTGTTGACCAGCGGCAGAACATGTTTTTCGGCACGAAGCGGCAGATGAAATCCGTCACCGCCGCCGAGTGCGGCGCCGTCGGCGTCTGGCGTGCCCTCGCATCCGGCGATCGTGCGGGCGCCATTGTTTTCAACGATAGCGAAATCGCCGCCGTCAGGCCACAACGCAGCGAAGCCAACGCGATGACGATTCTCGGGCATATTGTGCGCATGAATCACGCACTCAAAGTCGACGCCGACCAGCAGCCCAATCCCAATGCATTCAACAACGCACTCCGCCGCGCCGCTCAAATCGCCACACACGACGTATTAATTGTCATCGTCTCCGACATGGCCGGTGTCGACGCAGACAGCGAACGCCTCGTCGCGCAAATGGCCGCCCACAACGACGTGCTCACCCTCATGACTCACGACCACTCACGCATCGACGCCTTCAATGATGCACTCAACGTATCCGATGGCACACAGCAAACCGAAGTCAACTTCACCGACAAAACCACCCGCGACCATTTAAAATCCGACTTTGACCTAGAACAGCACAAACTAGAAAAGCACCTACGCCGACTCGCCGCGCCCATGCTCATGATCAGCAACGGCGAAGACACCGTGACCCAACTACGCCGCCAACTAGGCGTGCCCGTTTTAAAGAAAACGTAGGGGCTTTGCTTGCGAAGCCCGCGACAACACCACAACGCCACACACCACCAAAACCCTTCGAAACCACCACAAAGCACCCACCTTCTCGAACAACCGAGCCCACCTGCACATTCGCGGGCTTCGCGAGCAAAGCCCCTACAAAAAAAAGAATCACAAAAAAATGAAACCACGGCCCATACGTAAAACAGACAATCTACGCATCGGTCGTGTCTCCATTCCACATGCGCGGTATTTCATGACACTCTGCACCGAATCCAGAAAAACAAACCTCACTAACCCATTAACTGCCACCGCCATCCTCAATGCCTGGCGCGCACAGCACTCCACCCACGACTACACCTTTCACTGCGCGACGATCATGCCCGATCACATTCATTGGCTCTGCACTTTAGGCACACGACTCACACTCGCTCAAATCATCAGCAAATTCAAAACAAAGACCAAAGGTGCGATGGAGCAAGCAAAGCTCACATGGCAGCGCAACTACCATGACCATCGCCTTCGCGCCGACGACGCACTGGAACCATTCAGTAAATATATCTTCCTCAACCCATACCGTAAGCAGCTCTTATCAATCAACCAGACATGGCCGCACTGGAGATTAAGTCGCGACTATACGCCCGAATTCACTTTAGCCTTAAACAGCAACCAAGGCCCACAACCCGAATGGCTTTCCGAAACACCGACACTCCAAGAAATCATCGACAATGATTTAGGACGCAATACGTAGGGGCTTTGCTTGCGAAGCCCGCGACACCACGAAACATCCCAAGCGCCAAAAAACCTTTCGCCACCACCACAACGCACCGTAGGACTCACCGTCCATCGTAATCACTTGCACATTCGCGGTCTTCGCGAGCAAAGCCCCTACGATTTAAACAAATTAAAACCGAACCCTTGGAACCCGACTCACAAAGCCTCAGCAATCTGCACGACATCGTCGTGCCTGCTGCCCCTAGCTTCTGGCCACCGGCCAGCGGGTTTTGGATACTCATCGCCCTGGTTCTCATGCTACTGATCTCCGCGGCATGGTGCATCACTCAATCGCGCCGACGCAACGCCTACCGTCGCGCAGGACTCACACTACTGGAATCGGCCACGACCGCTTACGAAATTAACGTTGTGCTCAAACGCGTTGCGCTCGCCGTGTTCCCTCGGGAACAGGTCGCCGCCCTCCATGGTGAGGACTGGATACGGTTCATGCAGGCCACCTGCCCTGGCGAACAATTCGAGCCACTCAGTCAATCGGACGAAGCCACGCCCGCCACCGAATCCATTCGTGCCAGCGCTCGCACATGGATTCGCAAACACCAAGCCCAAGCTGCCAAGTGATCTTACTCGCATATCCTTGGCTGCTCGTGCTGCTACTGCTGCCGCTCATCGCGCGTATGTTACTGCCAGCCTACCACCCGCAAAAGCCCGCACTCTGGGCACCGTGGTATGCGCGCGTCGTCAATTTACTCAAAGGCAGCCACGCTCCCAATAAACAGGCCGCGCCACAATCGCGCAGCCAACTCACACTCACATGGGCAATGTGGACCTTACTCGTGCTGGCACTCACACGCCCTCAATTCCTCGAAGAGCCGATCTCGCAGACCTTACCAACCCGTGACTTGCTACTCATCGTCGATCTATCCGGCTCCATGGAAGCCAGTGACTTTACCGCGCCCGACGGCGAAAAAATCGACCGTCTGACTGCCGTCAAATCGGTGCTCGATGAATTCCTCGAGCGCCGCCAAGGCGACCGCGTCGGGCTGATTGTCTTTGGTAATGCCCCTTTCGTGCAGGTGCCCTTCACTCAAGACCTCGATGCCTGCCGCATCTTACTGGAAGAAACCACTGTCCGCATGGCCGGCCCGCGCACCGTATTTGGCGATGCGATTGGCTTAGGCATTACTCTGTTTGAACGCAGCGAAGTCGAAGACCGCGTCATCATCGCACTGACCGATGGCAACGACACCGGCAGTAAAGTGCCACCTGCCGAAGCCGCTAAAATTGCTAAAGACCAAGACGTCCAGATCCACGTCGTCGGCGTCGGCGACCCCACCACGACTGGCGAAGATGCGCTCGACGAAGACGCTCTCACCACCGTGGCATCGACCACCGGCGGACAGTATTTCCACGCCAATGATCGCGACGAACTGGAATCCATCTACACCGAACTCGACCGTATCGACTCACGTGACATCGAGTCCGAAACCTATCGCCCACGCCGCGATCTGTTCTACTGGCCACTCGCAGCGATGCTAGCGCTCAGTTGCGCTCAAATGCTACTCAGCTCAACTCGAAAGGAGGCGCAACATGGCTGACTTTCACTTTCTACGACCATGGTGGTTACTTGCGATCCTGCCCTGTGCACTGCTGTGGCTACGCGCCTGGCAACAATCCACCTCACTCGGCAATCTTGCGAAGTCCGTCGATCCGCACCTGCTCAAGCACCTGCTAATTGATGCAAACTCGACCAAACAGTTCCGACCACCTCACTTACTCGCAGCCACACTCGTATTATCGATACTCGCACTCGCGGGTCCGAGCTGGAAACAAACACCCGCGCCCTTTGCCGATGCCCAAGCCGGCCTGTTCGTTATCTTACGCGTCAGCCCGACCATGCAAGCGACCGATGTGCAGCCCACGCGACTCGAGCGCGCGCGGCACAAACTCAGCGACCTACTCGAAGCACGCGCCGGCACAGCCACCGGATTGATTGCCTACAATGGCAGCGCGCACCTCGTCATGCCGCTGACGAAAGATGACCGCATCATCAGCACCATGTCTGAAAGCCTCAGCCCCGAGATCATGCCCCGCGATGGCGATGCCTTAGGCGACGCGCTCCAACTCGCACACAGCTTTTTCGAACGTGCCAACATGGCTGGCTCGATTCTAGTCATCACCGATAGCGTCACTCAAAGCGACGGCCTCAGCAGTCCACTGCCGGTGCAGTTCTGGTCGATCCAGTCACCACAAGCCCCAGTCACACCCGAGATACAGACCGCAGCGCGCCAACTCAATGCCTCCGTCACCAAGCTCAGCATCGACGACACCGACGTGCAACAAATCGCCCGCCGTGCCCAATCCGACTTTGCCAACGCCAGCAACGATGCCCTCGGTAACCGTTGGCAAGATGGCGGCTATACACTGCTACCGCTGCTCGCCCTACTCTATTTGCTCAACTTTAGAAAGGGCTGGCAGCTATGATACGTCGACTCATCTATTGTGCCTGGGGAATCACAATGCTCATATTGGCAGCCTGCCTGTTTACCGATGCTGGCAACATTCGGCGCCCCGACGACCTTGCCTACAAGCTGTATGCAAAAGGTGAATACAAGGAAGCCGCCCAAACCTTCACCAACAGCGAATGGCAAGCCATCGCCCTCTATCGCGCAGGCGACTTCAAAGCCGCCGCCAACATTTTTGCAGGCTACGACACACCCGAAGGCTGCTTTAACCACGGCAACGCACTCGTTTTTCAGGGCAACTATACCGCCGCAGCTGATCGCTATAGTCGTGCCCTCGAACTACGCCCGGATTGGGAAGCTGCCATAACCAATCGCGGCATCGCACTCGCCCGCGCCAAGTTACTCGAGTTCCAAGGCGGCGAAGGCACCGGCGGCAAGCTCGGTGCGGATGACACCATCATCTCCAACCAGCCCCCCAGCGACACTCCCAACGACCAGACAGAAATCGTCGAAGACGCCGCGCCACTCAGCGACGCCGAACTCCGCGCCGTCTGGCTGCGCCAGGTGCAAACCAACCCAGCCGATTTCCTAAAATCCAAGTTCAGCTACCAAGCCAGCAAGGAGGCAAAGCAATGAGTGCACCATCAAATTGTAGGGGCTTTGCTCGCGAAGTCCGCGACGCCACGAAAAACTCCCAAGCGTCCAAAGCCCTCCGCAACCACCGCATCGCCCCAAGCAATTCCCTCCAGCGTAGGGGCTTTGCTCGCGAAGACCGCGACACCGCGAAAACCTCACAAACGTCCAAAGCCCCTTCGAAACCACCACAAAGCTTCGAACCACTCACTGCACCGCGTAACCACTTGCACATCCGCGGGCTTCGCAAGCAAAGCCCCTACGTTTTACTCCTACTGCTATTCTCACTGTCCCTCCACGCAGCCGAAGACATCGTCGTGCGCACCAACATCAGTCCGGAATCGGTTTGGGTCGGCCAACGCATGACACTCCAAATCGACGTGCTGGGCAAAGACGGCTGGGCGCAGATCAGCGACATTGACGCCGTCGAAATACCAAACTGCTACCTACTTCCCTCGGGTAACAGCCGCGTGCGCCTACAAGAAAGAATCGAAGGTGCCGACTACTCCGGACAACGCTATGAGCTCTCACTCTACCCACAGCGCGATGGTAGCATTGAAATCCCAGCGCTCTCACTCCCCGTGAAAATACAAACCTGGGGCGCCGGTGCAGGCACCAACGAGCAAGTCGTCACCACCGAACCACGCTCAATCGAAGCCAAACTCCCTGCAGGCGTGCAAAATGTGCACAGCTTCGTCGCCTCGTCGAAATTCACCGCCACGCAAACATGGAGCTCCGATGCCAGTGACTTCAAAGTCGGCGATGCACTGAAACGCAGCATTCAACTAAGGGCCGACAATTTACCAGCGATGCTCCTACCCACTATCGCGTATCCAGACATCGAATACCTCAGCAACTACCCCGAAACACCAGAGCTCAGCGACACGACCGAACGGTCGACTCCCCTTGGACTACGCAACGAGTCGATTACCTACCTCTTCGAAGCCAACGGCACCGCTCAATTACCGGACTACAGTTTCCAGTGGTGGGACACACAGACTGAAACCCTAACAACGGTCACCCTTGAAGGCAGACAAATCCAAATAAGTGGAGGCATGACACACCATGCACACTCAAATGAAGCAAGCAGCACAGCACACTGGAAATGGTCGATTGTTATACTCTTTTGCATCGTCGTTACCATCGTCATCGTGCGCCGCGCGCAGACCCAGCGTAACTCTAATACCGAGAGAACCCTCTTCAACCAGCTATTGAAACAAGCGCAAAACGGAAACGTATCCGCAATTCTCAACGCCTCCTTTCTCTGGTTAGAAAGCCTCCCCACGCAGCCGCGACAACTTAGCCTCTTCTTTAAAACACATGCTGACAAAAACACTGCAACCTTGGCCGAGGCATGGATCCGCGATCCCGGTTCGTCAATCAGCCCAGATCAACGCCGAAAATTGGTGAAAGCGCTTCGGCACGCACGAAAGCAAGCACTTGTAATCACACGGCAATTTGACCATTTATCAAAAGCACAGAAGTGCCTCCCACAGCTGAACGAATAGATATCGTGCTCGATATCATCTGACACAGCACATAATTTAAGCCTCAAAATCTAATCTAACACTTCAAAACAATAAACAGCATGCTACGCACCTACATTATTCCCCTTACCCTCGCTAGCGTTATAGCCGCTCAATCAACGCAAGCTGCAGGCCTCTGGCTTCACGAAACTGGAACCGAAGATCTCGGGGTAGCCACTGCTGGTCGCGCGGCCACAGCTGGCGATGCGACTATCGCCAGTGGTAACCCAGCCGGCATGCCACTCTTGACGGAACAAGATAATCTCGTCGTGACCTCTCAAATTCTCTACGTAGACAGCCGCTTCGATAGCGAGACGAAGGTCAACGGGGGCGGCAACGGGGGCAATGCTGGAGGAGTCATCCCCAGTGGCACTGCCTCCTACGTGCACAAATATAGCGATGACCTGGCCTTCGGGCTCAGCTTCGGATCCTACTTCGGACTTGGCTTGGACTACGGCGACGACTGGGAAGGACGCTACTATGTAACTGAAGCTGAACTCCTCACCATGGGGCTCAATCCGTCTGTCGGTTATCGTATCAACGACCAATTGCTGATCGGCGGAGGCGCAAATTTTTTCTACTCCACACTCGACCAGCGCGCGGCAGTCAAGAACGTGCTCAACCCAAGCCAAGGCGACGGAAAGCTCAAACTTGAAGACGACACCTTCGGTGCCGGCTACAACCTAGGAATCATGTTCGAACTGACAGAAGACACGCGTATCGGTCTGACCTACCGCTCGCAAGTCGACCTTGAGTTTGAAGATGCCCTCGAATTTTCAAACTTAGGCCCTGCCTTGTCAGGCCTAGAAGGGACAAAAGCAGACCTCGAGCTGAACGTGCCACAACAAATCCTCCTCGGCTTACATCATCAGCTAAACGACGATTGGACGATCATGGCGAGTGTCGCTTGGCAAGAATGGAGCGAGTTCGGTAAGCAAGAGATCTCGATCACAAGCCCCAACCCGGCCGACATCGAAAAAGATCTCGAGTTTGACGACACATGGCATTTCGCCCTTGGCGCTCAATATCAAATCAATCCCGAGCTACGCTGGTCGGTTGGCATCAGTCACGACACCTCACCGATCGACAAAGCCGAAAACCGCACTCCTGATATCCCCTTTGATCGCATCTGGCGTTTTGCCACAGGCCTAAACTACCAATGGAAGGAAAACATCTCTATCGGCCTCGCCTATGAATATATGGACCTGGGTAGTGCTGAAGTAGACGTAACAGGCAACCCCGTGCGCGGAGACCTCAAAGGTGATTACAGCACCAACGCGGTTCACTTCTACGCCCTAAATTTCAACATGACCTTCTAGGCTCAATCGGCAGCGTCTCAGCTGCAGCGACTCATTTGACTCTCAATCACCAATAACCAAAAAACATGAAGTATATCCACACATCGAGGCTGACGAAAGTCGTCGGCCTGACCATCGCAGCGCTCAGCAGCACTGCACTCTACGCGGCGGATAAGCCGAACATCCTCGTCATTTGGGGCGACGACATCGGCGTGCACAACATCAGCGCCTACAATCACGGCATCATGGGCTACCAGACGCCCAACATCGATCGCCTCGCCAATGAAGGCGCGCTCTTCACTGATTCCTATGCACAGCAAAGCTGCACCGCCGGCCGCTCCTCTTTCATCCTAGGCCAACACCCGTTCCGCACCGGCCTGCTCACCATCGGCATGCCTGGCTCTGACCACGGCATCCCCGACTGGGCGCCCACACTGGGTGACTTGCTCAAGGAAGAAGGCTACATGACCGCTCAATACGGCAAAAATCACCTTGGCGACCAAGACAAGCACCTACCCACCGCGCACGGATTCGACGAATTTTACGGCAACCTTTACCACCTGAATGCGGAAGAAGAGCCAGAAGGCTACTACTATCCGAAAGACCCTGCCTTTAAGGAAAAATACGGCCCACGCGGTGTGATCCGCTCGACAGCCGACGGCAAAATCGAAGACACTGGCCCCATGACGCGCAAGCGCATGGAAACCGCTGACGATGATTTCCTCGCCAACGGCTTGGACTTCATTGAACGCGCGAACAAAGCCGACAAGCCATTCTTCATGTGGTTCAGCAGCACACGCATGCACGTCTGGACTCGCCTCAAAGAAGAGTCCATGGGTGTCACTGGCATCGGAATCTATCCGGACGGCATGGTGGAGCACGACGGACATGTCGGCCAACTACTCGCCAAACTCGACGAGCTCGGCATCACCGATAACACCATCATCGTCTACAGCACCGACAACGGCGCTGAAACCGTTTCATGGCCCGACGGCGGCATCACGCCCTTCAAGGGCGAAAAAGGAACGACCTGGGAAGGTGGCTTCCGCGTGCCAATGATCGTCAAATGGCCTGGCGTCATCAAAGGCGGCACTAAGATCAACGATATCATCTCTCAAGAAGACTGGATTCCAACACTCATGGCAGCCGCTGGTCAGCCAGAAATCAAAGAGAAGCTCAAAGAAGGTTATACAGCCAACGGCACCGAGTGGAAGGTGCATCTCGACGGTTACAACTTCCTGCCTTACTTCAGTGGTGAAGTCGACGAAGGCCCTCGCTCGCAAATCTTCTACTTCGGTCAAGGCGGCGAGCTCAACGCGATCCGCTGGAACGACTGGAAGGTGCACTTCGCGATCCTCGAAGGTAACATCACCGACGCCCAGCGCATCGAAACCTCATGGCCACTCATCATCAACTTGAAGGCCGACCCGTATGAGCACGCATGGGAACACTCTGGCATGTATCTCCGCTGGATGGCCGACAACATGTGGCTGTTCGTGCCGATTCAGGATGAAATCCAAACATTCCTCGGTTCATTGAATGGCTACCCATTCCAAGAAGGCCAGGCGCTGAACGCGGGTAACATCAACTACCAGTCGCTCAAAGCACTACAGATCCTCAAGCAGATCACCGAAAAGGGCTTGTTCGAAATGCCGAACAACTAAAGCCGCTTTTTAATACCAAGCTTATCAATGCGAGTCCCAGTGGGGCTCGCATTTTTTTGTGCGCTATCAGACGTAGGGGCTTTGCTCGCGAAGCCCGCGGATGTGCAAGCGGTTGTGGAGGAAGAAATGGTGGTTCGACGCGTTGTGGTGGTTTCGAAAGGGCTTTGGACGTTTGTCACGTTGCGGTGTGGTCGCGGGCTTCGCGAGCAAAGCCCCGAAGAGGGAACTGAGATCGACGGCTTTAGCTCCAGTTTTTGTTCAACACATTGACTCCCCAACACTTTGATCGCCCCTTTTCAATAACTGCTAATAAACGATCAAGCGTAGGGGCTTTGCTTGTCCGAAACCATGAGCCTGCCGAATTGGCGAAGCCCGCGTATGTGCAAGCGGTTGTGGAGGAAGAAATCGTGGTTCGATGCGTTGTGGTGGTTTCGAGAGGGCTTTGGACGTTTGGGGCGTTTCTGTGTTCTCGCGGGCTTCGCACCTGTCCGCCGTAGCCTTGGCGAAGGAGGAAGCAAAGCCCCTACGAATGATAGTTGCGTTGAAAGCTCGGCACAGGCTCGTCCATTAGGAGGCTCCTGCTACGAAGTCAAAAAGTTAGAATTTCCCCTAACGAATAAGACCGCATTTTCGCTTGAAGCTATCGAGATCAAGCTATGCAATCACCCGAACTATGACAGCCCCGACTCCAAACGATCAGAGAACCCATTTCGCATTTACCTTTATTCCGATGCTATACGGTGGCAGCAAACGTAGCTACCTAAACATGGCAGCCCCTGACACGGCGACGACAGCGTTTAAAGATGCATGGACGCGTGTATACGAGCAATTCACCCTCGATGGCAAAGCGGTTCCTGCAGATGGCTTGGAAGCACGCTCCTTTCAAGAGGAAGGCTACATTGTAACGATAATACAATTCCCTCCGGGTGCAGGCATGAATGAACCCGTCTACGCAGCCAGTGTTGTTGGCCCTTGTCATGACATTAACCTGCAGAGTGATGCGGTCGAGCAACTCCCCGTGCGTTACTTTGTCGGTGTCATAGCAGGCGAAAAGCTCGCAATCGTAGAAGTTGTAGATGAAGGCCTCATCGACCAAGAGGTCTCGCTCGAAATCGATCCGTTCATCTTTGTCGATTGGGTGCGCAGCACGATCATCACAGGCGTTGGAATTACCTCTGTGCCGAATACGGATACCTCGATGGATGAGGCGATCGCACAAGCGCGACTCGAACTGCCTGCGATAACCGAGCGCTTCCTTCGCGGAGAACTCGAAGCGTTCACCGTAAAAGTTAAAATCGTCGACGACGACGACCAAACCGAGCACATGTGGCTCTCAAAACCCAGCTACGCGAATGGCAAATTCACTGGCACCTTCGAAAGTGAACCACGAAACGTAACCAATATTACCGTCGGCCAAACCTATTCTGCCTCATTAGCGGAAATCACCGATTGGATGTATATGAAAAACGGTCAAATGGTCGGCAACTACACCCTCCGAGCCATGCTGCCTCGAATGGCTCCGGAACAAGCCAACAAAATTCGAGCCCGCCTTGCAGGACTCGAACCGCACCCCGCGCCCAAGCCAATCGCCACAAACAACGAGAGCTCAATGACAGCGGAAGGACGGCAGGCCTTACGCACCAACGTAGTCAGCTTTCTCAACAGCAGAAAATTTAACGCCTACGCCGCTAAAGTCTACCCCGCGAAGGTGCGCGGCACCAACCAAACCATGCAGAGCGCATTGCTCGATGTCGCACATCAGGGTAAGGTCGAGATGGCCTATATCGTGATGGCGAACTCCCAACTTACGCGCGGTAAAATCGATCACGCACCAGCATTACTCATTGCCGGAACTGGAGGCGATGATGCATCCGAGCAACATACGCAGCAAATCATGCTGAAAATTGCCAACGAAGACTATGACGACCTCCCCGCAGCAGACGTCAAACAGCTGCAAGATATGCTCGCAGACGAACAGTTCCAGCTCTTCCGCATGCGCGCCTTGCCCGCCTCACTCACACAAGGCAAACCCGTCTATTTCTTCGACGTCATGCTCACTGCGGACTGTCTGATGCAAGGCGGAGACTCACCTCAACCGATATGCCCCTGTATCGTCGCTCCAGAGAGCGACGCTAAGATTTTCCCAATACCACTCAATGCAATGAGTGAAGATGAGCCAACGGCAAGCACTCCACCTCCTATCCCATTGCAAAATGAGAAAGCGCCGGCCTCTGCAACGTTCGCTCTAATATTTGGCATCGCGTCATGGATACTGTTCCCCCTATTTGCCATCCCCGCGCTACTATGCGGGCACCAAGCGAGATCCAAGATCAAGCAAGGACTATTCACCAAAGGTGGCACGCGAGCACTCATCGGCCTCATTCTCGGCTACCTCATGCTCGCTTCGTTCGTCGGCATCATCATTTACGGAATAACCGGAAACAACTGAGAGTCCCGATCAATACGGCTCGCCCAGCACTTCAGCTAACACTGCCTCTGCACTACCCGGCGGTGGCTGTAGACCCAAATATGCTGATAGCGTCGAAGCTCGCGACCGTGCTTGCATCACGATGAATTGTCTGCGGCTCTAGATCGGCTCCAGCGCAAAGCCTCCGTAGGGGCTTTGCTTGCGAAGCCCGCGGATGTCCAAGTGCTTCTGGAGGAAGAAATGGTTGTTCGATGCGTTGTGGTGGTTTAGAGAGGGCTTTGGACGTTTGTTGCGTTGCTGTGTGGTCGCGGGCTTCGCGAGCAAAGCCCCTACGAGGGAACTGAGATCGACGGCTTGGCTGCCGTTTTTTTATTTCGCTAACTCGCCCAACACTTCGTGTCGCCCCTTTTTAAGAACCGCTTATCAATGCGAGTCCACACCTAGGATCGCATTTGCTGTGCCAACTGCGATCAAGTGTAGGGGCTTTGCTTGCGAAGCCCGCCCATGTGCAAGCGGTTGTGGAGGAAGAAATGGTGGTTCGGTGCGTTGTGGTGGTTTCGAAAGGGCTTTGGGCGTTTGTCGCGTTGCGGTGCAGTCGCGGTCTTCGCGAGCAAAGCCCCTACAATGAAACACTTACTCGCCCAACACTTCTTCTAACACCGTGCCTGAACTTCCCGAAGTCGGCTGCAATCCGAGATACGCACAGAGCGTCGAGGCGACATCCACGGTGCTGACATGACGATGGATCGTCTGTGGCTCGAGATCCGCACCCGCAAAGATGACTGGCACATAGGTATCGTAGCGCCACGGGGAACCGTGCGTGCACGCGACATGCAAGCCATCGAAATCGGCAATGAACCACTGCGGCTCAAAGACGACATACACATCGCCCGAACGCTTGAGGTGGTAATTATTCAGCACGGCCTGAAAAACGGGTGAGTCCGCAGTTTCGCCGCGCGCGAGTGCTTGGCTGGAAACCGCAAGTGCCACGCCTGGAAATTTGGTTAATTCCTCAGCAACCGCCTGCTCGACTTCAGCTTTATCGAGCCCCTTTTCGCTCAACACATCCTGATTCAAATACACGTATGGGTGTGCATAGGTTTCGATCAACTCCTCACCAATGCCAAAGCGCTCCTTCAAGCGTTCAAAAGCTGGCGCCTTATCCCAAGTATCTGGCTCTACATAATTCACATCAAAGCCATACTCCTGCAAAGCTCCCGGCGCTTCAGGGCCGCCATGATCCGCAGACAACGCAATCAATGTATGCTCAAGGCCAACAGTCTCATCCACATACTCTAATAATGCCGCGATGGTGCGATCCAGTTGCAGCAAATTATCTTCCGCCTCTAAACTCGAAGGCCCGAAAATGTGACCAATATAATCCGTCGACGAAAAGCTCACAGACAAATAATCGGTGATCTCATCCTGTCCGAGCGATTCGTTCGCAATCAATGCTTTCGCGAAATCAAGCGTGATTTGGTCGCCCGCAGGGCTCAAGGTCAGGTAGGTCGTAAACCCTCGACTATCTCGCTCACCAAATTGATGCGGGAAAGTTCGTCCGAAGCCTGGCATTGCAGTCTCCCACGCTTGATCATCGCGGTCACCAAACAAATATGAGCTCTGGTCCTGTGAGAGCTCCCAAGCTTTCCCCACATAGCGCTCGAGCGGGTCGGATGCATTCCACGCGGTCACCCACTCTGGATACGCATCATAGTAGTAGGTGCTGGTGACAAATTCACCGGCGGCCTTGGAAAACCAAAATGCTTTGCCGGCATGCCCCGCCATCGACACCGCGCCACGGTCTTTGATAGACACCCCGAAGACCTTGGCATGCCCCGCAGAGCGCACCGCGAGTTCATCCGCAAAGGTCGACGACAGCAGTGCTCGTGGTGAGCGTCCATCTGTATTCGCCGCGCGCTGAGTCGGATCGATTTCATTCGCGTCGTCCACATCCGCATCCGCCGTCAACAGCGCATAATTCGGATCTTCGATATTATAAGTCGTCTGTCCGGTCTCACGGTCAAACCAGATATTAGCTACCATACCGTGCACCGAAGGCGTCGCGCCGGTCGCGAGCGTCGCGTGACCGACGATTGTCTCGGTGTTCGCATGTGGATGATGCGCGTTGGCATAATTGATGCCCTCATCCAGAAAATACTGGAAACCGCCATCCGGCATACGATCGATAAAACGCGTCAATTGATCACCGCGCAATTGGTCGACCGTGATTTGAAGCACCAACTTTGGAGATTCAGCCTGTAGGCTGAGGCCAGCAGTGGCGAGCAGAGCAAGAGGAAGGGCAGATTTCATAACGGCAATCAATGCAAAATATCCCACCAAAGTCAAAACAGAGAGAAAATTCCCCCGATTTAATCCGAAGCGTGCAATACTTCGCGCAAGGCCTCAGTCACTGCGCTGGACGCATCGACCTGCACCCAGTAGATCATATCACGACACTTCTTCTCATTCGCGATGATTCCCGCCTGGCGAAGAATCCGTAGATGATGCGATGTCGCCGGCTGAGAAAGCCCGATGCGCTCGGCAATCTTCGAGACGTTACAGGCGTTCTCACAAGTCGGCTCCGTCGGCAGAATCCGCAAGATCTGCAAGCGCACGGGATCGCCAATCGCCCAAAGCTGCTTCGCGAGGACATCGAGATCTGTTTCCTGTGTTGGCATTGACATATTTAAGTATATGAATACGTAGATAGAATAACGCGGCAAGCTTTAGCTCAAAAATAATATACAAAAGCACCAGTTCTTTCAGCTGGAGCGGTCTTCGCAAGCAAAGCCCCTACAACTAACTTCTAGCTCCTGACTTCTAGCTCCTTTTCACATGTATCCAAACGACTCACTTACTCATTGGCATCGCGGCCAAGGCCATTGGGCCGATGTGCCTGCCGAGCAATGGCACGACTGGAAATGGCAGCTCAAGAACCGCATCACCAAGCTGGAGCAGCTAGAAACATACCTGGAGCTCACACCGGATGAACGCGCAGGCTGCCTCTTTGCTAAAGACAAGTTGGCACTGGCGATCACGCCTTATTTCTTCAATCTGATCGACCCGAGCGATCCGAATGACCCCGTGCGCCGACAAGTCGTGCCAAATGCTGGCGAGATGCAGGTTGCACCCGAAGAACTGCTCGACCCCGTCGGCGAAGAAAACACTAAGCCTGTCGATGGCATCGTGCACCGCTACCCAGACCGCGTGCTCTTTCTGGTGACCGACCGTTGCGCGTCCTATTGCCGCTACTGCACACGCAGTCGCCTCGTCTCGAATGCGCAGGACTACAACTTCCACCCAGAGTTCGACAACGGCCTCGAATACATTCGCACGCATCCGGAAATCCGCGATGTGCTCCTAAGCGGCGGAGATCCACTCTTATTATCCGACAAGAAACTCGACTACCTGCTCGGCGAACTGCGCAAGATCCCGCACGTCGAGTTCATCCGCATCGGCTCTCGCATCCCAGTCTTTCTACCACAGCGGATCACACCCGAGCTTTGTGAGATTTTCAAAAAGCACGGCCCGATCTGGCTGAGTATTCACGTCAACCACCCGAACGAGTGCAGCCACGAGCTACGTGATGCTTGCGAGCGACTATCCTTCGCCGGTGTTCCCATTGGCAATCAATCGGTCCTTCTGAAAGATGTGAACGACGATTCCGAAACGATGAAATCGCTGATTCACCGTCTCCTGATGATGCGCGTGCGCCCCTACTACCTCTATCAATGTGACCTTATAACTGGTAGCGCCCACCTGCGTGCCGATCCACGCAAGGGCATCGAAATAATGCGTTTGTTACGCGGCCACACGACCGGCTACGCGATCCCACAATTCGTAATTGATGCGCCTGGCGGCGGCGGAAAAATCCCGATCAACCCCGAATACGTCAAGGAAGTCACTGATAAAGAAATTATTATGCAAAATTTCCAAGGTCAGGAGTATCGCTATCCATTAGTAAGCGCTGCGGCTCAAACGCTCGACGAGCACGCACCCGAACTCGACCCGATTCTGGCATAATTAGCTCAAATGTTACACATCCGTAACACTTGAGCGGTTTTTTAACATTGCTGTTCAGGGTCTAGGGTCTTTCCTCTCTGGTTTTCTCGCTCAATCAAACCAGAGATAATTAGATGACTTTATTTTTTGCGATTTTCGGGAGCCTCGGGCTCTTCCTCTACGGAATGAAAGTAATGAGCGAGGGCCTACAAAAGGTCTCTGGCGAAGGCCTTCGTGCCCTCATTCGCAATATGACACGAAACCGTGTCTCAGGAATTGTCAGCGGCACGCTCATGACCACGCTGGTGCAGTCCTCCAGTGCAACGACGGTGATGATCGTCAGCTTCGTGAATGCCCGCCTGCTGACCCTCCGAGAGTCGATCGGCATGATCATGGGCGCCAACCTCGGCACCACCACCACTTTCTGGATCGTCGCCTTCCTCGGCTTTAAGTTCAGCCTCAACTCGATCGCCCTTCCTTGCGTGGGCATCGGCGTAGCGATGATTTTCTTCAAGCGCCCGAAAATCCGCGATACCGGAGAAGCACTGATCGGCTTCGGCATCCTGTTCCTCGGTCTAAGCTTCCTCAAGGGCTCAGTCCCTGACGTTAAGTCAAACCCTGAGATCTTCTCATTCCTTGCAGACTGGACTGGTCACGGGATGGGCTCGGTAGGTATTTTCTTTCTTTTCGGGGTCATCTTGACCGTTGTCGTGCAGTCTTCCTCTGTCGCTGGTGCAATCACGCTGACCCTAGTCGCCAAAGGCTGGATCGGCTATGAAGATGCCGCTGCCATTGTGCTTGGTGAGAATGTAGGCACCACCATCACCGCGAATCTCGCGGCCATGACAGGCGGGATCGAGGCCAAGCGCGCAGCTCGCGCCCACTTTCTATTCAACATCGTCGGGGTCATCTGGATGCTGGCCGTATTCTACCCATTTGTCCAAGGCATCGAATGGCTAACCAACCAGAGTATCCATTGGCTCACCCCTGGGGAAGCGACCCCAACAGGAGACAATACGCTATACAAACTCGCGCTGTTCCACTCGATGTTCAACCTGACTAACATCCTCGTGCAGACTCCATTCGTCAAGCAGCTCGCGCTCTTGGCCACCAAGATGGTAAAAGAGAAAAAAGCCACGTCCGAAACGGTCGAGCACATCAATTACCAAGCGCCAAACTTGCCACAAACTGGTGAAATCAACCTCGCCGAAGCAGAGCGTGAAATCAAAGGCATGGCCGAACTCACCCGCGAGATGTTCAGTGGCTTCAACGAAGTTTACGAGAACCCAGACAAAGACCTCTCAGTTCGCGTCAAAGAGTTAAAAGCGATGGAAGAGCAGAGCGATCGACTCGCCTTCGACATCACTCAGTATTTGATCTATTGCACCTCTTCTGAGCTCAGTCGCGAACGCTTGAACGAGGTCACTGTGATGCTGCGCGTCGTCTCCGAACTGGAAGAAATCTGCGATTGCGCCTACAACTTGGTAAGACTCGCTCAACAGAAATACAACAAGCAGCGCGTCCTCCCAGCCGAGACGCAAGAAGCGATTCGCAACTTTAGCGGCCCGGTGGACCAATTCATGAGTTTCTACATTGAGAGCCTCAACCGCAAAGTCAGCATGGCAGACATGGAAGTCGCTCAGCAACTCGAAGACACCATTGATGCATCACGCAAGAAGCTCCGCAAGGAAGCCGTGCGCCGCATGAGTGACCCAACAAATATCAAGTCTGAGATGCTCTACATCGATATCCTGAACAACATTGAGAGCATCGGCGATAAGTCGCTCAACATTCTCAAGTTGCTCAGCCAAATCGACTAATCTGTATTTCAACCCTGGCTCGATGTCACAAACGCGCGACATCGAGCCAGTCGTTTGACATTTCAACAAAACTCGTCGAGGTAGAGGCTATGAAACGTCTCATGTTTTTCTGGTGTGCGCTGCTGGCACTATTTAGTCCGAAGCTTAAGCCAACTGCTCACGCTTCGGAAACCCATGCACCGCACGGATCGCACAGTCGGCACACAGCCTTCAACTCGTGGCACGATTTCTCCTTTAAAATTGACGACAGCAAGTGCCGCGTCGGCATTGCCTCGGTCAAGCTCTCCGTAAGTGAGCTCAAGCCCCTGAACGGCAACCTAGTGGCCACCTACAGCATCCATGTGCCACTAAAAAAGTCTGAAAACGACACGGGAAAAATCGTGCTCCCGATCGACGTCACCGTAGAGGACCTCCACAAGCAAGGCGGCGTGCTGGTCGGCACCGCTTACAGTGACACAAAGGGCAAGACTCCCAACAAGATCATCTGCGAAGTCGGTCCCAACACAACCAAGGGAATCATCCTCGAAATCATCACGGACAAGCGGACGCTCAATTTCAAATCACGATACACCGTGATCGAGGCTGACAACGAGAGCTAGGCGCTGCCGTAGAAGCGCGCTTCCAGAGACCTCTAAACCGAGCAAACTACAGCTAAAGCGCGAAGCTGCCGCACCTACAAAAAAAGCGTTCATCGTCCAATAGCGGGGGTGAGGAGCAGAAACATTGTAGCGAACTCGCGCTAGCGAGGTCGACCACTGCAAGGTAGAGTCCCCAAAAACAGACGCGACTAGCGTCGCATCGCTACAGCTGATTCTCGACTAGAAACATTGTAGCGAACTCGCGCCAGCGAGGTCGACCACTGCAAGGTAGAGTCCTCAAAACAGACGCGACTAGCGTCGCATCGCTACAGCTGATTCTCGACTAGAAACATTGTAGCGAACTCGCGCCAGCGAGGTCGATCACTGCAAGGTAGAGTGCCCAAAAACAGACGCGACTGCGTCGCATCGCTACAGCTGATTCTCTATTATACTCACGCGCATCATGATTTGTGAAAAGTGCATTCATGCGATTTCGCTATCTTGCTGTAGGGGCTTTGCTTGCGAAGCCCGCGCAAAGGCCACACGCATAGGAAGTTGTAAAACTTTAGCTGCCTTCGCGGGTGCCGCCCGTCGACAAGCTCAGGGCCTTGAGCCTGTCGAAACGGCAAGCAGCACCCCTACGCCAGATGCTTCGATTTTACAAATCACAATACTTGATGCGCGTGAGTATAGAAACATTGTAGTCGACCACTCTTCTTATGTGAACATCTCGATGCTTCCCCAGAAAATGACGAAGCACCGACACAAAAAAGCCCCGCTCGATTTACGAACGGGGCTTTTTGAAATTAATACG
Organism: Lentimonas sp. CC4; assembly: GCF_902728235.1. Classification (NCBI taxonomy): domain Bacteria; kingdom Pseudomonadati; phylum Verrucomicrobiota; genus Lentimonas; species Lentimonas sp. CC4. The sequence goes on from NZ_CACVBO010000001.1 coordinate 911,975, forward strand.
CTAAAAGCGACGGCTTACTCGAAGGAGTGCGCGCCGAGCTTGCGAGGGATCTTCACCATCTTAAGCTTTGCAAACGTTGGCACGCCATTCTCGTAAGGCACTTCCACTTCACCTTGGATGAGTGGCAATGCATACTTGTAGAAGTTGTAGTTCATGCTGACACCATCTTCGTTGATCCAGCTCTCAGGAAGCTTCTTCACGCCATTGGCGATTTCAGAAAGCGGAGCGAGACCTGTTTCGCATGTGTAAGTGTCACCATCGCCACGAACAAGTGTGACCATCTTGTCAGTGTGACCTTCGATCGCAGCTTCAACAGCAGCCTGACCAGCGAGGTAAGCTTCGTCGTTATCTGTCTGCGAAGAGCAGTGTGCCGCAGCGCGTTGCGACATACCCAGCGATACAGAGCGCGCCTTGATTTGCAGTGACTCTTCAACGAGGCCGCGGAGGTATTCACCAGCGCCACCGAGTTGCGAGTGGCCAAATGCATCCGCACCCTTGCTTGCTGTCGAAATGTAGTTGCCGTCATCATCGACGAGGCCTTCGCCCACAACGACCACACAGTATTTCTCCTTCTGGAGCACGTGTTGCACGTCAGAGATGAACTTCTCAGGAGAGAACGCGACTTCTGGCAAATAGATGAGGTGTGGCGCGGCATTTGGCTCGTCGCGAGATTTCGCAAGCGCAGCACCGGCAGCGATCCAACCTGCACTACGGCCCATCACTTCGATGATTTGCACGAGGTCGTATTGCCCCATTGCCGCATTATCGCAGGCGATTTCCTTAACAGTGGTCGCGATGTATTTGATCACGCTGCCGTAGCCTGGAGTGTGGTCAGTTGTGACGAGATCGTTGTCGATCGTCTTTGGCACACCGATCACACGGAGTTGGTAGCCACGCTCTTGAGCGAGCTTAGAGATCTTATCAGCAGTATCTTGAGAGTCGTTGCCACCCGCGTAGAAGAAGTAGCGAATATTGTGCGCTTCGAAGACTTGAAGCACGCGATCGTAGTCCTGCTGGCTCTTGAGCTTGAAACGGCAAGTGCCCAGTGCTGCACCAGGTGTGTGGCGAAGCGCACGGATGGTTTGCTGAGATTCTGCTGCGAGATCGATGAGTTGCTCGTTTAAGATGCCAAGGACACCATTCACCCCACCGTAGATTTCTTCGATGCACTCGTGGTTGAGCGCTTCGGCAACGACACCCGCGAGGCTGGCGTTAATGACAGATGTTGGGCCGCCGGATTGGGCGACTAGGCAATTTCCTTCGAGTTCTTCTGACATAGGTAATAATTTCTGTTAATTTGAAAGGTGTGTTGTGTGTAATTTTGACCGAACTGAACGCAATACTTAAAGAATCGCGCCCGGTGTATAGTTGGCAGCAGCTGGGAAACTCTGCGCTTCTTCGCGAACCGTCGCGCAGAAATTCTCGACCTGGATGGTCGCCAAACCGGTCATCGCTTGAGCGCGACCCATCATTTCAGCGAGCTGCTCTTCGGAAAGACCGAGGCGGGCATCCGCGCCGAGGCGTGCGACCAAATCATTCTTGGTGATCGTGCCGTTGCGCAAGTCGCGCACAGTCTGCACCGCATGCTCCTTGATCGCTTCGTGCGCCTCTTCGCGCCCTGCACCTGCTTTAACTGCTTCCATCAATACTGTGGTCGTCGCAAGGAATGGGCCGTAACGCTCATTCTCCTGAGCAATGACAGCAGGATACACTTCCATCTGATTGATGATCGTGATGAATGTGTCGATCAAACCGTCGATCGCAAAGAAGCTATCCGGCAAGAAGACACGGCGCACGACTGAGCAAGAGACATCGCCCTCGTTCCACTGATCACCAGCGAGTTCGCCTGCCATCGTGAGATAGCCCTTAAGGATCGCTCCGAAACCATTGATACGCTCACAGCTACGGCTATTCATCTTGTGCGGCATCGCAGAAGAACCCACTTGGCCCTTAGCGAAACCTTCGCTCGCTAGCTCGTGGCCAGCCATGATGCGGAGTGTCTTCGCAAAACTGGATGGACCCGAAGCGAGACGCACGAATACGGAAACGACTTCGAAGTCGAGACCACGCGGGTAAACTTGACCGACAGTGTCGAGCGCAGCCCCCACACCGAGGTGATCGAGAATGCTACCTTCAAGCGACGCAACCTTAGCGGAATCGCCACCAAAGAGTGTCAACAAATCCATTTGAGTGCCAACAGGCCCCTTCAGACCGCGCACCGGATAGTTGTCGATAATACGGTCAAGCTCGCGAACAGCGAGGAGCAGGTCTTCGCCAAACATAGCGAGACGCTTACCGAAAGTGGTCGGCTGAGCCGGCACATTGTGCGTGCGGGCGGTAATCACGAGGGACTTCCACTGCTCTGCACGATTTGCCAGAGCGAGCAATGCCGCGACCGCTTTATTGCGGACGATTTCGAGCGCTTGAATGATCTGCAGCTGCTCAACGTTTTCAGTCAAGTCGCGGCTGGTCAGCCCTTTGTGAATGTGCTCATGACCTGCTAGGTCGCAAAACTCTTCGATACGCGCCTTCACATCGTGACGAGTGATCGCTTCGCGCTCGTTGATCGAATCCAGGTTAATTTCACCCTTCACACGCTCATAGGCGTCGATCGCTTCTTGAGGAATATCCAGACCCAATTCCTTCTGCGCGCGCAGCACGGCAATCCAGTAATCGCGCTCTAATTTGATGCGCCCTTCCGCGCTCCAGACTGCGCACATTGCCTTGGAGGCGTAACGCCCCGCTAATACATTTGGTATGTTTTCCATAGATTCTTAAATTTGAGAAAACGGAGAAAAATACACCTCTGCCTCCCTCATGCGACCAAAAAACCGCTCAAATCCACGTTTAGCGTATCAACACCACACCAAGCAGCGAACTTAGTCAGCGTCATCTTTGAGAATCGCTAGTGGACGGCCTTTCACTCCGACATATACCACCACGATCTCTGCGGGCACATCCCCATCGTTACGCCCATAGTGCCAAGTGTTGACCGTTTCGATCAACCCTTCGCCCGCCGTAACGATGCGCTCCTGACCATCTTCTGAAATCACAACGATTTCACCGCTGATCATATACCCCGCATTGATCGACGGGTGCAGGTGCCACTTTAACTTCGAATGCGGAGGGATGGTCACTTTCTTTACTGTTACTTCTGGCGCTTCAGTCGGATAAGCCGGCAACGCCGCGCCATCCCATGAAGCTCCGGACTGAGCCAGCACCTCAACTTCGACTCCAGCACCGTGCGCGTTGGCAGCATGACGTGGACCGCAATGAGAGTGCCCCAACAAGCCACAGCCTTGAAGAAATAGAACACTAGATGCCAGTAGGGCTACTGCGATTTTCATAAGAACACTTAGCTCAAGCACTTCACCGCCAATTCGCGGCAGACTTCTTCCTGTTCGTTCGGGCGCTCGATGATACCTTCAAAGGCCTCCGCAAAGGCAATCTGGAATTGAATCAGCTTCTTGAGCGGCACCTTCGTCGCCGTGCCTGCGAGATTGCCCAAATACCATGGGTTTTGCGTAAAGACATTCAGATTACTCTTCTCCTGATCCTCACCGAAATGATGCCCATAGGTGCGAGCCGCCGCTTCGAGCTCAGACTTTGCAATGCCACGCCCACCGAGACGAATCGCTCCAGCATCGAGCAGCACGCGCAACTGGATTAGCAAGCGATTGCGCGACTGCAAACTACCCAGCAACCCACGCGAGTCATTGTTGGTAAAGAAATGTCGACGCAATGCTTCCAGCGTCCAATCCAGCTTCAACGAATAAAACGCATCTGCCGCTTCGAAGAAATCCGCATCGCCGAAGTTCGGCACCAGATCCGTGACCAAGCGCTCACTGATCTGCTCACCACTGTCACTCACGTAAGTCGCGAGCTTACGCGTCTCTGCCACGATCAGGCGCGAGTTACCATTCACCTTACCGATCAAAAGCTGCACCGCATTACGGCTAATGGTGACGCCTGCCTTGTCGCACTCTTCCTGAATCATGCGCGCATACATGGTCGCCGCATTCTTATCGACCGCCAACGCAGTAAAGTCCGAATTCTTCTGACACCACTTAAAGAAACTACGGCGCTTATCAACAGGCTGCGCGGTGATCAACACCGACACCGCATCAGGTGAAAGCCCAGACAGCACCGCCTTCAAATTGTCCAATAAATCCAGCGTGCCTTGAGCGCGCCCCGTCTGGCTATCCGCCATAAAATTTACATTCTGCAACCACACCACCTTTCGGTCACCAAATAGAGACAACGTCTGCACCGCACTCGTGAAGCGATTGATCGCATCTTGCACCTCCGCAACATTCCCCGCACGTCCATCGACCACTTCCTTGGAAAGATCATCGGCGATATCTTTAGTCTGCTCGGCAAACCACTCCTTACCTTGTTCAGAAACAAGGTAATCGTCGTCGCCGCAGATAAATGTGAAGGCTTTCGCTGGCATGGGCAATACGGCTGCGCCGTAATAGTAAATGAATAATGACTAATGGAGAAACCACCAATGTGCGCACTCCACCAAACAGCGCAACGCGGAAGTCCAAGCCACATTTAATTATTCTCAGCCCTCATGTCTCAGCCCTCATGTCTCAGCCCTAAGCTCTCAAGTCTCAAGTCTCTGCTCTCAGCCCTCAAGTCTCTGCCCTCAGGCCTCTTCGCAACAGCTAAGAAACTCTTCCATCTTATACTTGCGCAACTTACGGCGCATCCAGTCCAATGCAATCTGCACCGCGCGTGCCTTCATATCAAGCCGCCCGCCGGTGAAATGCACCGTCTTGCACCACACGCCCACAGGCGAATGGTAGCCAAAGTGAATCGTGCCGACCGGGTTCGCCTCATTACCGCCATCTGGCCCCAAAAAACCAGTCACGCTCAATCCGTAGTCTGCCGACAATCGCTCCGCCGCACCAGACGCCATGGCCACGGCACATTCAGGGCTCACCGCGCCGTGTTGTTCCAGCAATACTTCCGGCACCCCAAGTAGCGTCACCTTCACATCGTCCGTATAACAGATAACGCCGCCAGCAAAGACACTCGATGCGCCCGGAACATTGGTAAACGCATCACCAACAGCACCACCCGTGCAGGATTCGGCAAGCGCCACGGTTCGATCCAAGGCTCGCAATTCATGATATACCACCTTTGCGAGCGAACAATTGCCAAAGCATACGAAATCAGCCCCAAACACCTTGCGTGCCTCCTGCCCAATCAACTTTAACTGATCCAGCGAGAGCGAACCATCACGGCAACTCAGCCGCACATCCACCATCAAATAATGCACGCAGTATGCCACGATCAGTCCCGCATGCGCCTCAATAATCGGCTGCATCTTTTGCTCTACAGTCGACTCTCCCACCCCAGACGTGCGCACCTGCACATAGGTCTGCGCCTCACGGATCAAACCCGCCTCCCGCAACCGCGGCAGCACCTGCTTCTCAAACATAGGCTCCAACTCATGCGTTGGCCCGGGCAACATGATCAACACCTTGCCACTCTGAGTATAAAAAATCCCTGGAGCCGTGCCGCGCTCATTATGCAGCGCCTCTCCATCCTTAAAACGATGGCACTGCTTTAAATGATGCACGCCCATCTTACGCTCTAGCATCGCAAAGCGATCCTTGATCGTCGCCTCAATCTCGGGGTCAAACACTAGCTCCACCCCCAGCACCTGCGCAATCGTCTCGCGCGTCAAATCGTCAGCCGTCGGCCCCAGACCACCCGTCGTAATCACCAAATCCGAACACTCCCATACCTCCATGAATCCACGACGAATCTCCGCAGCATCATCCATCAGCACCCGACTTCGTGTAATCGAAACGCCATGACGCGCCAATTGCTCGCCCAAATAAGTGAGATGAGCATTTTCGCGGATACCGACGAGAAGCTCGTCTCCAAAATTAATGACTTCGACTGAAAGTGGTTTAGGCATGAGTTGTTAGTTGAGCGTTGTCGCGATACGAACAACACTGCTTAAACAAATGACACTACATCAAATTGTCACAAATGCCAGATTCAGACAAAATTAACATCAAAGAAAAAGTCCGCCGCCTGCCGCACAAGCCGGGCGTTTACCTGATGAAGGACCGTCTAGGCCAGACCATCTACGTCGGCAAGGCGAAGGATCTGAAGAAGCGCGTCTCCACCTATTTTCAAGCCTCCCGCAAGACCATGGTCTCACAACCCAAGGTGCGCGCCATGATCGATCTGATCTACGACTTCGATCTGATCATCGTCAAATCCGAGGCCGAAGCACTGCTGCTCGAAGGTCAGCTCATCAAGAAATACAAGCCGCGCTACAACACCGACTTTACCGACGATAAACGCTTTCTCCTGGTGCGCGTCGACCTACGCGAACCACTCCCGCGTTTCCGGCTCACCCGCAATCGCACCGACAGTAAATCGCGCTACTACGGCCCCTTTGCCCACTCCACACATCTGCGCAAGACCCTCCACGAACTGCGCCGCAAATTCGGCATCCTCCTCAGCGATGCCAAACCACTCAAGCTCGGCGACGAGCAATGGCGGCTCTACGACGACGCCCGCGCCGAAATCTACGAGCACCCCAACGAGCTCAGCCAAGCCGACTACCACGAACGCGTCGACGCCGCCTGTGCTTTCCTCGACGGCCAGACCCGCGAATGGCTCGCCGAGCTAAAGGTGCAAATGCAGACCGCCGCCGAAGCACGCGAATACGAGAAGGCCGCCCAACTGCGCGACCGCATCACCGCACTCAAGCAAACCAGCGTGCGCACCCGTAAATTCGAGCGCCCGCTCCACGACCCGACGCCCAAAGCCGAGACCCTCGCTCAGCTCAAAATCGACCTCGCCCTGCCGACACTCCCCGAGCGCATGGAGTGCTTCGACATCTCGCACATTTCAGGCAGTTTCTGCGTCGCCTCCATGGTCGCATTCAAAGACGGCCGGCCCGACCGCAAGAACTACCGTCGCTTCAAAATCAAATCCTTTATCGGCAACGACGACTTCCGCGCCATGGAAGAAGTCGTCGGCCGCCGCTACCGCCGCCTGCACGACGAGGAAAAGCCCTTCCCTGACCTCGTCATTATCGACGGCGGCGCAGGCCAAGTCACCTCCGCGCTCAAAGCCTTCCTAGGGCAGGGACTCGAGCCGCCGGCCCTCATCGGCCTCGCCAAGAAGAACGAGACCATCATCTTCAGCGACGGCCGCGAACCGCTCAACCTCTCGCACCACGCCCCGGGCTTAAGGATGCTCCAACACATTCGCGACGAAGCGCACCACTTCGCCAACAGCTTCAACGCCGAGTTACGCAGCAAGAAACTACGTGAATCGATCCTCGATGACTTCAAAGGACTCGGCCCCGCCAAGCGCCAAGCCCTCCTACAGCATTTCGGCTCCATCGAAAAGCTACGCTCCGCTAGCGCTAAAAGCATCACCCAAGTCGAAGGCATCGGCCCAAAGACCGCCGACCGACTCATCGAATTCCTCCGAAACGAAGACTAACGCAACCATCAGATCGCCAAAGCACTCAATACACGGCACGC